>JAFGAW010000174.1 GCA_016933475.1 Thermoleophilia bacterium
CCCCTTTGCCGCGGGCGCCCACGGGGCGTGGGCGCCGTCCTGTGGTCCAATCGGATTGTAGGACCGTGTCAACGGCGGGCGCGGCGGGAGGCAGAGGGGGCAGCGCGGCGGGAGGCCGGGGAAGAGGCAGCTCGGCTTGCGGCGAAGTGGAGCAGAGGGGACGGGGTCTCGTGACGTTTCGCAGGCGGAGGGCTCGCGGCGAGTGAGGCGGGACCCGGGGCCCGCGACGGGGGACTGGGGCCCGCGACGGGGGACTGGGGCCCGCGACGGGGGACTGGGGCCCGCGACGGGGGACTGGGGCCCGCGACGGGGGACTGGGGTCCGGGGCGGGGGACTGGGGTCCGGGGGTGTCATCGAAAGCGCGAACGTCAACCCGGCGCACGCCTGCTACCGCGATCGACCACCCCCTTTGCCTGCTCGATACGCGGTATTGCTGCCGGGATCTCGCGGCTGACTTGCGCTGTCGCGGCGCCGGCCAATGGGCGGATGCCGTCGACGCGCCACGAGTGAACGCCGGCGCCCCCCGTCGGAGACCGCCGACGCCAAAGCTCGTAGCCGCGGCGTCGCGGGATTCGGCGTGGGCTCGATGGCGCCTTTGGTGGCGTGGATCGCACGCGGAATCGACGCGCTGAAGTGACTGAAGGCGTCGAGGAGCGCGGTTGACGTGCGCGGGATGGTTCAATCTGCGCGTCGACGTTAGTGCTCTCGCTGACCGGCCGGAACCGGAATTGCCCCGAAGGGAACGACATTCGGTCACACCGGTGGGGTCCCGGACCTTGGCGTCTCGGAGCATGACGCGTGACCGCGGAATCGAGCCGAGATGAGGGCGAAAGGCGTCGTCCTCTGGGGTGGACGATCGCGGGAAACGTCGCAGCGACGGGTTGACGTTCGCGCTTTCGATGACTGCGCCCGCAGGCACCCCGGCAGGCGGCCGGACCCGGACGGGTCCGGCCGCCTGCGAGCCACGCGGCCGCCTCGGGCCCGGCCGCGTGCGAGCCCCGCGGCCGCCTCGGGCCCGATCGCCTGCCGGGCCCTGCGGCCGTCTCGGGTCCGGCCGCGGTCATCACGCGGTCACCGTTCGGCCGGCTCGGTTCCGGCCGCGGTCATCACGCGGTCAGTGTTCGGCCGGCTCGGTTGCGGCCGCGGTCATCACGCGGTCACTGTCCGGCCAGCTCGCGAGCGGCCATGAAGGTCATCCGGTCAGAGCGCGGCCGTCTCCGGCACCGCCGGCTCGAGCTCGATCGACTCGGTCACGTCGATCGTTTTCGGGTCGAGCGTCGTGAGGAAGTCGTGAATGACGGTGGTGAAGGCGCTCAGGCGCTCCATGGGGCGCTCCGGGTAGAGGAACTCGATCATCTCGAGCGTGTCCCAGGGCGTGTGCCAGAAGGAGCCGTACTCCTCGGTCTGCGTGTAGCCGTCGAGCTCGCCGATCTCCCAGTTGGTCGACTCGAAGGCGGCGATCGGGATGTCGATCTGGTTGAACGCGGTGTAGTCGCTGAAGCCGTTGGGCGTGGTGCCCGCCGGGTATTTGTGGTTCAGCCCCATCTGCGTCTCGATCGGCAGGCCGCGCAACGCGGCGAGCTCGAGCATCACGGTGCGCGCCCAGGTCCAGCCGTTGGTGCCCGAGTAGACGTAGAGCTTGTCGCCGACGAGCACCGAGTCGAGGTTGATCATGACGATGGCACGGTCCTTGTCGGCCTTGGGCAGCGAGCGCGAGTAGCGGTTGGAGCCGATGAGGCCGACCTCCTCGGCGCCGAAGGCGACGAAGACGAGGTCGTACGGGAGCCGCAGGTCGGCCACGCGCTCGGCGACCTCGAGCATGACGCCGACGCCGGAGGCGTTGTCGTCGGCGCCCTGGCCGGCCTTGACGGCGTCGTAGTGGGCGCCGACGATGACCAGCGGCCTCGCTGCGGCGCTCTTCTTCTTCGCGCCCTTGACGTCGGCCGGCCGCCAGGCGACGACGTTCTGGCTCGCGTAGGCGACGCCGTCGCGCTTGTAGTTGAACGGCTGCAGCACTGGCAGGTAGCCCGCCTCGGTGAACCAGCCCGCCACCTTGAGCGCGGCCTCGTACTCACCCTCGGTGCCGGCGACGCGCAGGAGGCCGGTGTAGGTGCCGTCCGGGTTGGTGATGCGCGAGAGCGCGTCGACGTAGGTGTGGGCGCTCTCGCCGATGTCGGCGGGCAGCGGCGGGAGTGGCGGCGCGGCGGCGGCGAGCGGCGCCGCCAGCGCCATCGCCAGCATCAGAAGCGCCGTCAGCAGGAGGAGCGCGAGCCAGCGGTGTGGGGTCGCGGGTGGAGGCGTGGTCCGTCCGTGCCTGGTCGTGCGCGGACGCGTGCGTGGGCTGTGCGCGGTGGTGTGCATGGTCCCCCCTCAGAGATGTGTGCACGTGCGTGCGGGCAGCCTACGCCGAACAGGCGCGCGGCTCAACATCTGCGACTTGGCGTGCGAACGCGATGCCCGCCGGCGCTCACTCCACCTTGGGGAACTGGTCGGCGGTCAGCGAGTCGACCTTGGCCGTGCCGCCTTCGGAGCTGTACAGCGTGAGCGTCCAGCCGCTGTACTGGTAGTTCTGCTGCGAGTAGACGTAGAAGGCGTCGGACCAGGACGACGTCCACGACTTCGTCGTGAACTCGAGGACGTCCTCGAAGCGGATGCGCTCGGTCGAGGTGAGGAAGTCGCCCATGTACCAGTTCCAGTCGCGCCCGTAGCTGACGTGCACCCTGTACCTGCCGTCGGGGATGCCGGTGACGGTCGCGTTCGCGCCGCCGCGCACGTAGACGGCCAGCAGCGGCTTGCGCGACGAGGTCGAGGTGAGCACCAGCACGGCGTCGTCCTTGCCCTTCTTGTTGAGCAGCTCGAGCTGACCGTTGCCGCTGCTCATGTCGCGGGCGATGACGTGCCCGTTCTTGAAGCGGACGGGCTTGACGACGATCACCTTCTGCCGCTTGCTCGCGACCTTCACCTGGTGTTTGCCGGCGGCCTTGAGCTTGACGGTGTACTCGAGCTTCAGCATCTCGCCGGGCTGGATCTCGCCGGGCTTCGCCTCCTCGACCTTGCCGTCGACGAGCAGCTCGCCGTCGAACGTGCCCGGTACCTCGCCCGTGTTCGTGACGTTCGCGTACACCTTGACCCGCTCGCCGACCTTGAGCATGGTCGGGTATACATCGAACCACTCGATGACGAACTTGGCCGGCCGCAGGGCCCTGAACGTGATGGTCGTGTCGCCGACGGTCGCGGTGTGCTGGCCTGGGGCGAGATCGGCCGGCAGCGGCAGGCCGACGACCTCGCTGCCGCCGCCGTCGACGGGCAGCTCGATCTCTTCCTGCGCGGCGCCGTCGAGGGTGTATGTGCAGGCGTAGGTGCCGCCGAC
>JAFGAW010000175.1 GCA_016933475.1 Thermoleophilia bacterium
CTCGACTACGACTCCAGCCTCGCCTTCGCCGAGCACGAGGGCTTCCGCTGCGGCACCGCCCTGCCGTTCCACCCGTACCTGCTGGCCGAGGAGCGCCCCCTGCGCCTCGTGGAGCTGCCCCTGGCGATCATGGACACGACCCTGCACCAGCCTCAGTACCGGGCAATGACGGCGCCGGCCGCCGAGGGGGCCGCGCGCGCCGTCCTCGAGCGCGTGCGCGAGAGCGGCGGGGCGGTCGCCCTCCTGTGGCACAACATGCGCTTCGACCGGCGCGCCGCCGAGGGCTACGACGAGGTCTACTGGCGACTCGTCGACTGGGTGCTGGCCGGCGGCGGCACGGCGGGGGCTGGCGGGGCCGTCGTCGACCGCTGGCGGCGCGCCCTCGGCGAGCACGTCTTCTCGGCCGGCATCGCGCCGCCGCCCTGCGCCGGCGGCTGCACGGTCGCACCGCGCGCCGGCCTCACGCCGGCGACCGCCGGGCCCTCCGGCGCCCCGCCGTTCGGCGCCCCGGGAGCGGCCCCGTGACCCGCGTGCTGCAGCTGTCGGTCGTCCACCGGCCGGACGACCCCCGCATCCACGAGCGCGAGTGCCGCACGCTCGTCGAGGCCGGCCACCAGGTCGCGTACATGGCCCCCGGGGACGAGAGCGGCTTCGACGCCCACGGCGTGCTGCACCTGCCGCTGCCGGCGCGGCCGCGCGCGCGGCGCGCGCTCCACACGCCGGCGATCCTCAGGGCGGTGCGCGAGCTGCGGCCCGCCGTCGTCCACGTCCACGACCCCGAGCTGCTCGCGCTCTTCCCTGCCCTGCGGCCGCTCGTGCCGCGGCTCGTCTACGACATGCACGAGTACGTGCCGCAGCAGATCGCCGCCAAGCACTACATCCCGGCGCCGGTCCGGCCCGCCGCCTCGGGCGCCGCGGCCGTCGGCCAGAGAGCGCTGGCCGCCCTGGCCGACGGCGTGGTCACGGTGACGGAGGCCCAGATGGAGGCCCTGGGGCAGCGCCCGGCGCTGCGCACAACGCTGCCCAACTACCCGCGCTTCGCGCGCTTCGCCGACCCCCGGCCGCGGCCCGACCTCGCCGACGAGCGTCTCAAGCTCGTCTACGTCGGCAGCCTCTCGAAGGGGCGCGGCTGCGGCGTGATGCTGGACGTCATGGCACAGGTCGGCGATCGCGCCGTCCTGTACCTCGGGGGCACGTTCGCCGACCCCCGGTGGGGCCGCGAGGTGGAGGCCCGCGTCGCCGGCGAGCTCGCCGGCGCCGTGCGCCTCCTCGGCCGCGTGCCGCCCGCCGACGTGCCCGGCGTACTCGCCGCCGCCGAGGTCGTCTGGGTGCCGGCGCAACAGACCTCGCAGTACGCCCTGCCGACCGTCGCGACGAAGCTCTACGAGGGCCTGGCGGTCGGGCTCGCGGCGCTGGTCTCCGACCTCCCCGGGCGCAGCGAGCTGGTGCGCGAGGAGCGCTGCGGCCTCACGGTGCCGCCGACGGTCGAGGGCCACCTGCGCGGCGTCCGGCAGCTGACCATGGACCGCGACGCCGTCGCGCCGATGGGTGAGCGTGGCCGCCGCGCCGTTCGCGAGCGCTACTCCTGGGAGGTCGTCGAGGGTCGTCTGGTAGACTTCTACGCCGAGCTGACGAGGGGAGTCGCAAGCCCATGACCATCGAGCGGTACACCAACGTGCTCGTCCTGGCGCCACATACCGACGATGGCGAGTTCGGCTGCGGCGGCACCATGGCGCGCCTCATCGAGGGCGGGGCGCGTGTCACCTACGCCGCCTTCAGCACCGCCGCCAAGAGCGTCCCCGAGGGCTTCCCCAAAGACGTCCTCAAGCGCGAGGTGCGCGCGGCCACCGGTGTGCTCGGCATCCCCGAGTCCGACCTCAAGGTCTACGATTTCGAGGTCCGCACCTTCCCGACCGTGCGCCAGGAGATCCTCGAGGAGATGATCGTCCTCCAGCAGGAGCTCCGCCCCGACTGCGTACTGATGCCGGCCCTCATCGACCTCCACCAGGACCACAAGACGGTGGCCGAGGAGGGCCTTCGCGCCTTCAAGCGCACCACGGTCATGGCCTACGAGATCCCCTGGAACAACATCAACTTCAACCACCAGGCGTACGTGCGCCTCGAGAGCCGCCACGTCGAGAAGAAGGTCAAGGCCCTGGCCTGCTACGAGAGCCAGGGCCACCGCAACTACACGCGCGAGGACTATATCCGCAACATCTCGCTCACCCGCGGCATCGACGTGGGCCTCGACCACGCCGAGGTCTTCGAGGTCTACCGGCTGATCCTCTAGCGACGGCGTCCGGGCCTGCCGTCATGACGCTCCATCCCCTGAAGCTGGTCCTCACCGCGGTCGGCTGCCCGGGCGCCTCCACGCTCATCCGCATGCTCAAGGCGAACGGCGAACGGGAGATCGTGATCCACGGCGTCGACATGCGTGACGAGGCCATCGGTCGCTTCATGTGCGACGAGTTCACGCCAGTGCCCGCAGGCTCGAGCGACGAGTACGCGGGGGCGCTCGAGGAGGTCGTGGCGCGGGCGCGGCCCGACATCGTCTTCGTGCAGTCGTCGGCCGAGGTCGGCCCGGTCGGGCGGCACCGCGCGGCCCTCGAGCGCCACGGCGCGCGCGTCCTCGTCGCCGAGCCGAAGGCCATCGACCTCTGCAACGACAAAGCGGAGATGGCCGCCGCGCTCGAGGGGCTCCCGGTGCCGCGGCCGCGCACCCTGCAGCCGGCGAGTCTCGAGGAGTTCGTCGCCGGCTGCGCGGAGCTCGGCTACCCCGGTGTGCCGGTCTGCTTCAAGCCGCCCGTGGCCAAGGGGTCGCGCGGCTTCCGCGTACTCTCCGCCGACGTCGACCGCGTACGCCAGCTCCTGCACGCGCGACCGCTCAGCCGCGCCATGACGCTCGACGAGTTCGTCGACCTCTTCCGCGGGGTCGAGCCCTTCCCGCGGCTGCTCCTCATGGAGTACCTCGACGGCCCCGAGTTCACGGTCGACGCGCTCGTCGACGGCGGCGAGCTCATCCTCCACCAGACGAAGACCCGCGAGCGCGTCGAGACCGGGGTCGCCATGGCCTTCCGTACCGTCGAGCGCCCGGATCTCGTCGCGACCGCGGCCCACGCCTGCCGCGCTCTCGGCCTCGACTGGTTCGTCAACGTCCAGTTCATCGGCGACCGCCTGCTCGAGATCAACCCGCGGGTCTCGACCTTCGTCTACCAGGAGGACTTCATACTCCCGTACCTCGGCCTCAAGTACGCCCTCGGCGAGCTCGACGCCGCTGCCATCGCCGCGGCGCAGGCACGGGTGCGGCCGTCACGGCGCACGATCCGCTACTACGACCAGGTCTTCTGGGACGTCTGAAGGGACGGCCGGCCACCGTGCACATCCTCTTCCTCAGCCACTACTTCGTGCCCGAGAACAACGCCCCGGCGGCGCGTGTGCACGCGATGAGCCGCGAGTGGGTGCGGCTCGGCCACCGCGTCACGGTGCTCACCTGCGCCCCCAACGTGCCGGCCGGCGTCGTCTACGAGGGCTACCGCAACCGGCCCCTGCAACAGGAGTGGATCGACGGTGTCCGTGTCGTGCGCGTCTGGACCTACCTCGCCGCCAACAGCGGCCGCCTACGGCGCGGCCTCAACTTCCTCTCCTACTTCGGCAGTGCGACGCTGGCCGCACCGCTCGTGCGCGACGTCGACCTCGTGGTCGCGACCTCGCCGCAGTTCTTCGCCGGCTGGGCCGGCGCCCCGGCGGCGCTGTCCCGCCGCGTGCCCTTCGTGCTCGAGATCCGCGACCTCTGGCCGGCGTCGATCACCGCCGTCGGCGCCCTGCCGCCGGGCCGCATCGTGGGCGCGCTCGAGCTGCTCGAGCGCGCCCTCTACCGCAGCGCCGACCACATCGTCGCGGTCGGCGACGGCTACCGCGACCAGCTCGTCGCACGCGGCGTGCCGGCATCGAAGGTCGACGTCATCACCAACGGCGTCGACACCGACCTCTTCACGCCGCGCCCCGCCGACCCGGCGGTGCGCGCCCGCCTCGGCCTGCCCGCCGATGCCTTCGTCGTCGTCTTCGCCGGCACCATCGGCATGGCCAGCGGCCTCGACGTGGCCCTGCGCGCGGCGCACCGTCTGAAGGAGGCGGGCCGCGACGACGTCCGCTTCCTCCTCGTCGGCGACGGGGCGGTGCGCGCCGAGCTCGAGGAGTCGGTACGCGCACAGGGGCTGGAGAACGTCCTCTTCACCGGGCTCGTCCCGCGCCACACGCTCCCCGACATCCTCGCCGCCGGCGACGCCTGCCTCGTGCACTTCCGCCGCGACGAGCTCTTCGCCACGATCCTGCCGTCGAAGCTCTTCGAGGACGCGGCCATGGAGCGGCCCATCCTCCTCGGCTTCGAGGGCCACGCGCGTCGCCTCGTCGAGGAGGCCGGCTGTGGCATCGCCTTCGCGCCCGAGGACGACGCCGGGCTCGTCGCCGGCATCGAGCGCCTGGCCGCCGATCCGGAGACGGCGCGGCGCATGGGTGAGAACGGCCGCCGCCACGTCCTCGCGCGGTTCGACCGCCGTGAACTGGCGCGCAGGTACCTTGCGGTGCTCCAGCGGGTACGAAGCGAGCACGGCAGACGATGAACGGACGACTCGACATCCTCGCGCTCGACGAGCGCGGCCGCGACTGGGACGTCGCCTTGGCGCAGCTCTCGCCGCGCCAGCGCGACGTGTTCTGGCTCAGCAGCTGGCTGCTGCTCTGGCAGCGCCGCGGCGAAGGCCGCGCCCTCGGCGCCCTCTACCGCGACGACCAGGGCGCCGTCCTCTACCCCTTCCTCCTCCGCGACCTCGAGCAGATCCCCTATCTCGGCACGGACTTCGCCGGTCTCTACGACGTCACGACGCCGCCCGGCTTCGGCGGCCCGCTCGGCCCCCACGGCACGTCCGAGGAGACCGTCGCCGACTTCCGCGCCGCCTTCGAGCGTTGGTGCCGCGAGCGGCGCGTCGTCAGCGAGTTCATCCGCTTTCACCCGCTCCTCGAGACGCGTCTCATACTGCAGCGCCATCTCGAGATCGAGGAGACCGGGCAGATCGTCTGGGCGCGCCTCGACCAGGGCGGCTGCCGCCTCATCGACACGTTCAGTGCCACGGCGCGCAAGAACGTGCGCGCGGCGCGCGACGCCGGGCTGACCTGTCACGTCGAGACTTCGGCCGCCGCCTACGAACGCGTCGGCGACCTGTACCTCGACAACGCCACGCGGCGCCGCGCCCTCCCGGGCGCTCGTTACGACGCGGCGCACTTCCTGCAGGCCCGCGAGATGCTCGGCAGCCACCAGGCGCTCTTCGGGGTGCGCCTCGGCGACGAGTTGATGGCGGGCGCCCTGTTCCTGCGCAGCCCGGACTTCATCCACCTCCACCTCGCCGCCGCCGACCGGCGGCACGCCCACCTGCGACCGATGAACCTGCTCCTCTTCGAGGCCATGCAGTGGGCCTGCGGCCTCGGCGCCCGGGCGCTCGACCTGGGCGGGGGGTACCGCGGCGAGGACGAGTGGTTCCGCTTCAAGGCCGGCTTCTCGCCCCTCCGGGCGCCGCGACCCGTGGGGCGCGCAGTCTACCTCTTCGAAGAGTACGCGCGGGCCGAGGAGCGCCGCCTCGAGCAGGGCGAGATCATCGACTGCGACTACTTCCCGCTCTACCGCTCGCCCCTGCCCGAAGAGGGGCTGTTGGGCGGGGTGGCCGACTCCTGAGGTCCCGAGGACCAGGCCGCTCGAGCTCGCGCGCCCGTCGCTCTCCCCGGCGAGCGGGCCTCGGGAGACCCTGTCTGCGGGTACCGCGCCCGTACGGTAGTATGAGCGGGTGATGACGACCCCCGACGACTCCTCGACCTCCGGCACGCCGACAGCCGCCGACACGGTCGCGCCCGCCGCCGCCCATCGCGAGCCGCGCGTCGCCTCAGTCACCGGGGCGCTCCGTCGCGGCTGGTGGGTCATCGTCCTGCTCGTCGCCGTCGGCGCCGTCGGCGCCGCGGTGTTCACGCTGCTCTCAGCCGACACGTACGGCGCCAGCGCGTCGGTCTACGTCGGGCAGACCACCGACGCCAACGGCAACGTCATCTCCGGCCTCACCTCCAACGTGCGCGCCGCAGGGCAGCTGCTCGAGAGCGACGCACTGCTCCAGGAGGTCGCCGACGAGGTCGGCGGCGGCATGACGGCGGCGCGCCTGCGCCGCGAGACCAGCCTCGACACGCCCTCGCAGACCGTGCGCACCACGTCGTCGATCGTCAACTTCGTCGTCATCACGGTGACCGACGCCGACCCGCAGCTCGCCGCCGACGCCGCCAACGGCCTAGCCGACGCGCTGCTCGCCCGCATCTCTCCGACGAGCGCCAAGCGCGCGTCCCTCCTCCAGGCCCAGGAGGCCGAGATCCAGGAGGCCCTCGACTCGAGCCGTGCGCGCTCGCGGCAGGCCGAGAAGGCCCTCGACGCCCTCCCGGGCGGCGGCACCGATGCAGCGGTCGCCGCGGCGCCCTACCTCGCCGTCGTCCAGGCGGCGGCGACCGAGCAGCAGACACTGCTCGCCGCCCTGCAGAAGCTCCAGCTCATGCTCCAGGTCTCCGAGACGACCGAGCAGCCACGCCTCATCCACGAGGCCGCCGTGCCCGACGAGCCCACCCACGACGCGCTGGCACTCAACGTCGCCGCTGGCGCCCTGGCGGGTCTCGTCGTCGGTATCGTGGTGGCCTTCGTGCGGGCCCGCCCGCGCGCCTCTACCGGCTGAGACGCCGGAGGGCCTCAGACCGAGGCCTCACCCCTGCAGCCCCGCCCTCACCCGTACACGTCGGGCCGACGCCCCGCGAGCGAGGGCAGCTGAGCACGCACGTCCTCGAGCCGCGCCAGGTCGAGCTCGGCCACGCAGACGCCCTCTCCCGACTCGACCTCGGCAAGCTTCGCCCCCCACGGGTCGACGATCATGCTGTGGCCGAAGCAGGTGCGCCCCGGCAGGTGCTCCCCGACCTGGTCCGGAGCCACCACGAAGCACCCGTTCTCGATCGCCCGCGCGCGCAGCAGCACCTCCCAGTGGGCAAGGCCGGTGAACGCGGTGAACGCCGCCGGCACCAGCAGCACCTCGGCGCCGCGCAGGGCCAGGGCGCGATAGAGCTCGGGGAAGCGCAGGTCGTAGCAGATCGTGAGGCCCACGGTGAAGCCGTCGACCTCGGCCGTCACGAGCGCGTCGCCGGGCAGCAGGTCGTCGCTCTCGCGATAGCTCCTGCCGTCCGACACGGCATCGAAGAGGTGGATCTTGCGATACACGGCGCGTGCTGCGCCATCGGGGCCAAAGAGCACCGAGGTGTTGTAGACCCGGTCCGCGGCGGCTTCAGAGGTGACGGCCTGGGCGTTCGCGTGCGCGGTGTCGCTCTCGCGCGGCGGGGTCTCGTAGTGCGAGCCGGCGAGGATGTAGACCTCGTGCCGGGCGGCGAGTGCCGCGAGGGCGCCGTTGCTGGGACCGTCGAGCGGCTCGGCGTGCTCTCGGATGCCGGCGCCGGGCCCCTTGTAGGCCCAGGTCTCGGGCAAGGCGACGAGTCGCGCGCCGGCGCTGACGGCCGTCTCGACGCGGGCCGTCGCCGCCGCCACGTTCGCGGCCACGTCGGCGCGCGTGTTCATCTGCACGCAGGCGACGCGCAGACGGCGTCTCATCGTCCGCAGGCCATGAGGCCGAGGATCTCCCACGCCACGGTGGCGGCGAGTGCGGCCGTGAGCTGCGAGACGTCGAGGTCGGGGACGACCTCGACGACGTCGGCGCCGGCGAGGTCGAGGCCGCGACAGCCGCGCAGCAGCGCCAGGGCCTGCATCGAGGAGGGACCGCCGACCTCGGGCACACCTACCCCGGGCGCGAAGGCGGGGTCGACGAAACCGAGGTCGAAGGTGAGAAACGCCTTGCCGGCCGCGCGCTCGACCGCCATCTCGACGACACCCGTGCCCAGCTGCGCGAGGTCGAGCCAGGGCACGATCTCGAAGCCGAGGGCGCGAGCCTCGTCGTACTCACCGGGCCCGGACAGCCCGCCGCGCAACCCGAGCTGCGTCGAGCGCGCCGGGTCGACGAGTCCCTCTTCGACGGCGCGTCGCACGACGGTCGCGTGGGCGTAGCGCTCGCCGCGGTACTGGTCGAGCGTGTCGCCGTGGGCGTCGAAGTGGACGAGAGCGAGCGGCCCGTGGCGGCGCGCGGCGACCCGCAGCTCGGCCAGCGTGACGGTGTGGTCTCCCCCGAGGCCGAGCGGCACGACGCCGGCGGCGTGAAGCGGCGCCAGCGCCGCCTCGAGACGCTCCAGCGAGCGGTCGACGAAGCCCGGCACGACGCCGGCGTCACCCCAGTCGACCACGGAGAGGCGCTCGAAGAGGGCGACACGCTGAGCCGGGTTGTACTCGGGCCGCAGACCGAGCGCCGCTTCGCGCACGGCCTTCGGCCCGAACCTCGCCCCGGCCCGCACACTCACCCCCGTGTCCAGGGGAAGCCCGACGACGGCGACGTCGACGTCGGCCGGTTCGGTCACGTGCGGCAAGCGCAGGAACGTGGCGACACCGGCGAAGCGCGGCGCCTCGGACGGCGGCGTCGGATGGTACCGCTTCACGTCATCACCCTCTGGCCCACGGCACAAGTATGGCATAGGCTTCGCCGCACGGGGGCGCCGCCGACCGCGGCGGCGCACCGCGAGGGCGACGGAGGGGCCGTGGCGCCCGAGAAGATCCGGATCCTCGTCATCGACGACGACCGGGATCTCACCGAGACGGTGCGAGGCGTGCTGGAGGCGCAGGACTACGAGGTCCTGACCGCCGCCGACGGCGAGCGCGGCCTCGAGCTCGCCTACACCGAGCGCCCTCACCTCGTCCTGCTCGACCTCATGATGCCGGGCATGGACGGCTACCGCGTCTGCCGCGAGCTCCAGTTCGGCTACACGAAGGACATCCCCGTCGTCATCCTCACCGCAAAGGCCGACCTCCCCGACATGATGGAGGCGAGCCGCTGCGGCGCCACCGGGTTCGTCACCAAGCCGTTCCGCGTCGACCACCTGCTGCAGACGGTGCGCAACGTGCTCCGCGACGCGTCGGTCTACTACGACGAGATCACCGGCCTGCCGACCCTCGCCAACGTACAGGTCGAGATGCAGCGCGTGCTCGCCGACCACCCGCAGCTCGGCATCATCTACGTGTCGCTCGACGGCGTCTACGCCCTCGAGCACCTCCAGGGTTTCGAGGTGGTCGACGAGGTGTTCCGCGTGATCGGCCAGCGGCTTCTCTCTGCCCGCGGCGAGCTGCTCCGTGGCGACGACTACGTCTCCGTCTCGAGCCTCGGCAACGCCTTCCTCATCGTGCTCTCGCCGGCTCGCGACCAGGCGACCGTCGACGACCGCGACCTGCTCGCCATCAAACGCCGCCTCGAGGAGCGCCTGCTGCGCGACCTCGAGCACGAGCTCGAGGGCCGGCTGCTCATGAACATCGACGTCTTCGTGGGCTACGCCCGCCTGGCACGCTCGCCCAAGGTGCGCTTCAGGCGGGCGCTCCTGCAAGCCATCGCCGAGGCGACGACCCGCATCGAGAGCGAGCGCAGCGAGCTGCGCGACCGGCTGCGGGGGGAGCTCGACCGCATCCTCACCGCGCAGCAGGTGAGCTGCGTCTACCAGCCGGTCGTGCGCCTCCGGGACTACGTCGTCGTCGGCTACGAGCTCCTCGCTCGCGGGCCCTTGGAGAGCGACCTGCACTCCGCCGACGCGCTCTTCGACGTGGCTCGCGGCGCCGACCGCCTGACCGAGCTCGACCGCCTCTGCCGCCAGACCGCGGCGCGCAGCAGCGCGACTCTGCCGGCGCAGATCCTGCGCTTCGTCAATATCGACCCCGGGGCTCTGTTCCGCACCCTCAGCGAGGTCGCCATCGACGAGTACATCGCCGAGCTGCCGGAGACGCTGCGCGCGGCGACGGTCCTCGAGATCACCGAGAAGAGCGTGATCGACGACTTCGACCACTGCCGCACGGTGATCGCCCGACTCCGCGCCCACGGGTTCCGGGTCGCGGTCGACGACGCGGGCTCGGGCTACTCGGGTCTGCAGACCATCGTCGAGACCGAGCCCGACTACATCAAGCTCGACATCAGCCTCACGCGCAACCTCGAACGGTCGTTGGTCAAGCAGAAGATGGTGCGTACGCTCGGCGCCTTCTGCCGCGACGCCGGCATCGAGCTGATCGCGGAGGGCGTCGAGACCCGTGAGGAGCTCGACGCCCTCCGCGAACTCGAGGTGCCCTACGCCCAAGGATTCCTCTTCGCCCAGCCGGGCTCGCCCTACCCGCTGCGCGACCGCATCGACCCCGCGGCGGCGGCCCTCGAAGAGATCGCCGGCGACGCCTGAGCCCCGCGGTCAGCGCCCGATCTTGCGACGCCTGAGCCCGCACCCATCGCCCGGCCGGGCGACGCCCTCGCACCGCACCGTTGACAGCCCGTGGTACAATCCGCGCCACGATGACGAGCCCCGGCGCCACACCGAGCACCACCCGCAGCTGGCGCTGCTGGCTCTGGCGCGCCCCGCGCGCCTGACTCTCCACACCCTCGTTCCGCAGGGCACCCCTCTTCCCACCCGGGCACAGGTGCGCCCGCATCACGCGCCAGCTCATCCGACCGTACGGCGCGACCAGGCGCCGTGAAGCGAACCAGCAAAGGAGGTGCGTCATGAAGAAGAAGTTCCTTCTCGACGAAGAGAGGATCCCGAAGACCTGGTACAACGTCGTGGCGGATCTCCCCGAGCCGCCGGCCCCGCCGCTCAACCCGGCCACGGGCCAGCCCGCCGGTCCCGAGGACCTGGCGCCGATCTTCCCCATGGGCCTGCTCGAGCAGGAGATGTCTCCCGAGCGCTACATCGCGATCCCCGACGAGGTCCGCGACATCTACCGCATCTGGAGACCGACGCCGCTGATCCGCGCCACCGGCCTCGAGAAAGCGCTCGACACGCCGGCCAGGATCTTCTTCAAGTACGAGGGCGTCAGCCCCGCCGGCTCGCACAAGTCGAACACGGCGGTGGCGCAGGCCTACTACAACAAGCAAGAGGGAATCACGCGCATCGCGACGGAGACCGGGGCCGGGCAGTGGGGCAGCGCCTTGGCGATGGCCTGCCACATGTTCGGCATGGACCTCACCGTCTACATGGTGAAGGTCAGCTACCATCAGAAGCCCTACCGGCGCACGCTCATGCAGCTCTACGGCGCCGAGGTCTTCCCGAGCCCGACCGAGCACACCGCTTACGGGCGCACGCTGCTCGCCGAGGACCCGGACAACGGCGGCAGCCTCGGCATCGCCATCTCCGAGGCCCTCGAGGACGTCGTCACCCACCCCGGCTCCAAGTACTCGCTGGGCAGCGTGCTCAACCACGTCCTGCTGCACCAGACCGTGATCGGCGAAGAGGCCATAGAGCAGATGGAGATGGCCGACGCCTACCCGGACGTCGTGCTGGGCTGCGTGGGCGGCGGCTCGAGCTTCGCCGGCATCGCCTTCCCCTTCATGCGCGAGAAGCTCGCCGGCAAGACCAAGACCCGCTTCCTCGCCGTCGAGCCGACCGCCACGCCGTCGTTCACCAAGGGCACCTTCGCCTACGACTTCGGCGACACGGCGAAGATGACGCCGCTGCTGAAGATGTACACGCTGGGTCACGACTTCATCCCGGCCGGCATCCACGCCGGCGGCCTGCGCTACCACGGCATGGCGCCCCTGCTCAGCCACGCTTACGACCTGGGCCTCATCGAGGCCAGCGCGGTGCGGCAGACCAAGGTGTTCGACGCGGCGCGCCTGTTCGTGCAGACCGAGGGCATCGTCCCGGCGCCTGAGTCGGCGCACGCCATCATCGCCGCCATCGACGAGGCGCTCGCCGCCAAGGCGGAGGGCGCCCCGCGGAACATCCTCTTCAACCTGACTGGCCACGGTCATCTCGACCTGGCCTCGTACGACAGCTTCCTCGCCGGCGACCTCCAGGACTACGACCACCCGGAGGAGGCGATCGCCGAGTCGATCGCGGCGCTGCCGAAGGTCGGCTGAGATGGGCCGGGCGGGGGCGCGCTCGAGAGCGCGCCCCCGCCCTCCTCAGCGTCGGCGCGTCGCGAGAACGTCGGCCGCCCGGGCGCTGAGATAGGCCTCGACGCGGCCCCCCGTCGACGCCAGGGACACCCCCGTGACCTCCTCGATGCGTGCCAGCCGCTTGCGCAGCGTGTTGCGGTGCACATACAGCCGGTCCGCGGTCTCGACGGTGGAGCACCCGTGCTCGAGGAAGCAGTGGAGCGTGGCCGCCAGGTCGCTCCCCCCTCGTTCGTCCGTCGCCTCCAGGCGGCCCACGACCCCGCGGACGAGCTGCTCGAGAAGCTCGTCGGGGAGGCTCTCGAGCAGGCGATACCGGCCACCGAGTTCATCGAAGGCGACCACCCGGGCGGCCCCCGGCTCCTCGGTCTCGATGTGCGTCAGAGCCAGGCGCGCCTGCCCGGCCGCGCGAGGGGCAGCCGCCAGGCCGGCGAGAGCCTCCGACAGACCGACGGCGACGGCGGGCACGTGTAACCGCAGACAGACGGCCTCCGCGATCTCCGCCACCAGCCTGCGAGCGGCTTCGAGGTCGTCGGGCGGCGGACCCAGCGGGCTGAGCACGAGCACCTGCTCTCCTTCGCGGCAGCTCAGGAAGGGTGCGAGACGCTCCTCGAGCAGGTGGTCGACGGCGCTGAGGGCCTCGTCAGGCAAGGCGATCACCTTCTGCACCGCCGGCTGGCCGGGCTTCGGCCCCGGCGCCGGCGCCACGGCCTCGAAGGCGGCGACGCGCCACTCCTCGGTGGGGTCGATCCCGTGCTGCCGCAGGCGCTCCCCGAGCTCGGCCGCGTCGCCGCGTCCCTGCAGCAGCATCTCCAGGAGCCCGGCGCGTGTGCGGCGCCGCAGCAGCCCGGCGCTCTGCAGCGTGACGAGCTCGGCCTCCAGCAGTCGCTGGACGAACGAGAGCGCGGCGTCGGAGAACTCGGAGATGAGCCCGTCGTGGGCCGGGATCCCGAAGAGCACCTGCTCGACGGCGCCGTGCAGGTGCACCTCGCGGAAGGCGACGTTGCGGTCACGGACGTGGACGACAGAGCGGGGCAGCCCCTCGTGGACGGTGCGTCGGTAGGCCGACCACGCGAGGCGGACCAGCGCGTCGCCGGACCGGTCGCGCGGGCCGTCGCCAGGTCCTTGGCGCGCGGCCTCTCCGGAGCGAGCCAGCTCACGCCCGTCCGCGTCGAGCAGCACGGCAGTGACGTCGAGCAGTTCGCCCAGCCTGCCGACCAGACCACCGACGCTCTTCTCGGCGATCAGCACCTCGACGAGGTTCTGCTGCAAGGCGAGACTTCGCCGCAGTCGATGCATGTCGCGTGAGGCAAGGGCGTTGAAGACATAGCTCGTCACCCGGCGGAAGGGTGTGCCCGGAGGTACCCTGAGCAGCGGCAGCCCTGCCTCCTCGGCCGCCGCGACCATGGCCCCGGGGATCTCGCTCACGTGCGGCGTGATGGCGACCCCGACCCCGACCATACCGGCGGCGGCCAGCAGGTGAACGAGGCGGGCGCCGGTCTCGGGCTGGGCCTCGAGCTTGGGCCCTGTGGTGAGGAGCAGGCTGCCCTGGACCATCCACGGGGTCGGGTCGTCGAGGTCGCCGATGTACACCGCCTCGACCGCGCGATCGAGCCCCGTGCCGCCGCCGAGCACATCCAGGCCGAGATCCGACTGGCGCACGAGCTCGCGCACCGTCAACGCATCGTCGGTACGCCCATCGTGCATCGCGCTCTCCCTCCCGGTCGTGCTGCCGCGTGGGGTCAATGATAACGGTGCGGTGGGCTGCAGCACACCTTGCGACACGCAATCGCGTGCGGTAGCACACCGCGGCCGATGAGATCCCCGTCGGGTCTCGCAGAGCCAAGGCCGAGGGCAGGGTCGTTGAGGTGCCGCTGGGCCGACGGGTCGGCCGACAGAGCAACTGGGGCCAGCCCAAGGCCGAGACGGCGGCCGGCTGGGCGGGCAAGCCCAGCCGGCGGCCGCTTCTGCGGGGCCGGCCGGCCCCTGGCGCTACGCGCGCACCGAGGGGGAAGGACCGGGGGGGACGCGCTCGTGGCGGCCGCTCATCGCACCGGCTCGAAGGCGACGGCGCGCACCGGCGCGCCGTCGCAGCCGACGAGGTTGAGGGGCAGGAGGAGCAGGAGAGGCTCGACCCCGGGGGTGAGCGCCTCCGTGCCGGCGAGATTCTCGGCGATCAGCCCGCCGGCGGCGGCGAACATGTCGTGGATCGGGAAGTCGTCGCCGCCGGTGAAGTCGGCGTTCAGGGTGTCGATGGCCAGGGTGCGGACGCCGGCCTCGAGCAACGCCTCGCCGACGGCGGCCTCGAGGTAGGGGTGCTCGAAGAACGCCGGCGTGCCGGCGTGCCGATACCATCCCGTGCAGAAGAGCACGATGCACCCGGGCGCCAGTCGCCCGCGGTGGGGCTCCAGGTCGTCGAGGGTGATCCTCTCGCCGGCCGTCTTGCCGGCGACCGGCGCGACGACGCCCGGCCCCGCCGTCAACGCCAGCGGTACGCGATCGATGGTCGCGCCGTCGTCACGGAAGTGGAACGGCGCGTCGACATGCGTGCCGGTCTGCGTGCCGAGGTGCACGTGGCTCAGGTTGTAGCCGTCCTCGCCGACGGTGGTCGCCGTGAAGATCCGCGGCTCCGGGTCGCCGGGGTAGACCGGGGTCGCCTCGGTGAGCGGGTGGGACAGGTCGACAATGCGCCCGCGGCTGCCGCCGCACCAAGGCGGCAGTGCAATCGTCGACCCGTCCCCGTTCGCCCTCGCTCCGCTGCCGGCCAACGCCGTCACCCCGAGGTCAGCTGGACGTTCTCGACCCGGTCCCCGGCGAGCGTCACGAGGGCTCCGCGCAGCAGGCCCTCGCCGTACTCGCTGCCGGGGTTCACGGCCACGGTGCGGCCGATCGTCGTCTGCCCCCGCGACTCGTGGATGTGGCCGTGCAACGAGAGCAGCGGCTGGTGCTTCTCGATCGCCGCCCTCACGGCGGCGCTCCCCGCCCCGTACATCACAGGCGTGCCGCCCGAGGTCACGACCTTGGGCGGGTCGGTGCTCCAGTCGAGCTCGGCCGCCGTGTCCAGCGTGCTGTCCTTGGGCGGCGCGTGGAAGTTGAAGATCGCCCGCGAGAAGTCGTCGTGGCCGGCGACGATCTCCTCGATCGTCGCCGCCAGATCCTCGTCCGGCACCTCGCGTGGCGTGGCCCACGGCGTGGGGTTGCTGAGCCCCGTGCTGAGCATGAGGTGCCCGTCGTCGTCGATTGTGACCGCCTTGCCCTCGCAGGCGACCACGTTCTCGCCCTCGTGCGTGGTGAGCGGCTCGAGGATGTCGGGCGCGTCGTCATTGCCGCCGGTGATGTAGCAGCGGATACCGCTGCCGGCGAGCCGCTCCTCGGCGAACTCGATCCAGCGGGCCATGCGCTCGGTCGCCAGCTCGTGATAGAGGGTGTCGACGCGGGCCGCGTCGGCCTCGAGGGCGTCGTACTCGTCGACCGTCACGACCGTCGTGTAGGTCCCGAGCTTGCCGGCCCGCTTCACGAAGGCCGCAACCTCGTCGTCCCCCTGAAGCTCGTGGGTGATCGACTGGATCGTCGCCCGGTAGCGCCCCGAGCCCAGGTCGAGGATCGGCACCACCATCTTGCCGGCGATGTCGCCGCCGAGCACGAGCACGTCGACGCCGTAGAAGGCGCCGGAGTTGACGAACTTGCGGAACGTCGTCTCCGACCCGTGGACGTCGGTCACGAAGAACAGCTTCGTGACCTTGCCCTTGCCTTTCTTGCCGAACAGACCCATCTCAGCGACTCACTCCTCCGGGACCTGCTTGAAGCTGAGGGCGACGTCGACACCGCGCCGCCCCTGCACGAACTTGGCGACGTAGTAGACGACGAGCCCGCTGCCGAAGACCACGAGGTTGAAGACGATCATCTCGGGGTTGCCCTTCAGGCCGGCGCTGGGGTCGGTGAGGAAGACCCAGGCCATGAAGACCTGTGCCGCCGCGCTCACCAGGCCGACGATCGTGATCACGGGGACCCCCGCGATGCGCTGGTTCACGGCCGAGGTCTCGAAGACGTCGGGCAGGCGATACGGCAGCAGGGCCGCGGCGATCGATATGGTGATGAAGCTGAGGATGAAGCCGAAGATGCCGACCAGGGTGGCGAAGAGGTCGGTGTAGACGTAGATGGCGAGGGCGATGATGCTCATGGCGCCCATGGTCGCCAGCGAGTTGACGGGAGTGTGGAAGCTCTTGTTGACCTGCTTGAACCACCCCGGCAGCAGACCGTCGATCGAGTAGGCGAAGATGTTGCGCGAGCCGTTCATGATCTGCCCCGGCAGCCACGCGTAGCTCCAGAAGATGAAGCCGAAGGTGATGACGAAGGCCAGCACGGTGTTGTCACTGGCGAACGCGGCGAGTTCCTGGAAGGTGGGCGCCGAGTCGAGGCCGAGCCCCGTCGGGTCGGCCCAGCCGAGCTGGGCGAGGAACTCGTAGCCGACCGAGCGGATCACGGCCCAGACGCTGAGCAGCACGCCGAAGCCGACGATGATCACGGTCGCCGGCATGGACCAAAGCTGCAGCTTGCGCGCGTTCTTCACCTCGCTGCCGATGTAGGCCGACGAGCTCATGAACGACAGGTTCAGGTAGATCCAGGTCATCACGAGCAGCGTCCAGTAGAGAGAGAAGGGCGAGAGGCCCTCGAAGCCGCCGTCCTGGGCCGACTGGGCGACGTACGCGGCCGGGTCCGCCTGACCGGAGATGCCGGAGAGACGCTCGTTGAAAGCGCCGATCGTCTCGGCCTGCGAGCTGCCGAGGAACACGGCGATGGTGACCACCGTACTCGCCACGGCGACGAGGATGAGGACGTTCTGGACCCTGAAGTACGCCTTGGTACCGATCGAGAAGATGGCGATCAGCGTGATGATCAGCACCGTGCCGAGGATGAACGTGCCGTGGGTCGTGGTGAACCAGTTGCCGATGTCGAAGAGCGTCTCGTTGCCGGTGTAGATGCCCATGGTGCGGAAGAACGGGGCGAGGCCGAACTGCGCGAGGAACGCCGAGGGCACGCCGCCGTAGAAGAACCACCACATCGTCATGTTCCAGTTCGACATCATGCCGATGGCCGGGCCCATGACGCGGCTGACGTAGACGTAGTCGCCGCCCGAGCGCGGCATGGCCGAGGCGAGATACCCGTAGACGAGCGAGAGCGGCAGGATGGCGGCGACGCAGATCACCGTCGCCCACGCGAGGCTCGCCCCGGGGTAGAACGCCGGGCCGAGCAGGAAGAGGAAGAGCAGCAGCAGCCCGATGCTGGTGAAGTTGATGTTGTAGGCGAGGATGTCGAACGTGCCGGCGGTGCGGATCAGGCCGCTGGCCTTGCGGACGAAGACGTCCGGCTTCCTGTCTGATGGTGTCGCCATGCGCTAACCCCCGTTGAGCTGGTCGTCGTGGTGGCGAGGGGCCCGTGCCCCCGCCCGTCGTACGGCACTCCCTGCTTCGCTCACTCCGTCAGCGGCACCCCCCGGTCGCCTCCATATGTGAGGGTCACGACCATGCGAAAGCGCGGATCGGTGAACCGTCTCCGCCTTCGATGCGCAGCGGCACGAAGGCACAGCGGTAAGGCCGTCCTGCCTCCAGCCGGTCGAGACCGGTCAGGTTCTCGACGATCAGCACGTCCGCGCCGAGCAGGGCTTCGTGCGCGTGCTCGGTCCCGGCAGCCGTCGCATCGACGTTGAGGGCGTCGGTACCGACGAGGCCAACGCCGGCGGCGGCGAGCCGCCGGGCGGCCTCCGCCGAGAGGTACGGATGCCGCTCGGCCTCGGGCTCGCCCCAGTGGCGGTCCCAGCCGGTGTGCAGCAGGACCGCCGTCCCCGCGAGCCCGGACGCCGGGAGTTGCGCCTCGAGCGCCGCCCACGCGACTGGCTCCTCGGCGGCGGCCTCGAGGTGGACGACCCTGGCCTCGAGCACGAAGCGCTCGAGCGGGTAGTCATCGATGGTGCGGCCGCCGCCGACGTAGTGACTGGCGGCGTCGATATGCGTGCCCGTGTGGGTGCCGAGAGCGACGCGCAGGACATGCCAGGGGCCGTCGAGCTCTGCCGGCCCGAGCTCGACCTCGGGGTCGCCGGGGAAGACCGGCATGCCTCGCGCGATGGTGTGGCTCAGGTCGATCAGCACGGCGGCTCCTTCGACGTCATCGCCGGGTCACGGCTCCCTGAGCAGCGGGAAGGTCATGCAGTGCGGCCCGCCGCCGCCCTTGAGGATCTGCGTGATCTCGGGGGCCAGCACCTCGAGCCCCAGCGCCGTCAGGCGCTCGTTCACGGCGCGGTTGCCGGCGAAGGTCAGCACCTTGCCGTCGCCGAGCGCCTGGATGTTGCAGTGGTGCAGCAGCACACCCTCGGCGGGCACGTCGATGACCTCGAAGCGGCGCTTCTCGAGCATGCGCAGGAAGAACTCGGGCATGTGCTCGGTGGCGCAGACGGCGACCCCCGGGGCGACGATGTTGAACGCCATGTCGAGGTGCAGGTCGCGGGAGGGGATCTGCACGCCGCGCACCGTGTAGCCGAGAGGCTCGAGCAGCTCGGCGGCGTTGCGCACACCCTCCCAGGTGGTGCGCGAGGCGACCCCGTGCACGACGGTCGCCTCGTCGAGCAGCCAGAAGTCGCCGCCCTCGAAGGAGCCGCGGGTGATGCGCCCGATCACCGGCACCCCGAGCTCGTCGAGCCTGCGCGCGTAGCGCGCCTCCTCGCCCTGGCGCACCGGCTCCTTGAAGGAACCGATCAGTACGCCCTCGGCGAGGCAGGCGCCGAAGTCGCGCGCGTAGACCATGTAGGGCAGACCCGGGTCGGGGTCGGCGAGCTCGACCGTGACGCCCGCGGTACAGTAGGCGTCGACCAGCTCGGCGTGCTCTCGCCTGAACGCCGCGAGATCGGCCTGCTCGCCCTCCGCGAGCACCCGCTTGGTGATCTCGTTGATGGGCTGGAAGCTGAAGTGGTCGGGCGCGCACAGGAGGACCTTGCGCAGCCTCCCGGTCGCGTTGTGGACGAAGCCCTGGGCGGCCATCGCGTGCTCCCGCCCGCGCTCAGGTGAGCGTCAGGGCCATCACGGCCTTCTCGGTGTGCATGCGGTTCTCGCCCTGGTCCCAGAAGACGCAGTACTTGCTCTCGATCACCTCGTCGACCATGTCCTCGCCGCGGGTGCCGGGCAGGCAGTGCATGTAGATCACGTCGGGCTTCGCCATCTCGATGACGCGCATGTTGACCTGGTAGGGGGCGAAGTCGCGGACGCGCTGCTCGCGGTTCTCGGTGGCCATCGAGTGCCAGGTGTTGCCGTAGACCACGTCGGCGTCGGTCGCGACCTCCTCGAGGTCGCCCGTGAAGACGATCTTCGACCCCGAGAGCGCGGCCCACTCCTCGGCCTTGGCGACCTGCTCGGCGTTGGGCCGGTAGCTTTCGTTGGGCTGCGCCGCGTAGAAGTCCATGCCCATCATCGCCGAGCCCATCATCAGCGAGTGGCAGACGTTCCAGATGTCGCCGAGGTAGCCGACCTTGAGGCCCTTGTAGGCGCCCTTCTTCTCCTTGATCGTCATCAGGTCGCAGAGGCCCTGACAGGGGTGGGTCTCGTTGGTCAGGGCGTTGATCACCGGGTTGCGCATGTACTGTGCGAACTCCTCGACCACCTCCTGACCGAAGGTGCGGATGAAGAGCGCGTCGCAGTAGCGGTCAATGATGCGCGCCGTGTCGCGGATCGGCTCGCCGCGGCTGGTCTGCATCTGGTCCGGGCTCATGTAGAAGGTCTGCGCCCCGAGTTGGGCGGCGCCGGCCTGGAAGGAGACCCGGGTGCGGGTCGAGAGCTTCTCGAAGATCAGCGCGATGCTCTTGCCGCGCAGCGGCTCGAAGGGCTCGCGCTGGGCGCGCTTGCGCTTGAGCTCGATCGCCGTGTCGACGAGGTAGCCGACCTCCTCCGGGGTGAAGTCGGCCAGCTTGAGGAAGTCCTTGCCCTGGAAATGGTGCAGCATGCCTCGCCTCCCGGGAGGGGTTGTCGTTCGCCCGCAGGCTACGCGTGCGCCGGACCACCCGGAAGTGTAGTGATGCCCATGATGTGAGCACCGGCGGTGTGCGGGTGCACCTCGGGGCCTTCTGCCCGCGCGAGCGCGGGGGCAGCCGTGCGGCAAGGGACGCCGAGCCCCCGGATCGACGCGCGAGCGCGTCGAGAGACGCGACTTCGCGGCCGGGCGGGCTCAGAGGAAGAAGACGAGCGTGACGATCGTGAACACCGGCAGCAGCACCGCTGCCGAGTAGCCCATGTAGCCGAAGAAGCTCGGCATGCGCACGTTGGTGTGCTCGGCGATCGACTTGACCATGAAGTTGGGCGCGTTGCCGATGTACGAGTTCGCGCCCATGAACACGGCGCCGCAGGAGATCGCGGCGAGGAAGGCGGCGGGCGCTGCTGCCGCGCCGCCCGTCACCGTGGTGCTCATCAGGCCTCCGAGCCCGTCCACGCCCAGAGTGCCTTGGGCCAGTGACGTGAAGGTGAGGTACGTCGGGGCGTTGTCGAGGAACGACGAGAGCACGCCCGTCAGCCAGAAGTACTGCCAGGGCAGGGTCAGCCCGAACTCCTCGCCGCGCGCCTCGAGGATGGCGAGCGCCGGGATCATCGTCGTGAAGATCCCGGCGAAGAGCACGGCGACCTCGATGATCGGCGCCCAGGTGAACTGGTTCCAGCGCCGCGGCAGCTGGGACCCGACGGTCAACGACAGCGCCGCCATGGCGACCATGATCAGCTCGCGGACGAAGGGGAAGTGGATCGCGGCGCCGATCTCGTACAGAGGCTCCGACAGCAGCACCGCGCCGATCACCCCGCCGAGGAAGAGCACGTTGATCTTGCCCGCCATGCCGAGGGGCACGTAGTCCTCGATGTCCTCGACGCGGGAGAGGGGCGTCTCGCGGGCGTAGTAGCGCCGATCGATGACGTAGTAGATCGCCAGCGTCAGACCGACGGCCAGCGCCCACTGCGGGAACAGTCGCAGTGTCCAGAAGAAGTCGACGCCACCGAGGAAGCCGAGGAAGAGCGGCGGGTCGCCGAGTGGTGTGAGCAACCCGCCCACGTTGGCCACCACCATGATGGTGAAGACGACGGTGTGGCGCACGAAGCGCCGCTCCACGTTGGCGCGCAGGATCGGCCGGATCAGGAGACAGGCTGCCCCCGTGGTGCCGATGAAGTTGGCGAGCACGGCCCCGACGGCGAGGAACGCGACGTTCGTACGCGGCGTGCCCAGCAGGTTGCCCGTCAGGTACATCCCGCCGGAGATCGTGAAGAGGCTGCCGAGCAGCACGACGAATGCCACGTACTCCTGGGCCGTCTCGAGGAGCGCGTGCTGCCCGGTCTCCCGCCGGATGACCTCGAGCAGGATGAGCACCGGCAGCGACCAGGTGACGGCGACGAGCACCTTGTTACGGTCGCGGTGGAACCACCGCGGCGCGATCAGCGGCAGCACCGCCAGCGACAGCAGCATGCCGGCGAAGGGGATCAGCCAGGCGATCGAGAGGTCGGCCCCGAGTTCCCTCACGCCGGCACCCCGGCGTCGCGGTGTCGAGGGCGCGTCATCGGCCGAGGATCTCCCCGTGTCTGGTGCGGGCGGCCGGCCCGCGGGCGGCGCCGCGACCGGGCGCGCGGCGGCATCAATTCTACGTAATCCGCCGCGCCCCCGCTCGGGTCAGGCCGGGGAGGGCAGCCAGACCGTGAACAGGGCCCCGCCTTCAGGCGCCGTCCCCGCCTCGATCACGCCGCCGTGGGCCTCGACGAGCCCCTTCGCGATGGCGAGCCCGAGGCCGACGCCGGCCGTGCTCCTCGCGTCGGACGAGCGGTAGAAGCGGTCGAAGACGAACGGCAGGTCGACGGCGGCGATACCCGGGCCGCTGTCGGCGATGGTGAGGCGAGACCAGCCGCCGGGGGCACGGCCGGGCGGCGCGCCGCCGCTCGCGACCGTCACCACCACGCGGCCGCCGGCCGGCGTGAACTTGCGTGCGTTCTCGAGGAGGTTGCCCAGGACCTGCAGCAGGCGGTCGTGGTCGCCGCTCACGGAGGCCGGTGCCAGCTCGCGCTCGATGGCGACGCCGGCACGCGCGTAGGCGGGCTCCGCCCGCGTGAGCGCGTCCCCCACCACATCGCCGAGGTCGAGCCGCTCGAGCACGAGCTCGAAGTCCTCGGCCTCCATCTCGTTCAGGCTACGCAGGTCGCCGAGAAGCCGGCCGAGGCGCTCGACCTCCTCGCCGATGACACGCAGGTTCTCGGGCGTTGCCGGCAGGACACCGTCCTCCAGCGCCTCGATGCGCGCCTGGATCGTCGCCAGCGGTGTGCGCAGCTCGTGGGCGAGGTCCGCGGTCATGTCGCGCCGCCACTGCTCGTCGCGTGCCAGAGCGTCGGCCATCTGGTTGAAGGCCGCCGCCAGGGCGCCGACCTCGTCGTCGGACCGCGGCGCCACGCGGACCTCGAGATTGCCGGCGGCGACCTCTTCGGCGGCGTCCGTCAGTTCCTCGAGAGGTCCGGTGATGCGCCGCGTGATGACCACGCTGACGAGCAGGGCGAGCACGGCGGCGACGGCGGCGGCGAGCAGCAGGTTGCGATTCAGGGCGCTGCGGAAGGACTCGTCGACCGCGATCTCCGCCGCCGGCACCGCGTAGACGTCGGCCCGGCCGACCGTGTCGCCATCGACCTCGATGGGGTACGAGGTCACCTCCACACCATCCTCACTGCGGGTCGAGGAGCGCTCCGTCTCGCTCATCCCGCCCTGGCCCATCATCCCGCGGCCCATCCCGGCGGCGCGCCGGCCCTCGACGGTGAAGAGCAGCCCCCCGTCGGGGTCGTAGACGGCGACGTCGACGTTGTTGAAGGAGGCGATCTGCCCGACGGCGTAGATCGCCTGCGCGTCCCAGCCGCCGGCGCGGTAGGTCTCGGCCAGGATCCGGACCACGGCGGACTGCCGCTGCTCACGAACCTCGTCGACGTAGCGTTCGAAGCGTCGCTCTCCCGTGTAATTGACGATGAGGGCGACGACCACGACGGCGAGCGCGGCCACGCCGGCGTGGGTCAGCGCCAGCTTGAGGCGCAAACCGCGCCTCACCGGGCGTCCTCGGCGAGCCGGTATCCGCGGCCGTAGACGGTCTCGATCAGCCACGGGTCGCGCGCGTCGTCGCCCAGCTTGTGACGCAGGTTCTTGACATGGGCGTCGATGGTGCGCTCGTAGCCCTCGAACTCGTAGCCCTGGACCTTCTCGATGAGCTCGAACCTGCTGTACACGCGCCCGGGGAAGCGGGCCAGCGTCTGCAGCAGCCTGAACTCGGACTCGGTGAGCTCGACGAGGCTGTCGTCGACGGTCACTCGCCGCCGGGCGCTGTCGACCACCAGTCGCCCGCCGACGCGCTCCAGCACGTCGGCCTGCGGCGCCGCCTCGGCGTGGGCGCGACGCAGCAGGGCGCGCACGCGAGCCGTCAGCTCGCGCGGGCTGAACGGTTTGGTGAGGTAATCGTCGGCGCCCACCTCGAGGCCGCGCAACAGGTCCTGCTCGCTGTCGCGCGCGGTGAGCATGATGATGGGCACGTCGGACCCTTCGCGGAGCCGCCGGCAGACATCCTCACCGGAGATGCCGGGCAGCCCGAGGTCGAGCACGACGAGGTCGGGCGGGCGGCGGGCGGCGTCTTCGAGGGCGTCCTCGCCCGTCGCCCGCCACACGACCTGGTGCCCGTCACGCTCGAGGTAGTGCTGTACGACCTCGGCGATCCGCGCCTCGTCCTCGACGACCAGGATCCTGCGCGCCGTACCCATGCCTCCATCTTAGCCCGCAGACGGCGGGCAGCAATCTGATACCATCCTGCAAGCCCGAAGGAGGTCAAGCTGCCCAACCTGAAGGTCTACGGGTTCAGCCTCGCCGTGGCCGCCTTCGTCGCGGTCGTCGCGCTCTTCACCCTCCAATCCCCAGAGACGCCCCCGCTCGTGCGGGAGTCCGTCGCCTTCGACGGCGCCCGGGCGATGGACGACGTGCGCACGATCGCCACCGAGTTCCCACGCCGCGTCGCCGGCTCCGAGCAGGACGGGCGCTTGACCCTGTGGCTCGTAGCACAGCTCGAGGAGATCGGCCTCGAGGCGAGCATCGAGAGCTTCCCGGCCCGGCGCGGCGGGCGCGCCGTCGGCCTGCAGAACGTGTACGCCTTCGACGAGGGGAAGGCACGCGGCACCATCGCCCTCGTCGCCAACCGTGACATCGTGCGCTCGGCGACGCAGGGCGCCAACGACAACGCGACCGGCGTTGCCGCACTGCTGGAGCTGGCGCGCGTCTTCGCCCTCACCTCCCACCGGCACCGGCTCCTCTTCCTCTGGACGGACGGCGACGCCGAGGGAGGGCTCGGCGCGGCCGACTTCGTCGCCCGTCACGAGGTCGACGACCTGGTAGCGGTCATCGGCGTGCGCGCCGTGGCACCGAACGGCGCCACCGCCCTGCGCGTCGAAGGCTGGAGCGACAGCCCCCGCCTGGCGCCGCCCTGGCTGTGGCTCCTGAGCGCGCCGGCGGCGCGGACCACGGGCGCTCCACTCGTGGAGCTGCCGGGCCCGCTCACCCAGGTCCTCCGGCTGGCGGCACCGCTCGGTGGGGGCCTGCAGGCGCCGTTCGTCGCCGCCGGCGTACCGGCGGTCTCCCTGACCGCCGTCGCCCCCGAGGTGCCTCCACCGGCGGACACGCTCGAGACGGTCTCGGGACAGACCCTGGCCAGGGTCGGTGGTTCGGTGCAGGCCATGGTCATGACCATCGACGGCGCCAAGCTGCCTCCCGACCGCAGCGGCGGGACCATCTTCCTTACCCGGCAGCGCACGCTCCCCGGCCGCTCTCTCGCCCTGCTGCTCGTCGCCCTCTTCGTACCGTTGCTGACGGTCACGCTCGACCTGTACGCTCAGTGCCGGCGGGCGCGGCTCGCACCGCGGCCCGCGTGGGTCCGCGCCGCGCTCGCCGCGGTGCCCTGGCTGGTCGCGGTCACGCTGGCCTACCTCGCGAACGTGGTCGGCGTGCTGCCCGAAGGCCCGGGTGGCGTGCTCGTGCCCTGCGCCGAGGTCGTCGCCGAGCCACGCTACCTGCGCATCGCCTTGCTCGCCGCCGTGTTCGCCCTGGTCACGGTCTACGTGGCCGGGGTCGAGCGGCGCGTGGGCCGGCGTCTCCCGGCCGACAGTCGAAGCCTCGTTCTCGCCGCGCACGTGAGCCTCCTGCTGATCGCCGCGGGTATCGCGCTGCTCAACGTCTACTCCCTGCTGCTCGTGCTCCCGGCGGCGCTCCTCTGGCCGCTCGCCCGCCCCGGCGGCTGGGGGCGGTCGGTGCTGCCCGTCCTCCTGGGGCTCTCCTTCGTCGTCCTCGCCGCGGTCCACTGTGCCGTGCACTCGGGGCTGGAGGCGAACGCCTGGTGGTACCTCTTCGTGCAGTTCGAGACGCGCGCCATGCCCGTACCGGTAGCGCTGCTCGGCGTGTTCTTCCTGTCCACGACCGTCTTCTACGCACGCGCGATGCACGCCGCGCCGCGGCGGCCGCCGTCGCCGGCAGTCGCGGGGGGCATGGGCCTCGACGATCTCGGCGCGTCTGCACCGGAACCCCGTACGCCGGAGACCGGGGGGGCCGGCGCGGCGCCCGGCGAGGGGGCCGGTACGGCGCCCGGTGAGGGGGCCGGTACGGCGCCCGGTGAGGGGGCCGGTACGGCGCTGCGGAGCCCGGAGAGGGCGGAGACGGGCGTCGTCGTCGACGTGGTCCGCGTGACGGCTCAGGGCACGCCGGTGCCCCGGCGAGGCGACGACCCGCGCCGCGGCAGGAGCGCATAAGCCGCGAGGAGTCGCTCGAAGGGAGACGTGACGGCGCCGGGGAGGCCGCTGAGCGGCCTCCCCGGCGCCGTCACGTCAAACCCCGGCGGGCGTCAGGAGTCGTCCGGCGAGAGACCTTCGTCAACCTGAGCCGAGGCCTCACTGTCGAGCTGGACCGTACCGTCCGGCACCGGCTTTTCGCCGCTGTCCCTGGAGAGCAGCGCCGCCTCTCCGCTCATCATGGCGTCGAACGCTTTAGCCTTCAGCCGCGCGCGGGTCTCCTCGATGCGCCGGCGCATCTCCGCCTGGTCGATCGGGTGAGCCTCGCCCGGCTCTTCCGCGGCGGGCGGCGCTTCGGCGACCGGGGGTGCTTCAGCAGCCGGCGCTTCGGCGACAGGAGCCTCAGCGACGGGCTCCTCGACGGCGGGCTCTGCCGCCACCGGCTCCTCGACGGC
>JAFGAW010000023.1 GCA_016933475.1 Thermoleophilia bacterium
CCGTCGGGCGCGAGAAAGCGGCGCGCGACCATGCGCACGAGGTCGGGGTGGTCGCGCTGCACGTCGAACGTCGCTCCCCCCATCCGCGCCGAGTTGCTGAAGGTCGGCGGGTCGAGCCAGATGAGGTCGAATTGGCCGCCAGACTCGGCGATCCAGCGCAGGCAGTCGGCCTGGACGAGGCGATGGCGTGCGGCGGCCGTTGGGGCCGCGTGCCGGCCTCGCGTCGTGGCCGCGCCGCGCCGCGTCGCGGTCTCCGGGCGGCGCGGCTTGTCCGGGTGCCCGCGCTGCCCGCGCGCACCGCGAGCGTCGTCATGCGCAGCGTGGGCGCCGTGGCGGGCGCCCTCGGCGGCCGGACTCGCCGGCCACCGCTCCAGCGTCGCACCCTCGATCTTGTTGGCGGCGAAGTTCTGGAGCGCCCACTCGAGGTATGGACGCGAGAGGTCGACGCTCACGCTGGAGAGCGCTCCGCCGGCCACGGCGCTGACGGTCGTGGTCCCGGTGTAGGCGAAGAGGTTGAGGAAGCGGCGGCCGGCGGCCAGCGACCGAACCAGCCGGCGCGTCTCCCGCTGGTCGAGGAAGAGGCCGGTGTCGAGGTAGTCGGTGAGGTTGACGAGGTACGTGAGGCCGTCCTCTTCGACGGGTATGAGGGTGCCTCCGGCCCCGCGGCGCTCGTACTGCGCCGCGCCGCGCTGTCGGCGGCGCTGCTTCACGACGACGCGACCCTGCTCGATGCCGAGGGTCTCGGCGACGATCGCGACCGCCCGAGCGAGTCGCGCGGCGGCGAGCTCGGGCGGGACCTCGCGCGGCGGCGCGTACTCCTGGACGTGCGCCCAGCCGTCGTACACGTCGACGGCGAGGTTGTAGTCGGGCAGGTCGGCGTCGTAGAGACGGTAGCAGGTGATGCCCTGCCGCCGCATCGTGCGCCCGACGTGGCGCAGGTCGCGGCGCAGGCGGTTGGCGAACTGCTCGGCGCCGGGGTCGAGGGCGGCGGGCGAGACGGTCCCGGAGGCGGGAGCGGTGCCGGGACCGCGGGCATCCGCAGCGCCGGCGGCCGTCGTCGGGTGCTCCGCCGCACGGCCGCTCGCTGCCGGAAGCCGCATCGCGGAGCCGCCGGTCGCCGCCGGAGACACGGTCCCCGAAGCGGTCGCGCTGCCGGAGCGTCCCTCGCGTGCGACGTCCCTTCGTCCCCTGACGATCAGCCGGCAGTGCAGCGGTCCGTTGGTGAGTCGGGGGCCGGCGCGGCCGACACCGAGCAGCCGCGCCGCACCGGGGTGGGCGGAGAGGATCGCGAACTGCCAGCCGTCGAACTCCGCGCGCAGCCGCTCGCCCAGCAGTGTGTACAGGCGCTCGAGGTCGCGGCGCTCGCCGAGGCGCTCGCCGTACGGCGGGTTGCAGGCGACGAGGCCGGCGGGCGCCTGTGGCGGCGCGACCAGCGCCGCCAACTCGCGCCGCTCGATGGTCACGACGCCGCGCATGCCTGCGCGCTCGACGCAGGCAGTCGCGATGCGCACCGCCGTGGGGTCGTGGTCCCAGCCGGCGAAGACGGGCGGGCGGCGGAGCGCTGCGAGGCGGGCGAGGCCCGCCTCGCGGCGCTCCGCCGCCTCCTCCACGATCGCATGCCACGCGGCCGCGTCGTGCCCGCGCCAGCGCAGGAAACCGAAGGCGTCGTCGCCGGCACGGCTGACGAGCCCCGGGGCGACGTCGGCCGCGACGAGCGCCGCCTCGATCGGCAGCGTGCCCGATCCGCACAGCGGATCCACGAACGAGCCGCCGCGCTCGGCGATCGCCGGCCAGCCGGCGAGGGCCAGCACCGCGGCGGCGAGGTTCTCCTTGAGCGGGGCCTCGACCTGGACTCGCTCGGCACGGTAGCCGCGTCGGTGCAGGCTTTCGCCTGACAAGTCGAGGGCGAGGTCGGCTTGGCCGCGTTCGAGGTGTACGTTGACGCGCACGTCAGGCCGGCGCGTGTCGACCGACGGGCGCGAGCCGGTCGCGGCGCGAAGCTGGTCGACGATGGCGTCCTTGGTCTTGAGGGCGCCGAAGCGCGTGTCGCGGATCGTGTCGCTCGTGCCCGTGAAGCTCACCGCGAGCGTGGCGTCGGGCACGAGGTGGTCGCGCCAGTCCACGGTCTGCACACCGACGTAGAGCTGGTCGGCCGACGTGGCGGGGAAGCGTGCGAGCCCGAGGAGCACGCGGGTGGCGAGGCGTGACCAGAGACAGGCGCGATAGCCGGTCGCCAGCGGGCCTTTGAAGGAGGCGCCGCCGCGAGCCTCGCGGACCGTCGCGGCGCCGAGGGCGCGCAGCTCGCTCGCGAGCGCTCGTTCGACACCCCGGGGCGCCGTTGCGAAGAAGGCCAGGTCCACGGGGCAACGCTACCACGGGAGGGACGCGGAGCCGGCGGCGCCCTCGCCGGGTAGCGGCGTGGCCGCTCGAGAGGGGCGATCTGAGAGCGGCGGCTCGCGGCCGGTGTGGCTGGGGTAGTCTTGTCGCGTCGCGTGCACGCGCGCGAGAGGGCGGTGAAGGGCAGCGACCGCGAGGAGGTCACCGTGAAGTACGCCGGCGCCAACCTCGGTCGTGCTCTGGTCATCCGCCTCGAGGACGGGGACGTGGTCCACGAGTCGATCGAGGCAGCGGCGCGGGCCGAGGGCATCAGTCGCGCCGCCGTGCTGCTCCTCGGCGGCGCCGACGACGGCAGTCGCGTGGTCGTCGGGCCTGAGCAGAGCAGAGCCGAACCGATCGTACCGATGGAACGCGTGCTTCACGGCGCCCACGAGGTCGCCGGCGTGGGCACCATCTTCCCCGACGAGGCCGGGCAGCCGGTCCTCCACCTGCACGCGGCCTTCGGCCGCGACGACCAGGTGGTCGCCGGCTGCATCCGCAAGGGCGTGCTCACCTGGGTGGTCGGCGAGGCGATCGTGATCGAGCTGCTCGGCAGCGCCGCCGCCCGCCGTCTCGACCCCGGGACTGGCTTCGGGTTGCTGGACCCCGGGGGGTCGCGCTAGAGGCTCGCCGGCGGCGCCGCCGGCGTCCGCGGTCCGCGCCCGGTCGCGCCGGCGGGCTCCGCGCGAACGGCGCCCTCGCGCCTACTGGTCCTCGTGTGCGGCGATCGCCTCGAGGAAGGCGTCACCGTAGCGCTCGAGCTTGGCCTGGCCGACGCCGTTGACG
>JAFGAW010000024.1 GCA_016933475.1 Thermoleophilia bacterium
CGCCGGCACGCGGATGCGCAGCTGACTGAGGCGCGTGAGCAGGCCCTCGACGATGAGCCCGCTGGAGCCGACCCTGAGCGTGCGGTACGGGACCTTGAAATTGCGTGTGAACTCCTTGCGTCCGTACTCCTCGGTGGCACGGAGCGCGCACTCGACCTTGAACCACTCGATGCCCGGCGTGGGGAGGCGGAGCACCACCTTGCCGTCGACGACCCTGCCGAGGACCTTGCCCACCAGCACGCCGCGGTGGTAGACGCGCGCTACGGCGATGCCGTCATAGTCGGCCGGCGTCACCCTGATCGCGAACCGCGTCGGCAGGAAGGGGATGGGGTCTCCGGTGACCGTGCTCACGATGGGGCGCACCGTGAGCGGCAGCGACGGGCCCGTCGTGCCGTCGGCGGTCAGACGGGCCGAGACGACGCAGTTGCGCTCGGCGACGAAGCCGGCGGTGAAGGCCCCGGCGGCGTCGGTCAGGACGGTCGCCACGTCGACCCCGTCGACGGCGACCGCGACCTCGAGCCCTTCGGCGGCCGGCGCGACCGTGCCGAGCACGGTCAGCGTGCGGCCGTAGTTGATCGCCGGCTGCGAGAGCGTGTAGGTCAGCGTGTAGGGCGAGACCGAGGCCGACGGGTCGGGCGACGGCGCCACGGAGGGCGAGACCGACGGATCGGGCGACGGTGAGACCGACGGGTCGGCAGACGGAGACGCCGAGACGTCGCCCAGCGGCGTCGGCGTCTCGTCGGCCAGCGCCGGCACGGCCGAGATCGTCGCCGCGACGGCGGAGCCGACGACGGCGACGACCAGGAAGAGGACGACCCACCCCGCGAGGCTCCGCGCCCCGCGCCCGTCGCTCGATAGGCTGCCCATGACGCTCCTCCCTGGTTCGTACGCCCTCGCCGCGAAGGTAGCACGGCCACGCGGTCACGGTCGAGTGGCGGCAGCCGCCTCGTGCGGAGTCGCCGCCTCACGGACGGACGCCGCGCCGCGCCTTCGGCCGTCGCCGCGGCGTCGCGTCCGCGGCGCGACCGCATCCGGTAGCATTAACGGCGTTCGACACCGGGGGCATGAATCCGCCGCCGGCCGCGGTCGCGACACCGCCGACGCCCAAGGGGCCGGGGTGCCCCGCAGGCGCGGCCCCGTGCGCCGCAGCCGACGCCCCCACGACGGCGAGGAGTGAGGATGCTCGACATCAAGCTGGTGCGCTCGCACCCCGAGGTCGTCCGCGAGGCGCTAGAGCTGCGCGGCGCCGGCAGCTCGAGCCTCGACGAGTTCCTCGCCGTCGAGGAGGAGCGGCGGCGCCTCACGACCGCCGTCGAGGAGCGCCGCGCCACGCGCAACACGGCGAGCGACGAGATCGCCAAGGTCAAGAAGAGTGGCGGCGACGCCGCCCAGGCCATCGCCGCCATGAAGGAACTCGGCAGCGAGATCAAGGCGTTCGAGGAGCAGCTCGCGGCGACCGAAGCGCGCATGAACGAGCTGCTCCTCGAGATCCCCAACCTCGTGCTCGACGGCGTGCCGCCGGGCGGCGAGGACGACGCCGTCGTCCTCCGCGAGGTCGGCACGCCGCCCGCCTTCGACTTCGAGCCCAAGGACCACCTCGAGCTCGGTCTCGCCCTCGACCTCATCGACATGGAGCGCGCCGCCAAGGTGAGCGGCTCGCGTTTCGCCTATCTCAAGGGCGACCTCGTGCTGCTGCAGTTCGCCCTCATCCGCCTCGGCCTCGAGGTCGTCGCCGAGAAGGGCTTCCGCCCCGTCGTCCCGCCGGTGCTCGTGCGCGAGGAGGCCATGTACGGCACCGGCTTCTTCCCCACCGACCGGGCGCAGATCTACGAGACGACCGACGGCGACTGCCTGGTCGGCACCTCCGAGGTGCCGCTGGCCGCGATGCACATGGAGGAGTTCCTCGACGGCGACGCCCTGCCGCTGCGCTATGCAGGCTATTCGACCTGCTTCCGCCGCGAGGCCGGCGCCGCCGGGCGCGACACGCGCGGCATCTTCCGCGTCCACCAGTTCGACAAGCTCGAGATGTTCTCGTTCTGCCGCCCCGAGCAGTCGGCCTTCGAGCACGAGCTGATCCTCTCGGCCGAGGAGGACCTGCTCCAGCTGCTCGAGATCCCCTACCGCGTCGTCGACATCGCCGCCGGCGACCTCGGCGCCCCGGCGGCGCAGAAGTTCGACTGCGAGGCCTGGCTGCCCGGCCAGCAGCGCTACCGCGAGCTGACGAGCTGCTCCAACTGCACCGACTACCAAGCGCGACGCCTCAACTGCCGCTACCGCACCGAGAAGGGCCCGCGCTTCGTGCACACCCTGAACGGCACGGCCATCGCCATCGGCCGCACGCTCGTGGCCGTGATGGAGAACCACCAGCAGGCCGACGGCAGCATCGCGGTGCCGAAGATGCTGCGGCCCTACGTGGGCAAGGAGAAGCTGGGAGGCTGAGGGGCCCGCGGCGGGCGCGCCCGAGGGCTGTGCGAGCTCGGCGCGCCGCCTACTCGACGACGACGGGCTCGCCGAAGGTGGCGACGTCGTTGTCCTCGTGCCAGGGGATGAAGTAGCTCTCGACCTCGACCTGCGGGAAGGTGGTCTCGAGCACCGTCCGTACGAGGAGCAGGTCGCGCTCGAG
>JAFGAW010000176.1 GCA_016933475.1 Thermoleophilia bacterium
AGCTCGTGGCGGAGCTTGTCGGCGCCGTCGGTCATGGTCCGGAACTTCCACATGCGGAAGGTTTGCCCGCCGCGACCCATGCGCTCCTGGCGGAAGAAGACCGGGCCCCGCGAGTCGAGCTTGATGACCACCGCGATCGCCGCGAACACCGGGAGGACGAGGAGCATGCCGACGCCGCCGGCCACGATGTCGAAGGCGCGCTTCACGGCCATGTTGAAGCGGCTCAGCTCGACGTGCCCGACGTCGAGCAGCGGGATACCCTCGATGTCGTCGACGCCGGCGCGCGAGCTCATGACCTCGAAGAGACGCGGCACGATGTTGACCTTGACGCCGTGGTCGGCGCAGAGGCGCACGAGCTGCAGGAACTGCGGGTGCCGCGCCTGCGAGAAGGCGACGATCACGCGGTCGAGCTCCTCACGGGCGATGATCTCCTCGAGATCGGCCAGCGTGCCGAGCATCGGCACCTCGGGGCCCTTGCCGTTGGGCATCGGCTCGCCGTCGTCGATGAAGCCCACGACCTCGAGCCGGTACTCGGGGTGGTTGGCGATCTTGGCGGCGAGCGTGTGCCCGACGTCGCCGGCGCCGACGATGAGCGTGCGCTCCACGAACGCCGGTCGCGCCCACACCGTCGCCCGCGCGACCCAGCGTCCCAGCGGCACGACGACGATGGCCGCGAGCCAGAAGGCGATCAGCGCCGAGACGGGGGCCGTGGCACCCTCCACGACGATCATGCCGACGAAGACCAGCCAGCTCGCGGCAGTCAGGGCGGAGAGACCGTTCAGGGCCTCGAGCGACGTGGCGCCGCCGATGCTGCGCCCCGGTTCGCGATAGAGGCCGAAGACGTAGAGCATGACGACCCACACGGGCGTCAGTGCGAGGAGGAGCCAGAGGCTCGCGACGGGGGCGGCGGGGAAGGCGCCGAGCAGGCGCCCCACCAGCGGCGCCGTCTCGAGCGCGCCGACGGCCCAGACCGCGACGAACGCGCTGAAGGCCAGCGCCACGACGTCGGCGGAGACCGTCGCCGCCTGGCGCAGCCACGCCGGGCGGCGCCGCTCGGCCGCCTGCGCCCGTGCGCGAGCAGCGCGACGTGCCGCCAGTTCGTCGAATACGGTGCCTTCGCCCACGTTGACTGTATCGGCAACAGCCACGCCCGACACAAGTTGCAGAGGGGGGCTGGGAGCTTCGAAGACAGCCGCGCTGGCGACGGTGGTGTCGTCGGCTTTCATTGTTGGTACGCCCCCGGTTGGAGTGGCCCGCCCGAGGGTTTCTCTCCCGCCCCTCGGCATTTCCTATCGTCCTCCGGGGTACCCCAAACGCGCAACCGCAAATCAGGCCAAAACGGTCAGGGACACTGTAAATAGCGCGCAAAGCGCAGAAGACTCGTATACAGCGTTGACAACGAAGACCGCCGACGCGCCGGCACCGGCGCCGCGAGAGGCGACGCGGCCGTCCGCCGCACCCCTTACACGATCGTCTCGATGGTCTCGATCGAGCGCGCGCGGCCGCCCTCGACCGCGACCAGCACGGCGTCGATGCGCACCGGCCCCTCGGCGACCTCGAACTGCACCGGCATCTCGGTGAGGAAGCGGCGCAGGATGATCTCCTTGCTCACGCCGATGACCGACTCGGCCGGCCCCGTCATGCCGACGTCCGTGATGTAGGCGGTGCCGCCGGGCAGCACGCGGGCGTCGGAGGTCTGCACGTGGGTGTGCGTGCCGACGACGAGGGTCACCCTGCCGTCGAGGTGGTGGCCCATCGCGACCTTCTCGCTGGTCGCCTCGGCGTGCAGGTCGACGACGATGGTCTCGGCCTGCTTTCGCGCTTGGTCAACCAAGCGGTCGACGATGCGGAACGGGCTGAGGCCGGTGTCCATGAAGAGACTGCCGGCGAGGTCGATGACGGCGACGCTGCTGCCGTCGCGCGCCGGGCGGACGGTGAGGCCGCGGCCCGGCGCGCCCTCGGGGTAGTTCGCCGGGCGCACGATGCGCTCGTCGCGGGCGAGGAAGTCGAAGACCTCCTTCTGCCGCCACACGTGGTTGCCGGTGGTGATGACGTCGACGCCGGCGTCGAGCAGGCGCAGGGCGATCTTAGAGGTGATGCCGGCGCCGTTGGCGGCGTTCTCCCCATTGACGACCACGAAGCCCACGTCGTGCTCGGCGACGAACCCGGGCAGCCAGCCCAGCAGGGCGTCGCGGCCGGGCCGCCCGAAGACGTCGCCGACGAAGAGGAGGTTCACGATGCCGCCCTCACGTGCAGGCCCTCACGCGGCGGCAGCCGGCGGACACCGCAGGCGAGAGCGACTTCACGAGGAGGTACACGCGAGGACGCTCACGACACGGCCCCTGCACGGCGGCCCTCACGCGGCGGCAGCCGTCAGCCGCCGACGACGACGCGCAGCGCCGCCTCGGCGGCGCGCAGCACCGGCTGCGGGTACAGGCCGAGCAGGAGGACCCCGGCGGCGGCGAGCCCCAGGGCGACGTTGACGCCGAGCGAGCGGCCGGCCGGGTCGGGCACGACCTC
>JAFGAW010000177.1 GCA_016933475.1 Thermoleophilia bacterium
CTTGTCGCCGTCCTGGATCGAGATGATGCGCCGCAGGTCGGTGACGCCGGCACGGCTCAGGGCGACCGACACGGCCGGCCGCTCGCGCTGCACGTCACGGCGGACCCTGCAGCCCGGGTCCTCCTGGTCGGTCATGGCTCGACCTCCTCAGCCGCACGCGACGGGCTCGGCGTGGGCGACCTCGCCGGAGAGCACGGCGTAGTTCTCGTAGTTGACCGTGTAGGCGTGCTCGAAGTAGGCGCGGATCTCGCCCTCGACCGAAGGGTCGTACGGGGCGTCGACGTAGAACGTGCGCCCCGGCACCTCGGCGACCACGGCGCCGTCGCGGGCAACGAGCACGCCGTCCTTGAAGACGTACCGTGGCTTCGCGAACATCGCCTCCTTGTCCTCCTGCTCGGCGTAGACCGCGATGTCGGCATCGGCGCCCACGCCCAGGTGACCCTTCTTGTCGAGACCGAGGGCGCGAGCCGGCCCGGCACGCGTGATCACGGCGATGTCGCCGAGGGTGTACTCGCGCTCCAGCTCGGGCAGCAAGGCGCCCCTGCGCGCCCGCACGTGGATGCCGTCGAACATCTCGCGCCGGTAGGCGCGGTCCATGAGCAGCTTGACGACCTGCGGGTAGCTCGTGAAGCAGCCCGCGTTGGGGTGGTCCGTCGTGAGGAAGACGCGCCACGGGTCGTCGATGAGCAGGAAGAGCTCGAGGCCGGTGCGCCACATCGTCGCGTTGATGGGGTTGGTGCGCTTGTAGACGATGGGGACGATGCCGCCGCCGGACTCGCTCTCGACGTCGTCGTTCATCCAGCGCCCACCGGCGGTCTGGTGCAGCATGTGCTGCAGGGGGCCGTCGGAGGTCATCGTCGTCGCGCGGCCGAAGACGATCTGGCCGACGTCGACGGTCATCGCCGGGTCGGCATTGACCGCCTCGGCCAGCATCGCGGCCTCGCCCTTGTGGATGTGGCGCGGGCCCTCGCCGTAGCTCAGGAACTGCAGGTGGCAGTAGTGGGCCCGCTCGCCCTTGAGCGTCTTCATCGTCTCGGCCGTGGTGCGCGCGCTCGTGCTGCGCCCGAGGTTGATGCCGTGGATGTGCGGGACGTGCGGCAGGCCGAGCTCCTCGTTCACCCAGGCGAGGGTCTCGAGGATGCGTCGCGGCGTCACCCCGTCGTAGCCGATCACTTCGTCGTCGAGCTCGCCGACGTTCTTGCCCCACTTCCAGTTCTCGACCCCGCCGGGGTTCACGATCTTGATCGCGTAGCCCTTGCTCGCCTTGAGCAGCCAGGCGACGTAGTCGCGTGCCATCTCCGGGCGGCCGTCGCGGATCGCCTGCATGATGAAGTGGTTGTTGCCCATGGTGATGAAGACGCCCTTGTCGAGGTTGGGCATGTCCTCGAGTTCCTCGTGCGTGTGACGCGCCACGAGCGGTGCGGTGGCCGCCTCCATGACAGTCGTGTAGCCCATCTCCGAGTAGAGATAGCCGCTCAGATAGGTGGTCGGGACGGTGCCCCCCGCTCCCGAGCGCAGGTCGCCGACCCGCGCCCGCTCGTGGCCGCGGTGGTCCTCAGGGCGCAGCTTGCGCCCCGCGTTGACCTTGGCGCCGACCAGGTGACTGTGGACCTCGACGCCGCCGGGCATGACGACGAGGCCGGCGGCGTCGACGATCTCGGCACGGTCGCGGTCGACGTCGTCGGCCGCGACCACGCGGCCGTCCTTGACCCAGATGTCCGCGACCTGCCCGTCGAGGCCGTTGCGCGGGTCGTAGACCCGCCCTCCGAGGATGCCGAGCATCATGTCCTCACCGCCTCGATGAGGCGCCCCAGGATCTCTTCGTCCGTGGGGCGCCCCGTCTCGATGACCTGACTCAGGGGGATGGGCACGTTGTCCATGCGGTACGCCGTGCCGGCGGCGTCGACGCCGTAGGCCGCCGTCGGGAACAGCACGGTGGCGTGCGACGCGGTCACGCTGGGGCCGTGGTCGAGCACGATCGTCGGGATGCGCTCGAGGTGCGCGGCCGCCGGCCGTGGGAAGTGCGCTCCGGGGTCGGAGGCGACGATCACGGCGGCGTCGGCGGCGCGACGCGCGAGCATGTCGACGGCGGTGAACTCGCCGGGGCTGAACTGCGGGTAGCCGCGCGCGTAGCTCACGGCGAAGGGGTACCCGCTCGTCCACGTGAGCACCTGGTCGGCGCCGGTCACGTTGCCGTGCCCGCGCATCGGGATCACCGAGCACTTGGCGTACTCGTTGAGCTCGGCGACCAGGGTGAAGAGCTCGGCGACGTTGAGCTGTCGCGCGGCCGTCATGGTGAGGCCCATCCCCATGAAGAACAGGCCGTAGCGGCAGGACTTGAGGCGCTCGACGAGCTCCCTGAGGTCGGCGAGGGCGACCCCGCCCACCGTCTCACCCTCGGGCTCGCCGCCCTGCACGAGGAGGCGCAGCGTGCTCAGCACCTCGTAGTCGCACCCCGGGTCGATCTGGAGGAAGCGGTCGGCCTTCTTCGCCGTGCCGGTCTCGCGCACGTCGACCGCGTACATCGTGCGGTCGGAGCGACCGTTCGGCGTCTGCGCGCCCTTGGCGTTGAGCGAGTAGCGGGCGAAGTGCCGCAGGTGCGACTGATCGGGGTTGCAGCCCCAGAAGACGAGCAGGTCGGCGCGGTCACGGACCTCGCCCAGGGTGCAGGTGGGCTCGCCGACGGCCTGCATGGCGAGCCCGGTCGGGCCGTGGCAGACCGACGACGTCGAGTCGACGATCGCCCCGATGCGGTCGGCGAGCTCGACCGCCTTGCGCTGCGCCTCGCTGGCCGACGAGCTGAGCCC
>JAFGAW010000178.1 GCA_016933475.1 Thermoleophilia bacterium
CTTCCCCTGCCGCTTCGAGTCCGAGCACGACGTGGTCGGCACGGGGCACGCCTCCACGTCGGTGAGCTACGGCCTCGGGCTGGTCGAGGCCGCGCGCCTCGCCGGCGAGGCGCGCGGCCGCGTCTGCTGCGTCATCGGCGACGGGGCGCTCACCGGCGGCACCTCGTTCGAGGCCCTGAACAACGCCGGCCACCTTCGCTCGCCCCTGGTCGTCCTGCTCAACGACAATCAGATGTCGATCAAGCCCAACGTGGGCGCCCTCCAGCTCTATCTCAACCGGCTGCGTATGGACCCGACCCTGACGCGCCTGCGCGAGGACCTCGAGCACACCCTGCAGCGCGTGCCCGCGATCGGCGAGCGCGCCTACGCTCTCGGCAAGGACGTCAAGGAGTCGATGAAGGCCCTGATCCTGCCGGGCATGCTCTTCGAGGAGCTCGGCTTCGCCTACCTGGGTGTGATCGACGGCCACGACCTCAAGGCGGTGCGCGAGGCGCTGCGCCAGGCGTTCGAGACCGAGCGCCCGGTGGTCGTGCACGCGCGCACGATCAAAGGCAAGGGTTACGAGCCCGCCGAGGCGAGCCCCGACCAGTACCACGGGACGGGGCCCTTCTTCCTCGGCAACGGCGAGAAGAAGGACGCGGCCGGCGCCGGCGGCGGCGCGGATGCCGGCGCGGATGCCGCGGCCCCGGCTGCCGCCACCGCGGCCGGCGGCGCGAATGCCCCTGCGGCGGGTGCCGGCGTCGGAGTGGCGGCGGCGCCGGTGACGACGTACACGCAGGCGTTCGGCGAGGCGCTCGTGCGCCTCGCCGAAGAAGACCTGCGCATCGTCGCCATCACCGCCGCCATGACACAGGGCACCGGCCTCGATGTCTTCGAGGAGCGGTATCCGGAGCGCTTCTACGACGTCGGCATCGCCGAGGAGCACGCCGCGGTCTTCGCCGCCGGCCTCGCCCTCGGCGGCCTGCGTCCGGTCGTCGCCGTCTACTCCACCTTCCTGCAGCGGGCCTTCGACATGCTGGTCCAGGACGTGGGACTGCAGGAGCTGCCCGTCGTCTTCGCCGTCGATCGCGCCGGCATCGTCGGCGACGACGGCCCGACCCACCACGGCGCCTTCGACCTCTCCTATCTGCGCATGATCCCGGGGATGACCGTGATGGCGCCGTCCTCGCAGCTCGAGCTGCAGCGCATGCTGGCGACGGCCCTGACCCTCGACGGGCCGGCGGCTCTGCGCTACCCGCGTGGGATGGCGGCGCCGTTCGCGGCGCCCGGGGTGCTCGAGCCCGTCGAGGTCGGCAGGGGAGAGGTCCTGGCCGAAGGCGCGGACGTCGCCCTCATCGGCATCGGCACCGGGGTCGGCATCGCCGCCGGCGCCGCCGCGCTGCTGCGTGCCCGCGGCCTCAAGCCGACGGTGGTCGACGCACGCTTCGTCAAGCCGCTCGACTGCGAGCTGCTCGGGCGGCTCGCGGCCACCCACCGTCTGTTGGTCACGGTCGAGGAGAACGTGCTCGCCGGGGGCTTCGGCAGCGCCGTGCTGGAGGAGGTCGCGCCGAGCCGCGTCGAGGTGCTGCGCTTCGGCCTGCCCGACGCCTTCGTGCCGCACGGCGATCGGGCGCGGCTGCTTCGCGACGCCGGCCTGACGGCCGAGACGGTCGCCGCCGCCGTGGCCGAGGCCGTCGCGGTCGTCTCCGCAGATCCGTCTGCCGGACCGGCCGGGACGGGGGGTTCTGTCGCATCCGGGGGCGGTGCGCCTGCCGGCCCCGCCGACAACGGCGGTCGGCGGGCGACGGCCTCGGCCGGCGCGGCGACCGACCCGGCAAAGCTCGCGCACCCCTGCTGACACCGTGCGCGAGCGGCTCGACACGCTGCTCGTCGCGCGCGGCCTCTTCGACTCTCGCGCCCAGGCTCGCGGCGCCGTGCTCGCCGGCGAGGTGACGGTCGACGGCGTGATCGTCGACAAGCCCGGCTCCCAGATCGCTCCCGATGCCGTGCTCGCGGTCGCCGCGCGACGCCGCTACGTCTCGCGTGGCGGCGACAAGCTCGACCACGCGATGTCCGTCCTCGGCGTCGAGGTCGCGGGCGAGGACGCGATCGACCTCGGCAGCTCGACCGGCGGGTTCGTCGAGCGGCTCCTCGAAGGGGGAGCCGCGCGGGTCGTCGCCGTCGACGTCGGCTACGGGCAGCTCGACTGGGGGCTCCGTCAGGATTCGCGGGTCACCGTCATGGAGCGCACGAACGCGCGCGAGCTGACACCCGATCGTCTACCGTTCGCGCCCTCGTTCGTGACCGCCGACGTGTCCTTCATCTCCCTGACGACGGCGCTGGGGCCCGTGCTAGAATGCCTGCGCTCCGGCTATCGGGGTCTCGTGCTCGTGAAGCCGCAGTTCGAGGCCGGCCGTGGCCACGTCGGCAAGGGGGGCGTCGTGCGCGACCAGAGCGTGCACACCGAGGTGCTCGCGCGCGTCGGCACCTGGCTCGAAGATCACGGCGCCGCGGTCCTCGGCATGACCGACTCGGGGCACCCTGGGCCCAAGGGCAATGTCGAGTACTTCGTCTACTTCCGCGACGGTCGGGATGCGGCCGGACGGCCGAACGCGGCCGGCGGGCTCGACGCGGCCGACGCGGCCGGTCCCTCAGGCGCGGCAGGCCGCGCCGTCGCGCCCGCGCGCGTCGACCCGGCCGAGGCGGCGCGGTGCGCCGTCGAGGCGGCCCGCCAGACCGCCGCGGCGACGGCCGGGCCTCAGGCCGCCGCAGACGAAGGGCCGCAGGTGGCCGCAGACGAAGGGCCGCAGGCCGCCGCAGGCGACGTGCCGGAGGCCTCCGATGCCTGAACCGCTGCGCCGCATCGCCGTCGCGACCCACCTCGCCGACGCACCGACGAGCGCCGCGCTGGCCGATCTCGCGCGCCTCAAGAGCGAGTACGGCCTCGAGCTGCTCATGACCGCCGACGAGGCCGCCAAGCACCCCCGCGAGGCCGCGCTCGGCTACGAGTGCGTCGCCGACGGCGAGCTCGGCGCCGCCGACCTCGCTCTCGTCTTCGGGGGCGACGGCACCGTCCTGCGTTCCCTCGGTCGCCTCCTCGGCACCGGCGTCCCCACACTCGGGGTCAACTTCGGCCACGTCGGCTTCCTTGCCAGCCTGACTCCCGAGGACTGGCAGGCCAGTCTCGCCCCGATCCTCGCCGGCGACTACGCCACCGTCGACCTGCTCACCGTCGCCGTCGAGCTCAACGGCGACCGGCACTGCGGGGTCAACGACGTCGTCCTCTCCCGGGTCGCCCCGCGCCACGTGCTGCACCTCGAGTACGAGGTCTCGGCAGTGACCATCGGACGCATGCTCTGCGACGGGATGATCGTCGCCACGCCGAGCGGCTCCACCGCCTACAACCTCTCCTGCGACGGGCCCATCGTCGTCTGGGACGCGGCGGTGCTCGTGCTCAACTTCATCGCCCCGCACTCGCTCGCCTTCAGGCCGCTGGTGCTGCGCCCCGACCTCGCGATCACGGCGCGCAACGTCTCCTACGCCCAGGAGGCCGAGATCATGGTCGACGGCGCGTCGGTGGGCCGCATGCGTGGCGGCGACGAGGTGCGCATCCGCGCCGGTGACCGTGGCGCCCGCCTCATGCTGCGCAGCCAGGATTCGTTCTACCAGAACGTCGAGGAGAAGCTCTTCGACCGCAAGCATGCTCGCTGAGCTCCAGATCGACGACCTCGTGCTGATCGAGGCGGCCCGCCTCGAGTTCGCGCCCGGCCTCAACGTGATCACCGGCGAGACCGGCGCCGGCAAGTCGCTGCTCGCCCAGGCGATCGGGCTGCTCATGGGGCAGAAAGGCGGCGACGACCTGATCCGCCCCGGGGCGGAGCGGGCGCTCGTGCAGGCGCTGTTCGAGCCGGGGGCCGGAGGGGAGCAGCGCGAGGATGACGCTGTCGGGGCCGAGGCGCTGGCCGCCGACCGCGCAGAGACGCTCGCCGTGGCACGCGAACTGCCGCGCGGCGGCCGCTCGCGCGCCCGTCGCGACGGTCTCCTCAGCTCGGCCGGCGCTGTCGAAGAGGCCCTTCGAGAGCGCCTTGCGTTCTATGGGCAGCTCGAGCACACGCGGCTCCTGCAGCTCGAGCGCCAGCTCGACCTGCTCGACGGTTTCGCGCCGGCCGAGATCGGCCCGCTCGCCACGGCCTACACCGAGGCCTACCGCCACGCGCAGGCGCTGTCGCGCGAGCTCGACGAGCTACGCACCGCCGGTCGCGAGCGCGAACGCGAGCGCGACATGCTCCGCTTCCAGGTCGACGAGATCGACACCGCGCAGCTCGAGCCCGGCGAGGACGAGCGCCTCGCCCTCGAGCGGGAGCGCCTGCGGCATGCGGGCAAGTTGCTCGAGCGGGTAGGCGGCGCCGTCGCCCTCCTCGCTGGGGAGGGCGAGCACGCCGCCCTCGACGCGGTCCGCGTGGCGCAGCGTCTGATCGGCGAGGCGGCGGCGCTCGACGAGAGTCTCGGCGGCGCGGCCGCGCGTCTCGACGCGCTCACCGCGGAGCTCGACGACACCTCCGCCGCCCTCCGCGCCTATCTCGAAGACCTCGACGTGGACCCGGCGCACCGAGACGCTCTCGAGACGCGCTACGACCGCGTCCGCGCGTTGCGGCGGAAGTACGGAGCGTCCGCCGACGAAGTCCTCGCCTACGCCGACGAGGCGCGCGTCCGCCTGGCACGGCTCGAGGAATTCGAGGCGAACGAAGAGGCACTGGCGGGCGCCGCCGAGAAGGCACGCGCGGCGGCCGTGGCGGCCGCCGGCCGCCTGACGGCCGCGCGCGCCGCCGCGGCGCCCGTCTTCGCCTCGCGCGTCGCAGAGGAGCTGCGTCAGCTCGCGATGCCGCACGCGCGCTTCGAGGTCCGCGTCACCCCGCGCCCAGCGCCCGCGCGCGGGCGGTCGGATCCGGAGGCCGCCGACGCGTCGTCGACGCCTGCGGCCACCGAAGAGCCATCTGACACCGCGTGGGCCGTGCTCGGCCCGCGCGGCGCCGACGACGTCGAGTTCTTCTTCGGCGCCAATCCGGGCATGCCGCTGCGTCCCCTGCGCGACACGGCCTCGGGCGGCGAACTCTCGCGCGTCATGCTCACGATCCGCGGCATGGTCACGCTCGGCGACGACGTCGAGACGCTGATCTTCGACGAGGTCGACGCCGGCATCGGAGGCGTCACGGCGGCGGCGCTCGGCGAGCGTCTTGCGACGCTCGCCGAGCGCCGCCAGATCGTCTGCATCACGCACCTGCCCCAGGTCGCCGCCTACGCCGGCCGCCAGTACTCGATCGTCAAGGTCAGCGACGCCAAGGCCGACACGACGCGCACCGAGGTGCGCCTCGTCGAGGGCGACGAGCGCCTGGCCGAGCTCTGCCGCATGCTCGGCGCCTCGCCCGACGACGCCGCCGCCCGCCGCCACGCCGAGGGGCTCCTGAAGCGCGCGAGGGCGGCGCCGGGCTGACCAGACCGTCGACCCGGCTGGCCCCCGACCGACATGGCCTCCGATGCGGCCGGCACCCGGGCCGACAACGCCCCTGATACGGACTGGTGGCCGGCGGGTCAGGGGGCACCATCGTACGCAGTCAGCGAAACCGCGAACGTCAACCTTCCTAAGCGCGGATTCCGTCGCCCGGAGCCTGCAGGATGGCGCATTTCGCCGTGATGGCGCCGGATCTTGGCGCCCGAGATCACGGAGATGTTGCTCCAGTCGGTGCGAAGCTCCCACTCCGCCTCGGGCGCGGCCACGGTGACGTCCGGTGCCGCCCGGTTGGCCCCGTCTTCACTACGAGGAGCTACGGAGAAACGCTCGTTTCGGCCGCCGTCGGCGCACCCGATCGCAGCGGGATCCGTCGTCTGGCAAGGGGCTGAGCGATGGAGTCCGCCGATAGGCGGGGTGGACGATCGTGCTCTCAATGAGGGTCCCGAAGGCTCCCCGGTCCCGGGTCTCGAGTCCCGGAGGCGGCAGCGGCCTACGGCACCGGAGTCGGCGTGGCCGTGCTGACGGACACCCTCTCCAGGGTCCCGGTGAGGGGCTCGTCAGTCGCTCCCCACGGCGCGTCGAGCGCGAAGCCCAACTCGTCATGCGTTTCACCGACGGTGAACTCCATGGTGTCCGACTCGCCTGTGTCCTCGTAGCGCTCGGTGTGACTCAGGGTGTCACCTTCACGCGTGAAGGGGCCGCGGATGCCGTACTCCAGGCTGCCCGGCACGCCGATCGCAAGCATGTGGCGGTCCCCATCCTTGCTGATGACGTGTCGCACCTGCGCCGTGGCGTCGAGTCGGCGCATGCCACTGATGGTGTCGTTGGTCTCGATCAGCTGCCAGGTTCTCACGAAGGGGTCGCTGCCTGAGTTCTGGCCGCACGCGCTCAGCACCCAGACAGCGAGGACGGCGAGCACTACCAGTTTCATAAGCAGGTGGTAGCAGGGGCGAACGGCATCGCATCGCCCGATCCGAGCGGACCATCGGCGGAACCCCGTGCCGACTCGATGGTCGAAGCCGGCGTCGGCAGGTACAGGCTGAGCGGCCTCCTTGTCTGTCGCCGCGTGGCGGGGGCGACTTCCGCCCCGCCCGCCCGGCCCTGATCGGCCAACGGCCAAATACGTAGTCTCGCTCATTTCGGCTGTCGCCGGGGGGGCAGAAGGCGACTGAATCCGTCGTTTGACCGGGGCCTGAGCACCGGAATCCGCTGATAGTGGGGTGGACGATCGCGCTTTCGATGAGGGTCCTGAAGGGTCCCGGGCGACGGGTCCCGGGTGTGGCGGCGCCGGGCGCACGGGTGACCGGGCCTCGCCGGGCGCACGGGTGACCGGGCCTCGCCGTCCGCGGGGCACCGCCGTCCTCGCCGTCCTCGCCGCCCGCGCCGCAGCGCGGCCCGCGCCGACGGCACCGGCTTTGGCGGCCGCAGCCCGGGCGTTATATACTCGCGGCCGTGATCCGTGGTACAGCCGGTCAGACACCCGCGCCGGCCCGTCTCAGACGTACGGGCGCGCGACCGGCCCCACAAATCCCGTGCAGCACAGGGTACGCCTCAGCGTGGGTCGCGGCGTGCCTGTCGACGACCTGAGACCACTCGCGTAGGGAGGGACGCACGCCCATGGCCAAGCACATCTTCGTCACCGGCGGCGTGGTCTCCGGTCTCGGCAAAGGCATCACCGCCGCCTCGCTCGGCCGTCTCCTGAAGGCGCGCGGCCTCAAGGTCGCGAACCAGAAGTTCGACCCGTACATCAATGTCGACCCCGGCACGATGAGCCCGTTCCAGCACGGCGAGGTCTTCGTGACCGAGGACGGCGCCGAGAGCGACCTCGACCTCGGGCACTACGAGCGCTTCATCGACGAGTTCGTGCAGCGCGACTCCAACGTGACCACCGGCGGCATCTACAACGCCGTCATCACCAAGGAGCGCCGCGGCGACTACCTGGGCGGCACCGTCCAGGTCATCCCCCACATCACCAACGAGATCAAGTCGCGGGTGCACCGGCTCGCCGCCGCCCTCGACGTCGACGTGCTCATCACCGAGGTCGGCGGCACCGTCGGCGACATCGAGAGCCTGCCCTTCCTCGAGGC
>JAFGAW010000179.1 GCA_016933475.1 Thermoleophilia bacterium
GCACCTCAGGGCCCGAGCGGCTCGCGAGCACAGGCGTCCACCGGCGGGCCTCCGGTCTGCCAGTCCATCTCGCGGATCGCGACCATCTTCATCTCGGTCATTTCGCGGATCGCGAAGCGCAATCCTTCTCTCCCGATCCCCGAGCCTTTGATGCCGCCGTAGGGCATGTGGTCGACGCGGAACGTCGGGACCTCGTTGATCATGACGCCGCCGACCTCGAGACGCTTGGCCGCGTAGAGCGCCTTGTTCAGGTCCTTCGTGAAGACGCCGGCCTGTAAGCCCATGTCGCTGTCGTTCGAGATCTCGACCGCCTCGCAGAGGTCGCGTGCCTTGAGGATGCTGAGCACGGGACCGAAGATCTCCCGCGCGCAGACCTTCATGTCGCGGGTCACGTCGGTGAGGACGGTGGGTCTCATGCGACCGTCGTCGTCGACACCGCCGACGGCCAGCGTCGCGCCCTGTTCGATCGCCTCCTCGACCCAGAGGCGGACGCGCTCGGCCTCGGCCGCCGAGATCAGCGACGAGACGTCGGTGCTCTCGTCGAGCGGGTCGCCGAGCTTGAGGGCCTCGACCGCCGGCACGAGCCGGGCCATGAACTCGTCGTAGACCTTCTGGTGCACGACCACGCGCTGCACCGAGATGCACACCTGCCCGGAGTTGGCGTAGCCCCCGGCGACGATCCGCTGCACGGCGAGGTCGAGGTGGGCGTCCTCGTCGACGATGGTAGCCGAGTTGTTGCCGAGCTCGAGGGTCACCATCTTCATGCCGGCGTCGCTGGCGATCTGCCGGCCGACGGGTGGGCTGCCGGTGAAGGTCACCATGTTGACACGCTCGTCCTTGACGAGCTTGGCGCCGAGCGTGCTGCCGGGGCCGACGACGACCTGGATGACGTGCGCGGGCAGGCCGGCCTCGACGAGCAGCTCCGCCAGGCGCAGGGCGGTGAGCGGCGTCTGCGAGGCCGGCTTCAGCACGACCACGTTGGCCGCGGCCAGCGCCGGGGCGACCTTGTGGGCGGCCAGATTGAGGGGGAAGTTGAAGGGCGAGATCGCCGCGATCACGCCGCGCGGCTCGCGGATCGTCCAGCCGAAGCGGTGCTCCCCCGAGGCCTCGGCGTCCATCTCGATGATCTCGCCCGCCGTGCGCTTCGACTCCTCCGCCGCCCACCGGAACGTCGACGCCCCGCGCGACGCCTCGATACGCGCGTCCTTGAGCGGCTTGCCGCTCTCGTTGGCGATGAGGCGGGCGATCTGCTCCGCGTTCTCCTCGATCAGGCGTGAGGCGCGCTCGAGGATCTGGGCGCGACGCCAGGCGGGCGTCCAGCGGAAGCTCTCGAAGGCGAGCCGAGCCTTGTCGAGCACCATGTCCAGGTCGTCGGCGGTCGTGGTCGGCACGCGGGCCAGCTCCACCCCGTCCCAGGGGCTGCGCAGGACCATCGCCTCACCGCCACCGACGGGGCCGCGCAACACGAACCCCGGCGTGAAGCGGTCGCTCAGGATCTCGACATCCCTTGTGACCAGGCTCATCCCCGCTCCTTCCTTCGCACCCGCCGCGCGGGCGCGCCTCGATACTGGTGGAGGAAAGCCCCCGCTCACGGATGCGCGCGGCGGCCGTGGCTTCGGAGCGCTAGTACCCCGGACGGGGCGCCCGCTCACACGGGCGCCCCGTCGCGGTCGTCACTCGCCACAGTTCTGGCAGTACCGCACCCAGCTGCCACGGACCTCGTCGTCCTGGCCCGCGCGCTGGAACGGGCGCCGGTCGCTGAGCGGCACGACCTTGCCGCGGCCCTCGCGCGGCGTCTCCTTGCCGCGCTGGTAGACACCCATCGGCTGGTCGGTCATGTCGATGTTGATCTGCTTGACCTCGGTGTACTCCTCGAGGCCGAAGGTCCCGAGCTCGCGCCCGATCCCACTCTGCTTGTAGCCGCCCCAGGGGGCCTCGCTGTAGGTCGGGTGGTAGGTGTTGACCCAGGTGATCCCGGCGCGCAGCGCCCGGATCACGCGCATGGCCTTGGTCACGTCCCTGGTCCAGACCGCGCCGGCGAGCCCGTAGACCGTGTCGTTGGCGATGCGGACCGCCTCCTCCTCGTCGTCGAAGGGGATCACCACGAGCACCGGCCCGAAGATCTCCTCCTGGGCGATGGTCATGGCGTTGTCGACGTCGACGAAGATGGTGGGCTCGTAGTAGAAGCCCTTGCCCTCGAGCCGGCGGCCACCGGTGGCGAGGGTCGCGCCCTCCTCGACACCGATCTTCACGTACCGCTCGACACGTTCGAGTTGCTCGCGGCTCACGAGCGGTCCCATCTCGCTGTCGCCGTCGAGCGCCGGCCCGACCTTGATCGCCATCGCCCGCGAGACCAGCTCGCCGACGAAGCGGTCGTAGATCGAGCGCTCGACGAGCAGGCGCGAGCCGGCGGAGCAGACCTCGCCGGCGCCGGCAAAGATGCCGATGAGGGCGCCGTCGACGGCGGCCTCGAAATCGGCGTCGGCGAAGACGATGTTGGGGCTCTTGCCGCCGAGCTCCAGGCCCACCTTCTTCACCGTGTCGGCGCCCTTACGCATGATGTGCTTGCCGACCTCGACCGACCCGGTGAATGCCACCATATCGACCAGAGGCGAGGAGGCGAGATGGTCGCCGACCTCGCCGCCCGGGCCGGTCACGACCTGGAAGACGCCCTTCGGCACGCCGGCATCCTCGAGGAGGCGCGCCAGCTCGAGCGTCGTCACCGGGCTCACGCTGGCCGGCTTGACGATCATCACGTTGCCGGCGGCGAGCGACGGCGCCGCCTTCCAGGCGACCATGAGAACTGGGTAGTTCCAGGGCGTGATACCGACCGTGACGCCGATCGGCTCGCGGACGACCATGCTCATGGTGTCGCCCGGCACCTCGAGGGTCTGGCCGTGCATGTCGACCGCCAGCCCGGCGTAGTAGTCGAAGGTGTGAGCGGCGTCGTTCATGTCGATGAGCGAGTCCTCGAGCAGCTTGCCCATCTGCCGCGACTCGAGCCGGGCGAGCTCCTCGGAGCGCTCGCGGATCAGCGCCGCCGCGCGTCGCAGGACGTCGGCACGCTCGGCCGCCTTCATCCGCGGCCAGGGGCCGCGGTCGAAGGCCTCGCGCGCGGCCGCAGCCGCCTTCTCGGCGTCGGCGACCCCGCCCTTGGGTACGCGGGCGACGACCTCCTCGACGGACGGGTCGACGACCTCGTAGGTCTCGCCACTCTCGGCGTCGACCCACGCGCCGCCGATGTACATCTGGTAGTCGGCTACTTCTGACTTGGGCATCACGGTGGCCATCACTCTCACCTCACTGGGCCCGTGCCGGGCGCCGACGGAGCGCAGCCGGCCGGGAGATGTGTCGGGAACTGAAAGGTCTTACCCGGCAGGTTCCCACGCGGTGAGGGACATAACCCTTCCGTGGGGGGAGACGACCATGCGGTGAGGGCATGGGCTGCGGGGCCGAAGGCCTACAGGAGGCGAGCCGTAGGGCCCGCGGACGCGGGACTACGCGTGTCGGGCCACAGCGAGAAGCCCGCCGAGACGGCGGCCGAGCCGCACCGGCCGGCTCAGCGGCGGGCGCGCGTCAGAAGCAGCCGAGCTGGCAGCCGACGATCTTGACGCTGAGCTCGTTGCAGGCGCGGCCGACCTCGGCCACCTTCACGTCGAACTCGTCGGCGATGGCGAAGGCCCGTGCGCAGGCCAGGCGCTCGTCGTCGCCGGCCGCGGCGCGCACCGCATCGAGAAGGGTCTGATCCGATCCGCTGGTCATGGCCGGCAGTCTAGCAGCTACTGGCGAGCGGCGCGCCGCCGCCCCGCGGGCGGCGCGCCCTCGCGCACCAGCCCGGCATAGACGTGCAGCGCGACGTACACGAAGAGGAAGAGCAGCGCGAACAGGGCGGTGAACACCACGAGCCGCGGGTTGGCGAGCGGGTCGCTGACGCTGGTCCAGATCTCGTCCGCCTTGGAGAGCGGGTCGCGGAACGCGTCCCAGCTGTTCCAGCGCAGGAAGCGGCCGAGGTAGATGCCGAAGCTGCCGAGCAGGGACACGACGACGACGAAGACCCAGCCCCCCGCGCGACCGACGACGCCGGCGACGATCTCCTGCACCAGCCGCAGCGATGCGATGCCGAGCAGAAGCCCGGTCCATGCGAACCAGGTCAGCATCATGACGTCGTACCAGCCCGGCACCGTGTCGCCCATCGACCCCAGGTGGAGGAAGTCGGTGAGGATGTACGGCGCGTTCGGGAAGAAGAGCAGCCACACGAACGCGCTCA
>JAFGAW010000180.1 GCA_016933475.1 Thermoleophilia bacterium
GCCGTTGAAGAGCGCGAACTCGACGGCGGAGCCGAAGTTGTAGTGGCCGTAGTCGCTCCACTGGTGGAGCCTGCCGGAGAGGTTGGGCTCGACGCAGCCGACGAGACACCAGTCGCGCGCCTCCTCCATGGTCACGCCTTTGCGCAGCAGCGCCTTGATGCCGACCTCGTCGTTGTGGATCGCCGGGTAGCCGGTGCCGAGGCGCAGGAGCTCGCAGATCTTGAGGAGGAACTCCTCCGGGCAGTTGCGGTGCAGGCGCACCGCCAGCGAGGGCGAGTTGAGACGCACGTCCATCGTGGCCTGGAGCATCATGTAGCTGAGCGCGTTAGTCGCATCCTCGCCGTCGGGCTTGACCCCGCCGGCGGTGACGTTGAAGAAGCCCTGGTAGCCGGCGAAGTACTCCGAGCAGTTGGTGTTGAGCAGCCAGCACTGCTCGGCGAACTTCACCCACAGGCACTCGAGCAGCTCCTGGGCCTCGTCGTGCGTCAGGTCGCCCTCGATGACGTCCCGCTCGTAGTACGGGAGGAGGTACTGGTCCATGCGGTTGGGCGAGTACGAGGGCGCGTTGAGCTCGATCATCATGCTGAACTGCGCGAACCAGATGAGCTGCAGCGCCTCGTGGAACGTCCGCGGCGGCTCTTCGGCGATCCAGTCACACACCTCGGCGACCCGCTCGAGCTCCGCGGCGCGCTCGGGCGTCGCCGTGCGCGCCAGCTCCCGCGCCGCCTCGGCGTGGCGCCGCGCCAGGATTCCCATGGCCTCGGTGGTGATGACGACCGCCTGGAGGAAGTAGCGCTTCTCCTCGCTCGCCGGGTCGGCCAGATCGAGCGCCGCGAGGCGCTCCTCCGCCCAGCGGCGGATGCCGCCCCAGCCTTTCGGCAGCAGGATCTCGCCGTAGCCGGGGGCGATCTCGCCGGGGCCGGACTCCGTCTTGATCTCGACGTCGATCACGCCGGTCTCGTAGCCGAGCGCGCGCGTCTCCGGCGGTACGCGCTTGAGCCAGTGCTCGATGACCGTCTTGCCCTCCCAGTAGGGATAGACCTTCTCGCGGAAGAGCGCCTTCTGCTCCTCGTCCACGATGTACGGGTCCTGCGGGCGGTCACTCAGGGTGTCCATCTCCTTGGCGAACCAGTAGTTCGACATCTCCGGTCCGAGGACGCCGGTGCGCGGCTTGCGGCCGGCGTTGCCGACGATCAGCTCGTCGTCCTGGATCAGGATGGACTTGGTCTCGCAGGTGCGCTTGAGCCCCTTGGCCCTGCGAATCACCGTGGGCTCGCCCTCGGTCTCCTTGAAGACCTCGGTGTACGCGACGGCGCGCTCGACGCACACCGAAGGACGGTGCGTGAAGTACTGCGTGCGCAGCCGCTCGATGCGCGGCGAGCCCGTCGGCATGGGCGCCTCCGTCAGGTGGGAGCCGCCGGCCGCCTTGCAGCGGGGCCGCTCTGCAGCCGCGGGCTTCGCCTTGCGCTTGCGGACCTCGTCCTCCGTAGTAGCCACGTGACGTCGCCTCCTTCCGGCGCCTGCGCGGAGCCCCCTTCCTGCCGACCCCGCCGAGCCTTGCCGGACTCTCTGTCCCTGTAACTCACCCGTCCGGGTGAGTTACACCAGACTACCGTCGGGAGCTCTTCTGTCAAGCGTCTGCGCGGCGCCGCGGCTGGGCTCGACCGCGGCGCCGCTTCCGCCGGCTCACCCGAGCGGGTAAGCTGAGCCCGCGCACGGGCAGGGGCACCGGCCTGGCACCGGACGAGAGGGAGAAGTGACTCAGGAGCGACGCAACCAGGCGCCGACCGGCGGGCCGGCCGCTGTGGTAAGCACGAACGGCGAGGGCCTCGGGGTGCGCAGCCCGCATCCGCCCGAGCGGCACCCGACGGCGCAGAAGATCCTCGCGGCCGCCAAGCACATCCTCGCCGAACGCGGGTACGAGGCGATGACGCTCCAGGCGATCTCGGCGGAGGCGAAGGTCAACAAGGCGGGGGTCTGGTACTACTTCGGGGGCAAACAGCAGCTCATCCAGGCGCTGCTCGAGGACATCGTCATCACCGAGTCCGGCATCTTCGGCGCGCTGCCGGGCCCTGACGCCACCCTGGCCGACCGCGTGGACCTGATCGTCGGCAGCGCCGCGCAGGTGGGCGAGCGGGTCCGGCGCTTCAGCACCTTCTACGAGCTCCTGCCGCAGGCTTCGCGCGACGCCGACCTCCAGAAGCACTTGAGGGCGATCTATGAAGCCTGGTACGACTGGGCCTCCGAGGTCATGTCGCCGCCGCGTCGCGCCGGCGGCGCCGGCGGCGCCGGCGGCGCCGGCGGGGCGGATCCGGAGCGCTCGGCGGCCCTCGGTCGGTTCGCCGCCGTCCTGCTCGACGGCATCTACCTGCAGACGATCATCTCGGCGCCGAGCTTCGACCTGGAGGCCGCGCTGGAGGACGCCCGTCGGGCGTTGACGCTGCTCGCCGACGCTGCGCCGAGCAGACGCGCGGACTCCTCCTGACTCCCGGTGGTCAGACCCAGCGCCGCACTGCGCGCCGATACTCGTCGTAGGCGGCGCCGAACGCAGCCGCAAGGTTCGCCTGCTCCCGCGCGATGTAGAGACGGTCAGTGAGGACGGCGAAGACCGCCGCGCCGCCCAACCCAAGAAGGCTGCCGAGGGCCAGGGCGACCCCCGCCAGGATCGCCGCCATGCCGAGGTACATCGGGTTGCGCGTGAGCCTGAAGGCCCCGGTCGAGACGAGCGCCGTCGGCAGGACATCGGGCTTCACCGTCGTGGAGGCCCGCTTCAGTTGCCCGTCGCTCCAGAGGTTCAGAGCCGCACCGGCGGCGATCAAGGCGATGCCGGCGATGCGCAGCGCCAGGTGATCGAGCCCGGCACCAGGCAGCGCGAGGCCGCTCACCACTGTGACCGCCAGGAGCCCGGCGAACAGCGTCGGCGGCATGACCCTCGCCTTCCTGCCGGACGGTGACTCGGTCACCGCCGGGGCTCTCGTCGGGACCATCACCCCGCGTCCGCCTCGTCCTCCTCGCCGCCGGCCCCGGGCGCCCCGTCACCGCCCCCGCCAGCGGCTCTGCCGGTGCCCTCTTCGGCGCCCTCTTCGGCGCCCTCTTCCGTGCCCTCGTCGGCGCCCTGGTCGGCGGCCGCGCCGCCGAGGAACCTCGCGATGAACGCCTCCATCAGGTCGGCCTTGACGAGCGCAAGGCCGCCCCGCTCCTGATCCCCGAGCACGAGCAGCTTGTCGCCGGGCGCGATCGCGAAGAGATCCCGCGCCTCCTTGGGGATGACGATCTGGCCGCGCTCCCCCACCGTCGTCGTGCCGAAGAACCGGCCGTGACCGTGGGGGGCCCCCGCGCCACCGTGTCGAGAGTGTCTGCCGTGTTTGATGCTCATGACCGCACTCCTACTCGACCTTCCAATCACTCAAATCCTACTATTCATACGGACAGAAGTCAATGCGCGGCGAGGCGCCGCCTCGTGAGGTCACCGGGCAGGTGCTAGGCTGCGGCTGCTCGCCGCGCCCTTGAGTCGGCGCGACGGGCAAAGGGAGGGGCGGGGCCGCTGGCGCGGCCCCGCCCCGGTGCGCTCCCGGCGCGCCGTCTCTCACCCCGGGAGCAGCTCGTGCGGCTCGGGCGGCGGCCAACGGGGGAGCGGCCGCCGCCGTCTTCGTCGCACCGTCTTCGTCGGGCGGCGGCGCGGAGGGGGCCGGCCGCCACCGAGCACTCAGACGCCGTTCAGGTACTCAGATGCCTTTCAGTCTCTAGGACGCCCTGCGGACGCTCCGACGGCTTCGGACTCTCCGAGCTGTTCCGACGCTCAGACACCCTTCAGGCGCTCGACCAGCGCCGGCACCACTTCGTAGAGGTCGCCGACGATGCCGTAGTCGGCGAGCTCGAAGATCGGCGCCTCCTTGTCCTTGTTCACGGCGGCGATGAGCTTCGCCTGGGCGATGCCCACCGTGTGCTGGATCTGGCCGGAGATGCCGACGCCGAGGTAGAGATCGGGGGCCGTCTTGGCCCCGGAGAGGCCGATGATGCGGTCCTCGCCGAGCCACTCGAAGTCGGCGAGGCTCTTCGTGCAGCCGACGACACCGCCGAGGGCGGCCGCGAGCTCGTCGGCGAGCGGCAGGTCCTCGCGGGCGTTGAAGCCGCGCCCGACGCCGACGATGCGCGGCGCGGCGTCGAGGTTGACCGTGTCGCCCTCCTTGGGGCGGCGCTCGACGACCTTGACGCCGGTGCTCACGTCGAGCTGCGGCTCGACGACCTCACCGGCGCCCGCCTCGGCGCCCTCCGCCGAGAAGGTCTTGGGCATGACGGCGAAGACCTTGACCTCGCTGGCGAGCTTCTCGCGGGCGACCGTCGCGCCGCCGAAGGCGTAGCGCCCGGCGAGCAGGTCGCCCGCCTCGAGCTCGAGGCTCGTGACGTCGCTGACGCAGGCCGCGCCGAGCTTCTGTGCGAGGCGCGGTGCCGTCTCCTTGCCGCGCCGCGTCGAGCCGACGAGCACGAC
>JAFGAW010000181.1 GCA_016933475.1 Thermoleophilia bacterium
GGGGCTCCCGGACTGCAGCCGTGACGCGCATCATCGCCGTGACCAATCAGAAGGGCGGGGTCGGCAAGACGACCACCGCCGTCAACCTCGCGGCCTGTCTCGCCGAGGCCGACCTGCCGACCCTGCTCGTCGACGCCGACCCGCAGGCGAACGCCTCAGCTGGGCTCGGGGTGCGGGTCGACGACCCGGCTCGGTCGACGTACGGTCTGCTGCAGGGGTACCTCCAGGTGGGCGAGGCGGCTGTGCCCACCTGCGTCCCGGGACTGTCGCTCGTCCCGTCGTGCCCCGACCTCGCCGGTGCGGTGATCGAGCTGGCGGCGGCCGACGATCACGAGCGCGCGCTCGCCGAAGCACTGCGCGGCGGACTCGACGCCTACCACTTCGTCTTCATCGACTGCCCGCCGTCGCTCGATCTGCTCACCGTCAACGCGCTCACCGCCGCGGGCGAGGTGCTGGTGCCGGTGCAGGCCGAGTACTACGCGCTCGAAGGTCTCGCCCACCTCCTCGAGACCATCACGCTCGTGCGCGAGCGTCTCAACCCCGGGCTCGAGATCCTCGGGGTGCTGGTCACCATGCTCGACAGTCGTACCCGCCTCGGGCGCGAGGTCGCGGCCGAGGTGCGGGAGCATCTGGGTACGCACGTCTTCGAGGCCGTCGTCCCGCGCAACGTCCGTCTCAGCGAGGCTCCCAGCCACGGGCTGCCGATCTCGCGCTATGATGCGACTTGTGCCGGGTGCGACGCCTACTTCGACCTGGCCAAGGAGGTCGTTTCACGTGGAAAGGAAGCGGGCCCTCGGTAAGGGCCTGAGTGCGCTGATCGGCGAGAGCCGGGCCAACCTCGCCGCGGCGACCGCGTCGGGCGAGGGTCGCCTGCGTGAGCTCCCCGTCGACGCCGTGGTCGTGTCGCGGCGGCAGCCGCGGCGCACGTTCGCCGAGGAGGAGCTCGCCGAGCTTGCCGCCTCGATCGCCGCACTCGGCGTCGTTCAGCCCATCGTCGTACGGCCGCTCGCGACGCCGGCCGAGGCTTCGGACGGCATGGCTTCCGGGGTGCCGTCCGAAGCGGCTTCAGATGCGGCGTCCCGCGCGCCGGCTGCCGCCGGGCCCGACGCGCGCTGGGAGCTCATCGCCGGCGAGCGCCGCCTGCGCGCCGCGCGGCTCGCCGGCCTCGAGTCGGTCCCGGCGCTCGTACGCCCGGTCGACGAGGCGAGGGCGCTCGAGATCGCCCTCGCCGAGAACGTCGCCCGCGAGGACCTCAACGCCGTCGAGGAGGCGCTCGCCTATGCGGCGCTCGTCGACGAGTTCGGTCTCACCCATGAGCGTATCGCCGAGCTGGTCGGCCGCAGCCGTGTGGCGGTGACCAACCTGCTGCGCCTGCTCGAGCTCCCCGACGAGGTGCGCCAGCTCATCGAGACCGGCGAGCTGAGCGAAGGCCACGGGAGGGCGCTGCTCGCGCTCGCCGACCACGAGCAGCGCCGCCTGCTGGCGCGTGAGGTCGCGCGCTCGGGACTCTCGGTGCGCGAGACCGAGGCGCTGGTGCGGAGCTTGGGCGCCGCCGCCGAGGAGAGGCGCCCGCCGCGCCCGGCGCGGGTCGAGCTCGACGACGTGGCCGACGAGCTCTTCGGCCTGCTCGAGGCACCGGTCCGCGTGCAGGCCGGCCGCCGCGGTGGGCGCATCCAGATCACCTTCCGCACCCAGGAGGAGCTCGACCGCCTCCTCGCGCTGCTGCGCCGTCTGGGGGACTGAGCTCGCGCGGGTCGCGCCACCGGCGCGGCCTCGCGGTGGCAGCCGGCGGGGATCAAGCTATCGGCATCGCGAGCCCGTCGGACGGCTTGCTCGCACTCTCTCAGCGATCACGAGCTCAGAGGAGCCGTGCGTTCGTGGTGCCTCGGCGTCTCTCGCTCGGCGGCCCGTGCCTGCGGCTCACGGTGTGACGTCGGTGGCGCTCTTCTTGGCCGGCGGCTGGGGTGGGGGTTGGCCCTCCGAGACAGCGTCCTCGTCGGGAGCCGGCATGACGGGCGCCTCGGGCGCCGGCACGACCGCCGGCGAGGCGGTCGTCTCGGGGACCGGAGTCACCGAGCCGTCGGTCGTCGCTCCCGGCACGATCGCGCCCGCCGGTACGTAGACGGTGGTGCCGTCGGCGAGCCTGTAGAACTGCCCGATCAGCGTGCCGACGCCGCTGACCTCGGCACCGCTCTCGAGGTCGAGGCGGGTGATCTCGTCACCCTGCTTGACGATGACCTGCATCTGCTCGGTGCCCGGGTCGGTGACGATGGTCATGTCGTCACTCGTGAGGATGCCGGAGATGCCCAGGCCGGCGAGCGCTGCGACGAGAAACCCGACCGCGAGCACGATGGCCACGTCGAAGAGGTTCACGACCCCGTCGAGAGGGTCGCCGTTGCGGTCGAGGCGGTCGAGGCGCCGGCGTTTCATGTAGCGATAGCCGCCCCGACTGCGGCCGAGGACCGTTGGAAGGAACTGGACCTCGCTGTCCGTGGACTCGTCGCTCATGAGTCGTCGTGCGGTCGCGCCTCGTCGTCCGGGGACTCGACAGGACCGAGGCTGGCGAACGGGTCGTCCTCCCGGTACCAGGACATGTCGGGATCGTCGAGGGGGAGTGGGACGCCGTCTCCGTCGTCGGGCGTGTCATCGTCGGGTGCGTCGTCAGCCACGGCAGCGACCGTGTCGCCCGGAGCGGGATGGGAGACGAGCGCCGCCAGCGGCAGTTCTGCAGTCTCGGCGCCGGCCGGCTCGGCCGGCGCCGACCGGGGCTCCGCCTGGGCTCGGGCGACTGGGCGCCCGCCGGCCGGCAGGCGTTCGCCGCCGCCCTCGAGCAGCTCGAGCAGGTACTCGAGGTCGGAGATGTCCTGCGAGTAGATGCGGTCGCGGATGATGCTCACGGCGAAGGCGATGCCACCGATGAGGAGACCGAGCACGGTGACCGAGAACGCGAGCACGAGGTTGTCCGCCAGCTGTTGGGTGTCTCCCTGCGCGAGGCCGACGAGGGCGGGGGCCAAGGGGATCAGGGTGCCCATGAGGCCCAGCATCGGACCGACGCGGACGAGGATGCGGGTGCGCTCGAGGCGCTTGACCGTGTAGAACTCATACTCCTGCAGCAGCTTGAGCGGCTTCACGGCGAGTCGTTGTGTCTGGTAGTTGCGGATGAGGTCGAACAGGAAGCGCGCGACGACCATCGAGTACCGCGTCTCCTGCAGATAACGGTAGGCCTTACGCGGTTTGCCCTCGATGAACGCCTGCCGGGCGCGGAGTGTGCGGATCTCGAGTGCCTCGAGGTCGCGGAAGCGGATGCGCAGGTAGATCTCGTAGCAGAGCCAGCCGAGCTCGACGAACACCCACACGAGGCACACCAGCGCGGCGATCAGCACGGGGTACAGCAGGATCTCGGCGGCGTTGTAGATCCACTCCTGGATGTCGCGGGCCAGGGTCCCGACGATCAGCGCGCTCATACTGTCGATCCTTCGCGGAGGGTGGGCTCGCTCACGCGCCGCCGGCGCGCGAGAAGCGGGACGTGAAGCGGTGCCAGGCGGCGCCGGCGGCGGAACCCGCCGCGCCGAGCCGCGTGCTGAACCGTTGCCACGGCGTCCCGCCGCCGGCGAGCGTCTTGCCCGTGCCGGCGAGGGCCATCCGCGCGGCGTGCCGCCGCATGCCGAGGTATGAGAGCGCCGCGCCGATCGGGAGGGCGACGAGGAGCAGCCCGCCGATGACGCCGGCCCCGCCGCCGCCCTCGCCGCCGAGAGGCGAGGCCGAGACCGTGCTCGGCCCCGGGCTCGGCGACCCGGGGGTGACCGGGGTGCCGGAGACCGCGTCGCCGTAGGGGACGCCGGTCAGATCGGCGCCGGGGGAGGCCGTGACCGAAGGCGTCGGGGACGGGTAGAGCGTCGTCGTCGGCGTCGGTCGGGTGGTCGGGTACGTGTCCGAGGAGCTCGGCGGCGTGTACGTCGGCGGCGTGTACGTCGGGGTCACCGAAGGCACGTACACGGAGACGGTGAAGCTGCGGATGCGCTGGGTGACGTTGCCCGAACGGTCGGCGACGCGGAGCTCCCAGCGATGGGTGCCGTTGGGCACGCCGGTCAGCTTGAGCACGATCGACGAACTGGTCACGGTCGCCGCCTTGGTGCGCTCGACGCCGTCGACGAAGATGCGCACCCCGCCGGCGGCGATGCCGGTGCCGCCGGCGCCGTCGACGTACGAGGCCGAGAACGTGACTGTGCTGCTCGTCAGCTTGGCGTCGGCGGCCGGCTTGATGCCGCTCACCTGGGGCTTGAACACCATCGGCGTGACGAGCGTGGGGAGCTTGCGGGGGA
>JAFGAW010000182.1 GCA_016933475.1 Thermoleophilia bacterium
ACGCGATCGAGGCGGTCGCCGTGGCCAAGGGGCTGGTCGGGGCTTCGTGAGCCCGGCCCGCGACCGGGAGCTTCCCGAGGGGGCGGCGATGACGCTGGCCGAGACCGACCGGCAGCGCGTGCACGACGCGGCGCTCTGGGTCCTCAAGCATGTCGGCTGTGCGATCCTCGACCCCGAGGCGGCGGCGCTGATGGCATCGCACGGCGCCGCCGTCGAAGGGCAGCGCGTGCGCTTCGGCGAGGAGCTCGTCGGCCGGGCACTCGAGACGACGCCGACCGAGTACACCGTCGCAGGCCGGCGCCCCGAGCTCGACCTCCGCGTCGGTCCCGGGGCACCGGCCGTGCTGGGCGCCGCCTCGGGTCCCGCGCTCGTGCTCGACGGTCGGACTCAGCGCCACGGCACGCTGGCCGACCTGCGCACAGCGATCGCCCTCGCCCACCTCTCGCCGAACATCGACGTGCACGGTTTCAGCGTCGAGCCCACCGACGTACCCGAGGAGCGTCGTGCAGCGGTGGGCGCCCACGCCCACCTCGTCGGCAGCGACAAGGGCTTCCGCCCCAACGTCTCGACGCTCGCCGAGCTCCGGGTCGCGACCGACGTCTGCGAGATCGTCTACGGCGCCGGCTGGCACGAGCGGCCGCGCCTGTGGACCATCATCAACAGCACGTCGCCGCTGCAGGTCTCCGCAGATGCGGCCCAGGTGCTCATGCGACTCGCCCGCCTCGGCCAGCCGATCTGCTTCGCCGTCTGCGCCATGGGCGGCACGACGGCGCCGCTCACCCCGGCCGGCCTGCTCGTGGTGCAGCACGCCGAGCTGCTCTGCGGCCTCGTCCTGACGCAGCTCGCCCGGCCCGGATGCCCCTTCCTGTACGGGGGGACCTCCTCGGTCTCCTCGATGCAGACCGGCGCGCTCATGATGGGCGCCCCCGAGTACTGGGCGCTGATGGGGGCCACCGTGCAGCTCGGCCACGCGCTGGGCCTTCCGGTGAGGGCGGGGGGTTCGATCACCGACGCCCACGTGCCGGATGCCCAGGCGGGGATCGAGTCGGCCCTGGGGCTCAAGACCGTGCTCGACCTCGACGTCGACTTCGTGCTGCACGCCGCCGGCATCCTGTCGTCCTTCAACTGCTACTCACCCGTGAAGTTCACCATCGACGACGAGGTCATCGGCGCGTTGCGCGTCGCTCGCGAAGGCATCGTCGTGGACGACGAGTCGCTGGCGCTCGACGTGACCGCCGCCATCGGCCCGGGCGGCTCCGCGCTGGGTCAGCCGCACACGCGGCGTCACGCGCGCGACGCGCTGCGCGGCACGCTCATGAACCGCACCCCCTTCCAGACCTGGCTCAGCCTCGGGGGCCGCGATCTCGCGGAGGCGGGGGCGGCACGGGTCGACGAAGCGCTACGGGCGTACATGCCCCCGGACGACCTCGAGCCGGTGACACAGCGCCAGCTCGACGAGTACTGCCTCGGATAGCCCGACCCCGGCGGCAGGAGCGGACGCGAGCCCGGCTCAGCGCCGCGGCGAGCTCACGTCATCCGTCGGCCGGCGATGGCCGCAGAGGTGGCGGCGCCCGCATCGACCGGCGCCGCGCCACTCGGCAGCTTGAAGGCCCCGGCGAGCATCCTGTCGAGCACCCGGAAGGGCGCCGACAGGTCGACGTCGGGGTCGATCGCCGCCTGAAGAGCGAGGCCGTCGATGACGGCCGAGAGGATCTGGCTGAGGCCAAGCAGGTCGGCATCGGCAAGGACCCCGTTCGACCCTGCGACGCCGAGCCACTCGAGCTTGGCGTTCCAGTACCACTTGTAGAGCTCGGCGATCCGGCGGCGCAGCACCTCGTCCCGAAGGACGTGGGGCAGGAGCTCGAAGAACACGAGGAACTCGTCGTCGGCGTCGCTCATGTGCCGCAGCTCGGCGACCAGCTGCTCGCGCCGCTGCTCCGGGTCGAGGTCCCTCATCCGATCCCGCGACACGACATACTCGTCGTGGATCACCGAGTCGAGGACGGCGGCGACGAGCCCAGCCTTGTTACCGAAGTAATAGGAGATCATCGCCTTGTTCTCGCCCGACTGGGCGGCCACGGCGTTGAGCGTCAGGGCGCCGAAGCCCTCGGTCGCGATGATCCGTTTGGCGGCGAGGAGCAGCTTCTGCGCGGTCTCGGGCAGATCGGACAGCGGGTCGCCGAAAGCGGCTCCCGCACCGGCCCCCGAGCGAGCCGACGGGCAATCGTCCGTCGGCTCTGCGTGCACCGCGAGATGCGCGCCCGGGTCGGACTTCATGGCTCGCTCGCCTCCCACCAACCGAGACCGGGAGTGACCGCGCCTGATCGCAGTACCGAGTCCCGGTCGCTTGACACCGCCGGCCCCCCGGTATGCAATGCGCCTGACTGACCGGTTGATTAGCTTCGTCGCGGCCATCTTATCAGACGGGTCAACGCGCGGGTCGGTCGCGCCGGACCACCTGTCGTACACCGATCCCATCGACTGAGGAGGCACTCGTGCACTTCTACACGGGCCAAGTGCTCAGGCTCGACCTCACTGCTCTGCGGGCGACAGTGGAGCCCCTCGACGAGGACTGGGCGCGCCTCTTCGTCGGCGGCAAGGGCCTGTTGCTGCGCCACCTCTTCGACGAACTGCCCGCAGGCACCGAGGCGCTCGCCCCGGAGAACCCGCTGATCCTCGCGACCGGGCCCTTCGCCGGCACGGCCGCCGCCACCTGCTCGCGCCTCGCCGTGGGCTGCAAGAGCCCGGCGACCGGCACGCTGCTCGACTCGTACGTGGGCGGTTCCTTCGCCCCCGAGCTGAAGTTCGCGGGCTACGACGTCGTGCTGGTCACCGGTCGCGCCCCTGACCCCGTCCTCGTGCTCATCGAGGACGACTCGGTGCGGTTCATCCCGGCGGCAGGAGAGTACTGGGGCCTCGAGACGTCGGCGCTCGAGGCGCGCGTGCGGGAGCGTTTCGGCCCGCGCCACAAGGTCCTCTCGACCGGCCCCGCGGGCGAACGGCTCGTGCCCTACGCCTGCCTCTCCACCGACCAGTTCCACAAGGCCGGCCGCGGCGGCGCCGGGGCGGTCATGGGCAGCAAGAACCTCAAGGCCGTCGTCGTCCGCGGCCACGGCGCCGTCGCGGTCGGCGACGCAGCCGCGTTCACGGCCGACATGCTGCGCCTCCAGCACGACGCCGTGCTCACCCCCGACAACGCCTGGACCTGGGAGGAGGGCACCCCGGCGATCCTCGACGCGGTGAGCGCCGCCGGCGCCCTGCCGACGCGCAACTGGCGCACCGGCACCTTCGCCGGCAGCGGGGGGATCGACTCGGAGGCCCTGCTCCGGGTCCGCACGAAGATCCGCGCCTGCACGCAGTGCCCGCTCGCCTGCCGCCAGGTGCACCG
>JAFGAW010000183.1 GCA_016933475.1 Thermoleophilia bacterium
GTCGTGCGGCTCGCCGGCGACCTGCCGCTCGAGCTCGAGCTGCCCGACCCCGCGCGCCGCGCCGAGGGCGCGACGCGCGGCCGCTGGTCAGGGCTGCTCGAGCGCTACTTCGCCGGCGAGCCCGTCGCCTTCGACTTCGACGTCGCCGCCTACACCGAGGCGCTGGGCTGCACGACCTTCGAGCGCGAAGTCTTCGCGGCGCTGGCGGCGGTGCCGTACGGCCGGCCGGTGAGCTACCGCGACCTCGCGCACGCGGCCGGCCGGCCCAACGCCTACCGCGCCGTGGGCTCGGTCATGGCGCGCAACACGCTGCCGATCCTGCTGCCCTGCCACCGCGTGATCCACAACGACGGCACGCTGGGCTCCTACGGCGACGACCCGACGTGGAAGGCCCGCCTCCTGCGGCTCGAGGGCTGGCCGCCGGCCGGCGAAGAGGGCCCGGGCGCGAAGCTGGTCCGGCGGCCGCCGGCCCCGGCGGCCGCGCGGCCGGCGGGAGGGGGGGCGTGATGACGGGCGGCCTCGAGTTCGTGATCCTCACGGGTCTCTCGGGGGCCGGCAAGTCGCAGGCGCTCGACTCGTTCGAGGACGCGGGCTACTTCTGCGTCGACAACCTGCCGCCCGAGCTCGTGCCGACGCTCGTCGACCTCTTCCGCCGCGAGGGCAGCAAGGTCGACCGCGTGGCGATCGTCAGCGACGTGCGCGGCGGCGTGTACTTCGAGCAGACCGAGCACCTGCTCGACGAGCTCCGCGACCGCGGCGTCGACTACACGCTCATCTTCCTCGAGGCGTCCAACGAGGCGCTCGTGCGGCGATTCAAGGAGTCGCGCCGCCGCCATCCGCTGGCCGGCGGCGGCAGCGTCATCGACGATATCCGCGAGGAGCGCCGCCGCCTCGCCGGGCTGCGCGAGCGCGCCCACGTGGTCATCGACACCAGCGCGAGCAACATCCACGAGCTCAAGGCCCGGCTCAACGCCGACGTCATCCGCCACGGGCGGCGCTCGTCGATCGTCTTCGCCATCGTCTCCTTCGGCTACAAGTACGGCATCCCCATCGATGCCGACCTGCTCTTCGACGTGCGCTTCCTGCCCAACCCGCACTACGACCTGCGGCTGCGCCCGCTCACCGGCCTCGACGCCGACGTCAGGGACTACGTGCTGGGCTCCTCCGGCACCGAGGAGTACCTCGAGCGGCTCTTCGCGCTGCTCGACTTCCTCTTCCCGAAGTACGCGGCCGAGGGCAAGGCGCACCTGACGATCGGCGTCGGCTGCACCGGGGGACGCCACCGCTCGGTCGCCATCGCCGAGGCCATCGCCGACCGGTACCAGAAGCAGGGCTACTACACGGTCGCGCGGCACCGCGACGTCGCCCGCGACTAGGTCTCGGGGCGCGGGCGGAGGCGACGATGCGGCGGTACCTCGATTGGCTCTACCCGGGGATCGGGCTCAAGCGCTGGGTCTTCGTGGCGGCGCTCGGCGTCGTGCTGCTCGCCTACACGGTCTTCGTCGCGGTCGGTGTCGCGTTCTCCGACCGGCTGCTGGGGGCGCTCGGCCTCGAGTCACTGATCGAGCGCCGCCTCGCCGCCGCCGTCCTGGTCCTCGACGGGCTCGTCGTGGGGGCGCTGCTGCTGGCCGTGGGCCTGCGCAGGCTGTGGCACTTCCAGCGCACCAACCCGGAGACCGCCTCCGAGATGCGCACCGCGGCGCGCCTCGCGCGCGGGCCGCGCGTCACCGCCGTCGGCGGCGGGACCGGGCTCTCCGCCCTGCTCGGCGGCCTCAAGCACCACAGCAGCAACCTGACGGCGATCGTGACGATGGCCGACGACGGCGGCAGCTCCGGTCTGCTGCGTCGGCACATGGGCATGCCGCCGCCGGGCGACATCCGCAACTGCCTCGTCGCCCTCGCCGACGACGAGTCGCTGATGAGCCGCCTCTTCCAGTACCGCTTCCCCGACGGAGGAGGGCTCGAGGGGCACAGCTTCGGCAACCTCTTCGTCGCCGCACTGGCTGAGGTCACCGGCGACTTCGAGACCGCGGTGCGCGAGTCGACACGCGTGCTCAAGGTGAGGGGGCGGGTCATCCCGTCGACGCTCGCCGATGTCGTGCTGCACGCACAGCTCGAGGACGGCGCGCGCGTCAGCGGCGAGAGCGAGATCACGGCCGCCGAGCGCCTGCCGCTACGCGTCTGGCTGGAGCCGGCCCGGGTCGACCCCCTGCCCGAGGCGATCGCCGCTCTCGAACAGGCCGACCTCGTCGTCCTCGGCCCGGGGAGCCTGTACACCAGCATCATGCCCAACCTTCTCGTCGCGGACGTCCGGGAGGCGCTCGAGCGCACGCGCGCCTGGGTCGTCTACGTGTGCAACATCATGACCCAGCCGGGCGAGACCGACGGGTACACGACCGCCGACCACCTGGACGCGCTCTACCGGCACGGGATCACCGGCATGGTGGACGCCGTGCTGGTCAACGACACGCCGGTGAGTGCGGAGCTTGCGGCGTTCTACGAGGCCGAGGGCGCGGTCCCCGTGCGGGTGGACGAGGAGCGCCTGCGGGCGCTCGGCGTCAAGGTGGTGCACGCCGACGTTGCCGCCATCGGCGGCGACGTGGTGCGCCACGACCCCGGGCGCCTCGCCGAGGCCCTCCTCGGCCTGCTTAAGTAGGCGGTGTGGGCTCCCCGGGACGGAGCGTGGAACGTGAGCGGCTCGCGCGCGGGGCGCCGGCCGTGACGGCCTCGCGCACGGGGCGGCGGCCGTGAGCTTCTCCCACGAGGTGAAGCGGGAGCTCGCCGCGCTCGTCCCCCAGGCGGCGCACTGCCGCCAGGCGCAGCTCAGCGGCCTGCTCTTCGGCGCCGGCACCTTCGAGATCTCGGCCGGCGGGCACTACGCCGTCCGGCTCTCCTTCTCACTGCCGGCGGTGGCCCGTCACGCTCTCGCCCTGCTGCGCCCGTATCACGTCGGGGCCCAGGTGCGCACGGTGAGCGGCGGCCCAGTCGGCCGCCGCTACGAGGTCGTGCTCGACGACCGCGAGGCCGGGCTGCAGGTCCTCAACGAGACCGGCGTGCTCTCGGATGCGCTCCGCCTGCAGCTGCGCGCGCCGAGCCGCCTGCTGCAGCGGCGCTGCTGCGTCGTGGCCTTCGTGCGCGGCATGTTCCTCGGCTGCGGCTCGATCTCGGCGCCGTCGTCTCCCGTCCACCTCGAGTTCACGCTCGAGGATCGAGACCTCGCCGAGCAACTCGTCCGCCTCCTCGAGCGCCTCGACCTGCGTTTCAGCGTCGCCGCACGCGCCCGTAACATCGCCTGCTACACGAAGGGCTCGGAGACCGCCAACGCGCTGCTCGCCGTGCTCGGCGCGCACGATGCCGCCCTGCGGCGGGAGGAGCACGCCGTGCTCGGTGGCGTGCGCGAGCGGGCCAACCGGCTGGCGAACTGCGACCAGGCCAACGCGCGGCGGGCGGCGACGGCGGGCGAGCGGCAGGCCGCCGCCGCCCGGCGTCTGATGGCCGACCCGTCGTGGGCCGGCCTGCCGCCATCGGTCAAGGAGGTCGCGGAGCTCCGCCTGCGCTATCCGTTCTTGAGCCTGCAGGAGCTCGGCGGCCGCGTGCGGCCGCCGCTGGGCAAATCGGCCCTGAACCACCGCCTGCGCCGCCTCATGGCGGCGGCCGAAGAGCTTGACGCTTGAGCGCCCGAAGAGCTCGACGCCTGAGCGGCCGAAGAGCTCGACAGCCGGGCGGCCCGGAAGGCGGATCCGTGCGCCCGCCTTGCCGCCCGCCCGGCTACAGCTTCTGCGCCACGTGAGTGGTGAGCTCGCCGAGCCGGTGCGTGTAGCTGCCCATCTCGTTGTCGTACCAGCCGAAGACCTTCACGTGGGTCAGCGGGATGCGGATCGACTCGCACTCGGGGCCCGGGCGCGGTGAGCCGGGCGGGACCTTCAGGTCCATGAAGCCCGTGCGGGTGTGCGTCTCGACACCCTCGATGACGACGGCGGCGTCCTCACCGAGCATGTCGGCGGAGACGTTCTGCTCGTCGCTGTACTTGAGCAGGCCCCGCGCCTCGCCCTCGGCGGTCTCCTTGTAGATCGCGTTGATGGCGTCGCGGCCGACGGAGACGGAGCCGTCGGGCAGGGCCTCGCTCTGGAAGGTCACGTTGAGGATGATGAGGCTGACGCTGTTGGTCGGGATGCGCACGGAGTCGGCCATGAAGCCGATCTCGGCGATCTGCGGCATCACAAGCTCGAGCGCCGCCGCCGCGTTGGTCGAGGTCAGCACCACGTTGCCGATGGCCCCGCGGCTCTTGCGCAGGTCGGTCGCCCCGGCCTTGGGGACGGTGTCGAGCACGGGCTGAGAGGAGGTCACCGCGTGCACGGTGCTCATCCCGGCGGTGATCATGTTCCTGGTGAGGTCGCGGTCGAGCAGCGGGCGCATCATGTGGGCCAGCGCCGTCGTGGTGCACGACGCCGCGGAGACGACCTTGTGCGTGGCGGGGTCGAACTCGAACTCGTTGATGCCGTTGATGAAGAGGGCGGAGTCGTCGGGCAGGGCCACGCCCGTCTTCTTGACCTTGAACGGTGAGCTGTTCACGACCACGCGGGCGCCGGCGGTGAGGTGACCGCGGATCGACCCCCTGGCGTCGTCGGGGTCGGCATACGGGTCGCGGAAGGTGCCCGTGCATTCGACCACCAGGGCGACGCCGTGCTCGCGCCAGGCGATGTCCTTGGGGTTGCGGGCCTCGCGGAGGACGACGAGCTCCTTGCCGTGCGCGCGCATGAGCCCGCGCGCCTCGTCGACGACCTCGATGTCGCGCACGCCGGACTGGCCGTGCAGGAAGCGGTGGAGGGGGCCGTACGTGCTGTCCTTGGCGACGTACTGCGCCAGGGCGTCCAGCGAGGTGCCGGCCTTACGGCCCAGATTGACGACGAAGCGGTCGAAGTCGTCGCGCCCGAGGTGGTGCCAGAGCGTCAGCTTGCCGATGCGGCCCAGCCCGTTGATACCCAGCGTCCGTTGCGCACCCATGGTGACCGATCCCTCCCTCATCGGTACGGCGCCGTGCGGGGCCGGTGCCTGCCGCGGCCGCCGGCGACGCTGCGTGTGACTCGTCACCGTCCATGCTATCGCACTGCCGGAGGTATCATTGAGGCACTGTGAGGAACTACCCGCTGCCCTTCGACTCCGACGCCCTGCGCGCCAACATCGCGACCACCGCGCAGGAGGTCGTCGTCCCCGA
>JAFGAW010000001.1 GCA_016933475.1 Thermoleophilia bacterium
AGCCGCGATCCTTGATCACCAGCTCGTCGAACACGTCGAGCGCCCGCTCGAGCGTCGCGGGCTCGCCGAGGTCGAACGTCTCGACCTGCTCGAGGAGGGGCTCGGCGCGGCGGTCGACTTCGCCGGCCGCGCCGAGCGCGTTTACCCTGGCCTCGAGCACCTCGAGGTGTGCTGCAACTACATGCTGCCCGCCGGCGCCAGCCTCGCGCACCCGCACCTCCAGATCTTCGGCGGTCCTGGTGTCCCCTGGCTCGTGCGACGGGCGTGGGAGCGCTCGGCCGCCTTCCTCGCCGAGCACGGCATCTCGTACTGGCAGACGCTGGTCACCGAGGAGCAGGCCCAGGGCGACCGCTTCATCGCCGCGCGGGCGGGCTGTCGCTGGCTCACCCCGTTCGCGCCGGCCGGAGGTCGCGAGGTGATCGCCGTGGTGCCCGCCGTCCGCCGGGTGGCCGGGCTCGGGGACGAGCAGGTGGCGTACCTCGCCGCGGGCCTCTCGAAGGTGCTCGCCTGGTACGAGCGCGAAGGGCTCTCGGCGTTCAACTTCACGCTCTACGGCGGGCCGCTCGGCGACCCCGACGCCGGTCACCCGGTGGTGCTTCGCGTCATCGCGCGCTCGGCTTTCAAGCCCGACTACCGCACCGACGACTACTTCCTCCAGAAGCAGCTCGGCGGCGAGCTGATCTTCGCGACGCCGGAGGAGATCGCCGCCGTGCTGCGCGACGAGTTCCTCGCTGAGCCGCCGGTGAACTCGAGGTGACGGACGGTCGCGGCGGACGGCCAGGGGCGGGCGAGCCGCCGCCCCGGACGCGACCGGCGACGGCGAGGGCCCGCACGACGGCGCGGGCCCTCGCCGTCGTGCGGGCCCTCAACCTGGCCCTCGCCGCCGTCCTGGCTCTCGCCGCCGCCTCGGCCGCGACCGGTGCGCTCGGGGCCTGCGGCGGTGAGGGGGCCGCCGAGGTGGCCGGAGAGAAGTACGTCGGCTTCTGGCGCGCCGTCGACGTCGCGCTTGCCGACTGCACCCTCATGAAGGTCTGGCAGGATGGTGACGCGTACCTCGTGCGCGTCGACTGCGAGATCCCGCGGCCTGCGTCCGCCGAGGGCGATGTGCTGCACGTCATGCCGGTCCCCGAGCTCTCGGCGTCTTCCTCCCCCGACCCGTTCCTCGATCCCTTGCTCGCGTTCGATCTGGAGGTGAAGAGCGGCCGGGTCGTCCTGCGTTCGCCGCAGGGCTCGGCCTCTCCGGTCGAGGTCGAGCTCGAGAAGCTGACCGAGGCGGCCTACGAGGAGCGACTCGCGACGCTGAGCGACGACCGGGTGCGTACGGAGCTCATGGAGCTGGCGGCGGCTGTGCAGGCGTGGGCGGAGGTCCACGGCGGCCGCCCGCCCGCCGCGGGCCTCCTCGCCCCCGACTCGGAGTTCGCACACTCTCTCGCCCGCCTCGGAGCCGGCTGGCCGACGAACCCGTTCACCGCCGAGCCGATGCACGCCGGCGCTGGGCCCGGCGACTTCACCTACTCGACCGCCGACCGCGACTTCGAGCTCATCGGCTACCTCTCCGACGGCGAGGCCTACGCGGCGGAGTGAGTCCGAGCGCCACGGCCGGTCGCCGCGAAGGCGAGGCTGGGAAGCCGCGTGAGCCCCTCCGCCGGTCTCCGGCGGCGGCGAGGCCTACGCGGCGGAGTAGGAGCGAGAGACGCGGGTAAAGTGCGTTATGGACCAGCATCGCATCATCCGCACCTATCTCGCCATCGGCGCGACGACGACGCTGGCGCAGTCTCTCATCTGGGGCGTCAACACCCTCTTCCTGCTCGACGTCGGCCTCGACATCTTCGAGGTGATGGTCGTCAACGCCGCGTTCACCGTCTCCCAGATGTTCTTCGAGGTGCCGACCGGCATCGTCGCCGACACGCTGGGCCGCCGCATCTCGTACCTGCTCTCCTGCACGATCATCCTCGCCGCGACCGTGTTCTACCTCGGGCTCGGGGTGGTCGAGGCCGGGCCGGTGCCCTTCGCTCTCGTGTCGGTGCTCCTCGGCTTCGGCTTCACCTTCTACACCGGTGCCGTCGAGGCGTGGATGGTGGACGCCCTGCACGCCGTCGGCTACGAGGGCCGCCTCGAGCCCATCTTCGCCCGCTACGGCATGGTCTTCGGCGTGTCGATGCTGATCGGCACGACAGCGGGCGGCCTCCTCGGCCAGTTCGACCTCTGGGTGCCGTACGCGGTGCGCGCCGTCATCCTGGTGCCGGCGATCCTGATCGGCCTGGTGTGGATGCGCGAGCTTGGCTTCACGCCGCGACCGCTCAAGGTCTCGCG
>JAFGAW010000184.1 GCA_016933475.1 Thermoleophilia bacterium
GAAGCCGACGTGGATGTGGTCGGCGTGGTCGGCCATCGCCATCGTCGGGCCGCCGAGCTCGAGCAGCGAGATCACCTGGTGCGGCTGCATCGTCCCCTGGAGGCGCATCAGGTGGCGGACCGTCTCCTCGGCGATTCCGCCGGCCTCCTGGTGGCCGAGGATCGGGATGCCGTTGATCTTCGCGATGTCCACCGCGCTGCCGGAGCTGTGCTCGGACACGTTGCCCGAAGCCGTCAGGAAGCTGTGACCCGACTTCAGGCTCGTGACGGTCGGGGCGAGGCCGGACTCGGCCAGGTACTCGAGCGTGGCGAGCACGCGCCGGTCGATCTGGCCGGACTCCACGTCCTCGCGCCCGCCGGGATAGAGCTCCACACGCTCGTCGGAGAGCACGCGGCGCTCGAGCAGGCGCTTCGGCCACAGCAGCACCTGGCCGACCGAGGCGGTGTCGCCCTTGCCGTAGAGGACGTTGCGGCCCGAGGCGCGGTAGATGGCGGTGGCCTCGAGCAGCTTCCAGCCGTCGAGCAGCGGCTTCGGGTCGATCTTGGGCGCGCCCTTGCCCGCGGGCCGGATCGAGAAGGTCAGGCGCGAGGCTCCGGCGGCGGGACGGCCGACGCGGCCGATCACGGTGCCGCCGATCACGCGCGCGCCCTCGCGCAGGCGGCGCAGGCGCACCTTGGACGCCTCCAGGTGGAACGGCCGCGAGAAGTAGGCGTCGAAGGTCTCGTACTTGCCGCTCTTGCGCGCGCGTGCGTCGAGCGTCTGCTCGAGACCGCCCGCCTCCTTGGCGCCCGGGGCCTCCGGATGGGCGAACAGGCGCTCCTTGACCGGCAGCGACGCGGCCGGCGCGGAATCGGTGGCCGGGGCTGATGTCTCATCCTCCACCTGAGCCTTAGGATCGGGCTGACTGCCCGCGGAGGCGGGGCCGGTGGGGGCCGGATCGCCGGGGCGCGCCTTGACCGGCCTCACCGCGGCCGGGCCGTCGCTCTTCGGCACGGGGTAGAAGTCGGAGACGGAGCCGAGGTGCGAGTAGGTGAAGCGGTTGCCGTACGCGTCCTCGAGGACGACGAAGTTCCCGAGCCGGTCGCTCTGGCCGATCCGCCTGATCACGCCGTCGTTCACGGCGACCACCGGGGAGCCCTCCTCCGCGAAGATCCCGATTCCGCGGTTGGGGTCCATGCCCTCGGCCTGGTCGTCTGCGTAGCGGGCTCGGGCGTAGACGGGGAAGCGGCCTTCGGTGAGCCCGGTCAGCGACCCGACGAGGTCTGCCGGCACGCCGGCGATCAGCCGGGCGCGGAGCAGCACGCTGTCGACATACCAGTCGGCGTGGTTGTAGGCGAAGACCGCCCGCCTGACGTCGTCCTCGTAGCCGGCCGCCGACAGATAGCGCGCCGCGGCGAAGATCGCGTCAACCGGGTTGTAGGGATCCTTGCGGCCGTCCTCGTTGGCGTCGGTGCCGTACATCCGCCAGGTCGACGGGATGAACTGCATCCAGCCGACCGCCCCGGCAGACGAAACGTTCAGGTTGCGCCCATAGTCGGTCTCGATCTCGTTGATCGCCGCCAACACCTCCCAGCGGATCCCGTACTCGATCCCGGCCGCCTGATAGATCGGCAACAGAAACGGCGGCACCCTGAACTTGCGAATGATGAAATTCGGCACACCCGACACCGACGACGGACCCGGCAACACATCCACGAA
>JAFGAW010000185.1 GCA_016933475.1 Thermoleophilia bacterium
CCGGCGGCGACCATGTCGGGGGTGGCGACGTGGCCGGCGATCGCCGAGGCCGCCGCCACGTACGGGTTGGCGAGGTAGACCTCGCTCTCCGGGTGCCCCATGCGCCCGACGAAGTTGCGGTTGGTGGTGGCGACGGCGCGCTCGCCGGCGGCGAGCACGCCCATGTGCCCGCCGAGGCAGGCGCCGCAGGTCGGCGTCGAGAAGGCGGCGCCGGCCTCGACCAGCGCCTGCATCGTGCCGTCGCGGCTCGCAGCGAGGAACACCTCCTGCGAGCCGGGCAGGATGATGAGACGTACGTCGGGGTGCACGCGGCGGCCGCGCAACACGCCGGCCGCCTGCTGCAGGTCGGCGAGCCGGCCGTTAGTGCAGGAACCGATGACGACCTGGTCGATTCGGACATCCGCAAGCTCTGCGGCCGGCGCCGTGTTCGACGGCAGGTGCGGCCGGGAGACGGTCGGCGGCACGGCGGCGGCGTCGATCTCGACCACCTCCGCGTACGCGGCGTCGGGGTCGCTCGCGAAGACCTGCCCGGCTGTACGCGCCCGGCTGCCCTCGGGCCGGCCCTGGAGGTAGCTCGTCGTCTTCTCGTCGAAGCCGACGATGCCGCTCTTGCCGCCGGCCTCGATCGCCATGTTGCACATGCTGAAGCGGCCGTCCATCGAGAGCGTCTCGATGGCGTCGCCGGTGAACTCCATGGCCTTGTAGAGGGCGCCGTCGACGCCGATCAGGCCGATGGTGTGCAGCATCAGGTCCTTGCCGACGACCCAGCGCGGCGGGCGGCCGTGGTAGACGAAGCAGATCGTCTCGGGGACGCGCAGCCACACCCGCCCCCAGGCCATCGCGGCGGCGAAGTCGGTCGAGCCGACGCCGGTCGAGAAGGCAGCCACGGCGCCGTACGTGCAGGTGTGCGAGTCGGCGCCGATGACGAGGTCGCCCGGGGCGACGAGGCCCATGTCGGGGAGGATCACGTGCTCGATGCCGGCGCGGCCGGTCTCGAAGAAGTGCTCGACGCCGTGCCGGCGGGCGAACTCGCGCATGCGCTTCACTTGGGCGGCCGACTTGATGTCCTTGTTCGGCGTGAAGTGGTCGGGCACGAGGGCGATGCGGGCCGGGTCGAAGACCTTCGTGAACCCGGCCTTCTCGAACTCGTCCATCGCCAGCGGCGCGGTGATGTCGTTGGCCAGGGCGAGGTCGACCTGGGCCTCGACGATCTCGCCGGCCGCGACCGCGTCGCGGCCGGCCGCCCGGGCGAGGATCTTCTCGGTGATCGTGTGCGCCATCACTGCCCTTTCGCCGTCGCCGCCGCGCGCGCCTGCAGGCGCTCCCGCCCCTGCGCCCCCGCGGCGTTGTTCATCGCCCTCACGTAGGCCTTGGCCGAGGCCTCCATCACGTCGAAGCTCACCGCCTGGCCGTTGTAGGTCTCGCCGTTGACGGTCACCGCGACGCGCACCTCGGCGAGAGCGTCCTTGCCCTCGGAGATGGCCCGCACCTGATAGTCGGCGAGGCTGCCCTTCATGCGCACGGCGTCGTCGATCGCCTTGAACACCGACTCGACGGTGCCGTTGGAGAAGCTCTTGCCGCGGCGCACGCGACCTCGCACCTCGATCTCGACCTGCGAGGTCGGGATGATCGCCGACCCCGACTGGCTCACGAAGCTGCGCAGAGTGAAGAGGTCCTGGCGCTCGCGGATCTCCTCGCCGACGAGCGCCTCGAGGTCGAGCAGCGTGACCTCCTTCTTCTTGTCGGCGACGTCCTTGAAGCGGCGGAAGGCCTCGTCGAGCTCGGCGTCGGAGAGCTCGTAGCCGAGGTCGGCGAGCTTGGCGCGCAGGGCGTGCCGGCCGCTGTGCTTGCCGAGCACGAGGTCGCTCTCGGCGAGCCCGACGTCGGCGGCGCGCATGATCTCGAAGGTCGAGGCCTCCTTGAGGATACCGTCCTGGTGGATGCCGGACTCGTGGGCGAAGGCGTTGCGCCCGACGATCGCCTTGTTGGGCTGGATCGCGTACCCGGTGACGTTGGAGACCAGCCGGCTCGTGCGGGCGATCTCATCGGTCTTCACGCCGGTCTCGGCGGCGAAGTAGTCGCCGCGCGTGCGGATCGCCATGACGACCTCTTCGAGCGAGGCGTTGCCGGCGCGCTCGCCGATACCGTTGACGGCGCACTCGACCTGGGTCGCGCCGGCGCGCACGGCGGCCAGCGAGTTGGCCACGGCGAGCCCGAGGTCGTCGTGGCAGTGGCAGCTCACGGTGACGTCGGCGAGCGCCGGGCAGAGCCGGTACAGCTCGCGGATGAAGTCGCCGAACTCGAGCGGCTGCGCGTAGCCGACGGTGTCGGGGATGTTGATCGTCGTCGCCCCGGCCTCGACGGCGATGCCCAGCACCTCGGCGAGGAACTCGGGCTCGGAGCGGCTCGCGTCCATAGCGCTGAACTCGACATCGGCCTCGGCGCGCGTGGCGGCCAGCTCAGCAGCGAGCGTGACCATGGCACGCGTGTCGGCCTTGACCTCGTCGGGCGTCTTGCGGATCTGGTACTTCATGTGGACCGCACTCGTGCTGATGAAGGTGTGGATGCGCGGGGCCTCGGCGTGCCGTACGGCGTCCCAACAGACGCGCACGTCATTCTCGATGGCGCGCGCGAGGCCGCACACGCGCGCCCCCTCGACCTCCCTGGCGATGGCGCGCACCGCGTCGAAGTCGTCGGGCGAGGCGACGGGGAACCCGGCCTCGATGACGTCGACCTGCAGCTTGGCGAGCTGGCGCGCGACCTCGAGCTTCTCGGCCCGGTTCATGCTCGCGCCGGGGGCCTGCTCGCCGTCGCGCAGCGTGGTGTCGAAGATCCTGATGTAGCGGGTGGTGCTCACGAGAGCCTCACTTCCCCCGCGGCGTCGCGTGACGGCACGGCGAAGGTCGGTGCGTCGATACCGGATGAAAGGGTGGCCGCAGCGGCCAGCAGGTGTCTACACATCCCCCCGGAGGGGGAGCAGCAGCAGGTCGCCGAGGAGGACGCGGGCGCGTACCCCAATGTGGGGCTCCCGGGCGGACTCGCTTGTGACGCCGTGAGACATGGTCTGGAGATTCTACGCGCACGCCGCGAGCGGGCGCAAGCGTCGCGCCCGCTCGCGGCGTGAGGCGGGCCCGCAGCACGGCCGCGCGGGGCGCGATCGCCGGCGAGGGTCCCCCGGCAGGAGCCGCGGTGACCGGGCGGTCGCTCGGGCGACCGCCCGGTCAGTCGGTCGCCAGCTCCCGCTCGCCCTCGTCGACGATGCGGCGCAACTCGTCGGCGACCCCATCGGGCAGCGGCAGCGGCCGGTGCTCGGCGAGGATCCGCCGCGCCTCGTCGAGGGCGCGCCGGTACACGTCGGTCGAACCGGCCGCCTTCCACTCGTCCCTGACGCGCCGGTCGATGAGCCTCGGCTGCGACTGCCCGCGCATGTACTTCATCGTGCTGTCGAGGCTGAGGAAATCGCCGAAGGCGCCTACCTTCTTGATCTCCTCCACCATCAGCGTCTCGTCACTCACCGGGATGCCGGCGACCGACTGCTTGATGAAGCGCGCGAACTCGTGGTCCAGCACCAGCTGGCCGTAATCGATCGTCATGCCCGACTCGAGCATCCCCAGGCCGTAGATCAGGTTGGCGCCTGCCAACGCCGGCAGAAGGCCTGTGAGCGTCTTCTCGTGGCCGGACTGCGCGTCCACGATCTTGCCGTCGCCCTACGCACCCGCGACCCAGCTGGGCAACAGGTAGAAGCGTGCGAGACAGGCGACCCCCGCGTTGATCAACGCGCACTCGGGGGTGCCGACCGAGGCCGCGGCGAGGCGGAGGTCCATCGCCGTGGTGGAGCTGCCGTAGACGACGGCCGCCCCCTCCTTCGTCAGCTGCGAGAGGGTGACGCCGGCGAGCACCTCGGCGTTGTGGGTGACGATCGAGCCGGCGAGCGTCACCGGCGACGAGCCGCCGGCCATGGCCATGGAGAGGATGTTCACAGCGGTGCCCGTGCGCGCCGCACCCATGATGATCTCGCAGCTCTCCTGCACGATCTTGAGCGGGCTCACGGGACAGGTGATGAACGAGATCAGCGGGCGTCGCAGGAAGGCGTCCATGCCGCCCGCGATCGCCGCCCCCATGTCGACGATGCGCCGGAGCAGCTCGCCGTTGCCGGGACCCATGAAGATGTGCTTGCTCGTGTTCGTGAACGCCATCTCGGCGTTGTGCAGCTGCACGACCGACTGCGGCACGTCAGAGGCGCCGATCGCGCGTTCGTAAACGTCGACCTCGGGGAGCGCATCGACGACGCGGGCGGAGTCGCCCACGTCCTGTTTCGTCGGCTCACGCAGCTCTCCAGTCTCGGGGTCGACGATCTTGATGCCCTCGCCGAAGTTGGTGAAGCCGACCCTCCCCGGCCCCATGAGGAAATCGTTGGCGGGGTCGCGCCCGGCGAGGAGCAACGTCGAGGGCGCGCTGCGAATCGCGGCCTCGACGACGTGCGGTGGGATGCGCACCATATTGGTCTCGTCGTCGACGGCACAGCCGCCGGCGGCCAGCAGACGCCGCGCCTCGGCGTCCTCGAAGAAGATGCCCGTCTCGCCGAGGACCTCGAGCGTCGCCTGGTGGATGTCGACGAGCTCGTCCTCGGTGAACATCTCGAGACTGAGGGCGCCGAAACGGCGCCGCCCGGCCTGCGGATTACGTCTCATGTGGCTCACCTCCGGTCGGCGTTCGGGAGAGTCGCAGCCGCCCCCGAAGGGGCGGTAGGGGCGGCTGCGACCACCGACGGGGCCCCGGTCGTGGAGGGGGAGGGGCCCGCGTCGGGGTGGGAAGGGCGCCGGCAGGGCGCCTGGGGGCTACCGTAGTGGGGCGCCGATCTTCTCCTTCATGCGCTCGACGCAGTTGATGCGGATGTCGAGCAGCTCCGCGATACGCGCCTTGGCCTCGAGGCCCTTGGCGAGCCCCGGAACCGCGGTGACGACGCCGATGTCGAGATCCTCGCGCAGGGTGCGCATCACCGTCGAGTCCGACAGGTCGAGAAGGCTGACGCCGAGCTTGTCGGCCACGTAGCGCTTCGCCTCCGGGAGCCTCATCTTGTTGAGCTGCATCCGGGCCACCAGGTCTCCGGTGGTCTTGATGCCGCCCATCGACGAAGCGAGAGCGTGCGCCAGCCCCATGCCGCTGGGGTCGCCCGTGCCCACCTACAACCCGTCCGCCTTGCCGATCTCGATCATCGCCGCGCTGGCGCGCGAGACCATGTCGGCGGGCACAACCTCACACGTCGGTACGCCACCGACGCCCATGCCGACGTTGGGATGGATCGGGATCTTCGCCTTGGCCGTGACCGCCTTGACGAAGGTCACCGCCCGGGCGACGTTCCAGGCGCACGACTTGCGCGTGTTGGTGTTGACCACGGGGCCGAAGATCGCCGCGCCGGCCTTCTCGACCAGCTCGAGCTGCTGGTGGGGCCAGAGGCCGGCGAGCCGTACGCCGTCATACTCGAGCTCGCCGTGGAAGCCGAGCACCATCTCGGCGGCCATGCCGATCTCGACCGGCAGGTCGGTGGTCGAGCTGATCTCCTCACACGCCTGGAGGGTCGCGAGGAAGTCGGCATCGCCGGTCGAGGCCACGGTGTCGTAGTTGATGCCGTCCGCGGCCACGTCGATCATCTGCCGGCTGAGCCAGACGACGTCCTCGCGGCAGGCCTCGAGCGCCTCCTCCTGCGCGGCGCGCGCCTCGTCGATCTTGCCCATCGGCAGCAGGTCCGACGGGTTCGGGTACGGCCCGTCGGGCCGGTAGTACAGCCCCAGGTTCGGCATGAACCCGTAGAAGAGCGGCAGGACGGTGACGTGCTGCAGCAGGTCCAGGTGCTGCGCCTCGAGGCTGGCGAGGAACTTGGCCGGCTTGACCGAGTAGTCGGTGTGCCCCACCTCCATCGTGTCGAAGGCGAAGGCCGTCTCGAAGAGGCGGACCGCGGCCTCGCGGTTCAGCGGCGCGCAGACTCCGCTCGAGAGCCGCGACGAACAGATCGTGTTGGTCGAGCCGTCCTTGGTGAGGATCGCCTCATGGCCGCGCTCGACCCCCCAGATGCGGCTGGGGCTCGTGAACATCTCGACGAGGTACTCGACCTCCCGCTCCTCGAGGACGGGTACCTTGCCCTTGGCGGCCGCGGCCTCCGAGCCCTCGACGATGTCGCGGCGCAGCTCGTCGGCGGTCATCTCGACCGTGGCGGCGTCCCCCATCCGCGTGATGATCGTGCTCACAGCGGGCACTCCTCCCTCCTCGCCGCGGCCGCCGGGGGCCTTGCGTGGCGCCGGCCGGCCGCGTTCATCGTCACCCACCCAGGTGGGTACATCATATGTGGGCGCTTCGTGCTGTCAAGGACGCCCGCGTTGCCGCCGGGATGGTCCGTGCAGCGTCGTCGGCGGCCACCCGCGCGTCTCGCCGCCCTTCTTCTGGAGCCTACACGCCCACAGAGCCCCTTGACAGCCAGGCGGCAGACCATTGGGCGGGAATCTCGCCCGAGGCAGACCCGCATCCGCCGGGTCCGCAGGGAGTCAGCCGGGCGGCCGAGAGCGAACGGCCGCCAGCCCCCAGCTTCGGCTGTCACGGAGGGGGCCCGCCGCGATGCGGCGGGCCCCCTCCGTGACAGGTCCGCGGGACGGTTCGAGCAGGTCTCAGGCCATCACCGTCAGACGAAGTAGACATCCTTGAAGCCGAACTGGCCCAGTGGCACGCCGGACTTGTCGGGCTTGAGGCCGGCGATCTTGGCGGAGTACGCATCGACCTGGTTCCGGAACGCCCAGATGATATAGCCGCCCTCGTCGTGGAGGATCGTCTGTGCCTCGGAGATGAGCTCGTTGCGCTTCGTTTCGTCGACGGTGCGGAAGGCCTCATTGACGATCGCCAGCCAGTCGGCGTTCTCCCAGTGCGTCTCGTTGTACGGCGAGCCCGGCATCATGCTCTGCCCGCACTGCGACAGGAAGTTTCGCGTGTACCAGAAGTCCTGCGCGAAGTCCCAGCTCAGGTAATCCTCGCCGTAGAACACGCCCGCATCGACCTTCTTGATGTTCACGGTGACGCCGGCGCCCTTCGCCTGCTCGGCGAACACCTGGGCGGCGGCGACCTCGTCGGCGCCCAGAGCCCCGGACGAGGTGACCAGCTCGACCGTGAGATCCTCGTACCCGGCCTCCTTCAGCAGCGCCTTCGCCTGCTCCAGATCCTGCGCACGCTGCGCCAGGTCCGGTGTGCCGGGGTCGAACGGCGCGTACATGTCGTTGCCCAGCGAGCCGAAGCCGGCATACGCCTGATCGATCATCTGCTGGCGGTCGACGATGAGGCGGAAGGCCTGACGCACACGGATGTCACTGTACGGCGTGACGTCGATGCGCATCGTGAACGGCCGCCAGCCTCCCGTCTCGGCGTTGAGGAGCGCCAAGCCGCTCGTGCCTTCGATCACCTTGGCTTGGGTCGTCGGCAGCTGTGAGATCGCCTCGACTTCACCGCTGCTCAACGCGTTGACGCGCGCGGTCTCGTCGGCGAACTCGATGATGCTGAGGTCGTCCACCCAGGGGCTGCCGCCCCAGTACTCGGCGAATGGGGTGAACGTGAACTGTTCGCCCGGCTTGAAACTGTCGAGCACGAAGGGACCGCAGCCCACGGGACTGTTGGGGTCGAAGTCGACCGGGACGAGCTGGTTGCCACGGAAGGCGAGGGCCTCAGGCAGCAGCACGTTGGAAGCGTCGAGGCGGAACTCGACGGTCAGGTCGTCGATCTTGACCGTGTTGCCGGGCGTGAGGCCCGTGAGCGTCGCCGCGCCGTTCAGCAGCATGTCCGGGTCGAGGATGCGGTCGAACGTGTAGACGACGTCGTCAGCCGTCACCGGCTTGCCGTCGTGCCAGGTGAGATCAGGCTTGAGACGTACCGTGTAGACTGAACCGTCGGCGTTGGGCGTGACCTCTTCCGCCAGATGGTTCACGAGCTGGTAATCCTGGTCGAACGCCGTGAGGCCGTCGTACATGCAGTATTGGATGGCGATGTCGGGCTCGAACCCCGCCATACCCGGGTCGGCCGTGTCCTTGGCCGAGCCGCCGACGATGCCGACGCGCAGCGATCCGCCCTTCTTGGGCTCGCCGGCACCGCCGTCGGTCGTCGTCTCCTCCTCACCGCAGGCGGCGAGCACCGAGCCCATGGCCACACCGCCGCCGAGGACCGCGGCGCCTTTCATGAAGTCGCGGCGTGTGAGTGGGTCGCTGGACACGAGCCGCCGGAGTTCGTCCTTGTCGGTGGTCATCGTCCTACCCCCTTGAATCGATGGTCGCGGGACCCCGCGTGGCGTCATGGGGCGGGATGGCGCAGTGCCTTCGCAGCCGGCCGGGCCACGCGTGCGGTGACGCCGGGCACGGCCACGCCGTAGATACGCTCCTGCCCCCGCGATCGCGGCCGGCGCCACGACCACGCTCTATCCACCTGGGTGGGTCAACCAACACGATGAATTCGATGCTAGTCACGCCCACGGCGGGTGTCAACGTCGGTGGATGCGGCCTCGGGTGATCGATCCCGGACGGCGAGCGCATCGTGTCAGTCGCGCGTACCCTCCGAGCCGTCGCCGGCCGCAGCCGCCATCCCCCGGAGCTGCGGCATGGCCGCACCGATAAGGAGGCGGCGAGGCCGTCCCGACGGCCGACATGAGCCGCTCGGCGCCGGTGACGGCGGGACCCTGCCGTCCACGACCTCACGCAGCAGTCACTCCGGGTAGCGACCGTACTCGAGACCGGCCTCGACCATCGCCAGGTAATTCTCCGGCTTCACATCGGAGTGGATCGAGTTGGACGAGCCGAGGATGAAGCCGCCGCCGGGGGCCGCGACGCGGACGGTCTCGCGGACGACGCCTGCGACCTCGCCGGGATCGGCGCTGACCAGCACCTCGATGCAGTCGATGTTGCCGACCAGGCAGAGGCGGTCGCCGAGCTTCTGCTTGACCGCGGCGATGTCCATGCACTGGGGCTGGATCGGGTGGTAGCCGTCGAAGCCGATCTCGATGAGATCTTCCATGAACGGCCACATGTCGCCGTCGCTGTGCTTGACGATGGGCAGGCCGCTGTCGTGTGCCGCCGCGACGATCTCGGTGTAGTAGGGCTTGACGTACTCACGGAAGTGCCGCTGAGAGAAGAGCGGCTTCGCGGCGGCGAGGTCGCCCTCCATGAGCAGCACGTCGGCGCCCGCAGCTGCCGCGCCGCGGACGGTCGCGATCGTCGCCTCGGTCGTCGCGCGTGCCAGTGCGTGCACGAGCCCGGGGTCGCGGACGAAGTCCAGGAGGAGCTCGACCATGCCGCCGCGCAGCTTCCACGAGAGCTTGAACGTGTCGGCGAAGTAGAACCAGACGGGGTGGTCGGGCCCCACCAGTCGTCGCATGGCGCGGATCGGCTCAAAGTCCTCGTCCGTCAGTCGCGAGGCCATGTCGAGACCCTCCAGATCCCCTGTGGAGGCGACGGGCCCCTCGGCCACCACGGGCTCGCCGTGCTCGCTCAGCTGGTAGATCGACCCGTAGCGGTCGCGCACGTGCTGCTCATCGACCCGCTCCTCACCCAGCGGCATGCAGACCCAGATGGCGTCGATACCGAGGGCGTGAGTCAGTCGGGCGGCGAGCTGCTCGAAGGCGAAGGGCTCGCCGGACTCCGGCACGTCCACGCCGACGCGACCGGCCAGCTTCACCATCGGCAGCCAGTCGATGCACTCGACGATGGGCACCCGGTCCGGCTGTTCCCCGCGCAGGGCGGCGAGCACGCGCTCTCGCGGCGTCATGGCGTTCGCCACCCGGCCGTGAGCTTCGCCGCCGGCACGACGCACCCAGGCCGGGACCGCAGGGTGCCGCGCGTCGTTCGAAGACCCATCACGTCCTCCTCGTCCGGTGCCGACCGGCAGCCGACCCACCCAGGTGGATAGCATAAGGACGCTTCGTGGCGTGTCAAGGAGGACGCGGCGGTGTGCCGATTCCACCCACCCGGGTGGTATGATGGCCGCCTCTCGTTCGAGTCATCGGGTAGTTGGGGGTCTGCATGCGACCACTCGCCAGCGAGCTGCTGCGACGCCCTCTGGGTAGCGCTCAGCGAGCGCTCTACAAGAGCATGGGCCACAGCGACGACGACCTCGGGCGGCCGATCATCGGTCTCGCCAATGCCTTCAGCACGCTGGTGCCCGGGCACGCGAACCTCGGGGCCGTGGCGGCGGCCGTCGGGAGAGGCGTCACGCGGGCGGGCGGCACGGCGGTCGACTTCGGCGTCCCGGGCATCTGCGACGGCCTGGCCGATCACCACCTCGGCGCCCACTACACGCTCCCCTCCCGCGAGGTCGTCGCCGCGTCGGTCGAGATGATGGTGCGCGGTCACGCCCTCGACGGGGTCGTCCTGCTCGGCTCCTGCGACAAGATCGTCCCGGGCATGCTGATGGCCGCCGCCCGGCTCGACGTGCCGGCGATCGTGATCGTCGGCGGGCCGGCCGAGGGCGGCATCGAGTTCCAGGGGCACGCCTCCGACAGCTCTTCTCCCGACGACGCCGTCGCGCTGCTGCAGAGCGGTGAGATGGACGAGGAGGCCTTCATCGCCCTCGAGGACGGCTGTCAGCCGGGGTGCGGCTCGTGCGCCTACCTCGGGACCGCCAACTCCATGTGCTGTGCGGCCGAAGCCATGGGGATGAGCCTGCCGGGCAGCGCGACGATCCCCGCGACCGACGCCGCCCGGCACCGTGCCGGCGAGGCGGCGGGCGAGCGGATCGTGCGCCTCGTTCACGCCGGCCAGGGTGCCCGCTCGATCATCACGCGGGCCGCCGTCGCCAACGCCGTGCGCACGATGGCGGCCATCGGCGGCTCGACCAACACGGTGCTCCACCTGCTGGCGATCGCCAGAGAGGCGGGCCACAGCGTGACGATCGACGACGTCGCAGACCTCTGGAGCACGACACCACAGGTGGCCCGAGTGAACCCGGCGGGTCCCGCGACCGTACCCGACTTCCACCGGGTAGGCGGCATCCCGACGGTCATGAGAGAGATCCGGTCCCTTCTGGACTGTTCGACGCCGTCGGTGGCCGGCGGTCGTCTCGGCGACCACCTCGAGGCCGCGGCGTCGGCCGCCCCGGGCAACGGGATCATCCGCCCGCTGCACGACCCCTGGCTCGGCGGAGGAGGCCTGGCCGTGCTGCGCGGCAACCTCGCGCCGGGCAGCGGCATCACGCGGCCGGCGGCGTTCCCGGCCGGCATGCAGGTCTTCAGCGGGCGGGCGCTCTGCTTCGACACCGAGCGGGAGGCGAACGCGGCCATCCTGGGCGGAGACGTCAAGGACGGGAGCGTCGTCGTCATTCGCTACGTCGGCCCGCGTGGGGGCCCAGGCATGCCAGAGATGTACGCGCCGATGAAGTACCTGGCGGCGCGCGGCCTCGCCGCCTCCTGTGCGATCGTCACCGACGGTCGCTTCTCCGGCACCAACAACGGCTGCTTCGTGGGCCACGTGGTCCCCGAGGCCGCGCTCGGCGGGCCGATCGCCCTGGTCCGCGACGGCGATGAGATCACCATCGACGCCCCGGGGGGAGCGCTCGTCCTGAACGTGGACGATCGGGAGCTGGCACGCCGCCGGGCGGCGTGGCGGCCGCGGCCACCCGCCGACGTCCCGCCTGGCATGCTGGCCCTGTACGCGCGGCTCGCCGGACCGGCCGACCGCGGGGCGCTCATCGAACTGGAGGATGCGTGAGCGCGTGGCCGCAGGTCCCTCTGCCCGACCTGGTGCGCGTGCGCCAGCGATTCCCATCGCACCCCCAGATCGATGTAGTGGCCAGCCTCGCGCGGCAACTGGACGCGATCGACCTGGCCGGTCGCATCGCCCCGGGCTCCAGGGTGGCGCTCACGGCCGGCAGCCGCGGCATCCGTGATCTCGTGCCGGTGTTGGGCACGCTCGCCGCCCATGTCCGCTCCGCCGGGGGCGAGCCGTTCGTGGTCCCCTGCATGGGCAGCCACGGCGGAGCCACCGGCGAGGGGCAGACCGAGGTGCTGCGTGCGCTCGGCGTCACCGAGGACGCCGTGGGTGCTCCGATCGTTTCGTCCACGGGCGTGACGCACGCCGGAGAGAGCCGCTTCGGAGCGCCGGTCTGGGTGGCGGAGGACCTCGCGCGCGCGGACGCCGTCATCGTCGTCAATCGGGTCAAGCCGCACACCGACTTCACCGGGCCCATCGAGAGCGGCCTCGTCAAGATGCTCGTCATCGGCGTCGGTAAGCAGGCCGGCGCCGCAGAGGCCCACCGCCTGGCCGTGCGTCACGGCTTCCCCGCCGTCCTCAAGGACCACGCACGCATCACGCTTGCTCGCCTCCCCGTAGTCTGCGGCGTCGCCCTCATCGAGGACCAGTCGGAGCACACCGCCGAGGTCCACGTGCTCGAGGCGGACGAGATCATCGCCCGCGAGCCCGCCCTCCTCGATCGCGCCAGGGCACTCATGCCCTCTCTGCCCTTCGACGCGCTCGACTGCCTGATCGTCGACCGCATCGGCAAGGAGATCAGCGGCAACGGCATGGACTCCAAGATCGTCGGCCGCCTCCTGCCGTCCGACGGCCCCCACAGCGGGGCGCCGCGCATCACCCGGATCGTGGTGCGTGACCTGACCCCTGGGTCACACGGCAATGCCATCGGCATCGGCGCGGCCGACTTCACGACGACACGCCTGCTGGCCGCAATGGACGACGAAGCGACGGCGGTCAACTGCATCACGTCCTTGTCCCCCGAGGCCGCCCGGGCGCCGATCGCCTTCGCACGTGACGCGGACGCGGTGCAGGCGGCGTACGCAACGAGCGGGGCTGCGTCGCCGGACGAGTTCTCTCTGGCGTGGGTCCGCGACACGCTGTCGCTCGAGGAGTTGCTCGTCTCATCGGCCCTGGTGCCGCAGGCGCGGGCCGACGAGCGCCTCGAGATCCTGGGCGAGCCGTTCGCCTGCCCCGTTCGGCCCGACGGCACGTTGTCGCCGGAATGGGGCTGGGCGCAGCACACTGACGCGACGGGAGGCCGGTGATGGAAGACGAGCGGCGGGTCGGCAGCGGACGGCTGGCCGGGCAGGTGGCGATCGTCACCGGCGGAGCCTCGGGGATCGGTGCCGCCGTGGCACGTCGTTTCGCCGAGGAGGGCGCCCGGCAGGTCATCGTGGGGCTCCCCGACGAAGAGCAGCGGGCGGCGTCGCTGGCGAAGGAACTGGGACGTGGGCGCACGGTCTTCGTGGCGGGCGACGTCACTGGGCCCCAGACCGCCTCGCGCGCCGTCGAGACCGCGCTGGAGCGCTTTGGCGGGCTCGACGTGCTCGTCAACAACGCCGGCATCGACTACTCGGCAGTGCACGTGCTCGATTCCGACCCGGCGTTCTCACGACGGGTCATGGAGGTCAACTTCTTCGGAGCCCTCTTCATGTTGCAGGCTGCGGCGCGAGCCATGACGGCGTCAGCGGCCGCGGGGGAAGGGTCGCCGTCAGGAGCGATCGTCAACCTCGCCTCCCGGGCCGGGGTGGTCGGCGTGCGGAGCATGGCCGTCTACGGCGCCAGCAAGGCGGCGCTGATCAGCCTGACGCGCAGCGCCGCCCTCGAGCTCGCGCCCGCAGTCAGGGTGAACGCGGTGGCGCCCGGCGCAACGGAGACGCCCATGATGCGCACCTGGATCGACGAGCACGAGGACCCGGCGGCCTTCGAGGCCACCCTCACGGCGACGGTGCCGCTCGGCAGGCTCGCCCGGCCGGAGGAGATAGCGGACGCGGTCCTCTTCCTCGCCTCGAGAGAAGCCTCAGACGTGACCGGCGTCGTCCTCCCCGTGGACGGGGGCTACACGGCGGGCTGACGGAAGGGCCCGGCGAAGGCCTGGCGTCGGCCGGGCCTTCGCCGGGCCCGTTGAGGTCCGCCCTACGGCCGGCACGTGCGGTTCACACGCCGTCGCCGGCCGCAGTCGCCATCCCCTTCAGCTGCGGCATCGCCGCGTCGAGCAGGAACTCGAGGGCCCGCAGCGGTCGCTCCACGTCGAAGGCCTCGGGCTCGAGCAACGACTGCACGGCCAGCCCGTCGACGACCGCCGAGATGAGGGACCCCAACCCGGCCAGTTCCGCGGGACACGCGCCAGTCTCGGGGTGCTCGAGGCCGAGCAGACGCAGGTTCTGCTCGGCCCACCACGGGTAGCTGCTCCAGATGCGCTGCCGCAAGAGTTCGTCCCGCAGCGCGTGCGGCAGGATGTCGAAGAGCCCCTGGAGCCTGTCCGTGGCCGCGAGGAGATGGCGCTTGCCCTCGACGAGCGCGCGCACCCGATCGTCCGTGGGCACCGTCGCCAGGGTCTCCGCGCCGTGAATGAACTCTTCGTGGATCACCGAGTCCACGACGCTCGCCACGAGCCCCGCCTTGTTGCCGAAGTTGTAGCGGATCGACGCCTTGTTGACCCCGGCTTCGGCAGCCACCTTCTCGAGGGTGACGGCGTCGTAGCCCTTCTCGACCAGGAGCTTCCGGGCTGCGCTGAGGATCTTCTGAGCGGTGACCGGAAGGCTCGACAGAGGGTTCTCGACGGGGATGCCGAGCGCCGGTTCTGCCTCGTCCTGCAATGAGCTCATCCTGTACTCCTGTCCTCTCGGGGCCCCCGGCGCGCGGTCACCCGGCTTCCGTGCGGGATGACCAGGATCCGCGCGTCCCGGCCGGTGCGAGCCACGGCGGCCGTGACCGCCGCGTCCACGCCGTCGAACGGTGTCATATGCATGGCGCTCACGAGGTCGTCGGGAAGCTCCGAGACCACGTGCAGGTCGACGCGCTCCAGCAGCGCCGCGATCGCCGCCGCCTTGTGGCCGCCGAGAACGAACTCGCGACGGATGCGGTCGACGAGGTCGCGCGGGGCGCGCATGCTCGTCATCCACTCTTCGAAGACGGCGTTGCCGAGTCCTTCTTCGCAGCGGGCGACGAGCACGATCACCCCGCCGTCGCGCACCGCGCCGGCGACGTTGTCGAGGGTCTTCTGGGCCTGGTAGAGGTTCATGTCCTTGGGCGTGCCACCGGGCGACGCGACGACGACGTCCGCCGCCTCGTCGACGCGCAGGTCGCAGCGTGCGTCGTAGAAGGCGACGCCGGCGCGGTGCGCGGCGAGGAAGTCGCCGGCCACGGCGCGAACCACGCGCCGCTCCTCGTCGAGGACCACGTTGAAGAGGAAGTCGATGCCGATCATGCCGCCGGCTTCGTCGATATCCTCGCGCACGGGGTTGCCCTCGAGCACCCCGGCCTTGGCGCGCTCGTCGAGCATCATGCCGTGGTTCGCGCGGATCGTGTCGTAGGTGCAGATCCCCGGCACCACGGCCTTGGCCCCGCCCGAGAAGCCGGCGAAGTAGTGATAGTCGATGTTGCCCGTGCAGACGCGCAGGCCGGACTCGAGGTAGGGGCGAAAGACGGCGAGCGGCGTGCCGCGGGTCGTGGTGCCGACCGGGACGCAATCGTCCGGGTCGAGGTCCAGGAGGCGCACACCGCTCGCCGCGACCTGCTCACCGACGAGCGCCCGCTGCTCCGCTGGGGTGTGCGGCCGGTGGCCGCCGAGGGCGAACACGATGGTGACGGCCTCGGGGGGCAGCGGCCGCAGCTCCTCGAGCAGCGCGGGCATGAACTTGTGGGACGGGCAGGGCCGTGTGACGTCGCTGACGACGATGACGGCCGACGAGGCCGCGGCCGCCAGCTCGCGGAGGCGCGGCGCGCCGATCGGCTCCGCCAGGGCGCGCCGGGTCTCCGCCTCCTCGTCGGCGGCCGTCGGCGCCGCCGAAGAGCTGAGCCTGCTCGTGCCCGCCGGCTCGGCGGCGCCCGTCGGCCCGCCGGCGCCGGGACCGAACGACCGTCCCGGCCCGGCGGCGCCCGGCGTCCCCTCATCGAGGCCTTCCGGGCCCGCAGGCGCGCAGGCCTCGCCCGCGGCCCCCGAGATGACCCCGGCCAGTGCCGCGTCGGCCACCTCGAAGGCGAGCTCGGTGTCGCCGTAGGGGATGGCGAGCCTCACCGACCGTGCCTCCGCTCAGGCAAAGCGCGCCGCCGCGCCCCTGAGCGCCTCGACGACCGGCATCGGCTTGCCGGAGAGGAACTGCACCATGGCGCCGCCGGCCGTGCAGACGTAGGAGAAGCGGCCGGCGAGGCCGTACCGGTTCATCGCCGCGACGCTGTCCCCCCCGCCGAGCGCCGTGAAGCCCGGTGCGTCGGCCATGGCCTGCCAGATCGCCTTCGTCCCGAACTCGCTCTCCGGCTGCTCGAAGACCCCGGCCGGCCCGTTGACGAACACCGTCCCTGCCGCACCGATCGCAGTGCGGAACGCGCTCACGGTGTCGTGCCCAATGTCGACCAGCAGCTCCGCGGCCGGCAGCTCGCCGACCGGGACCTCGACACGGGCTCCCTCCTTCACGCAGGCCAGGTCGACCGGGAGCACGACCGTGTCGCCGTGGTCCGCGAGGATCGCCTTCGACTCGTCGACGAAGCGCTCGAGCTGGCTCGCCCTGATGAACTCCATGGACGCCGCGCCGATGTCGACCCCGCGCGCCGCCAGCATGACGTTGGCGACCAGCCCGGCCGCGAGCACGGTGTCGACGACGCCGTCGCGGAGCGCCGCGGCCATCATCGGGAACGCCTCCTGGATCTTCGTCCCCCCGAGCACGAACACGCACGGCCGGTCGGGCTCCTCGCGCAGGTGCGAGAGGTTCTCGTACTCGCGCTCGAAGAGCCTCCCCATGGCCGACGGCAGCACCTGCTCGAAGCCCACCAGGGAGGGCTGCGAGCGGTGGGCGGCGGCGAAGGCGTCGCAGACGTAGAGGTCGGCGAGCGGCGCCAGCTTGCGCACCACCAGCGTCTTGGCCTGCTGCTCGGGGGTGAGCTCGAGCTTCCTCTCGAAGAGGGTGAGCTCCTCGGCGACGAAGCGCACGTTGTCGAGCAGCAGCACCTCGCCGTCGGCGAGCGCCGCGATGCGCTCGCGGGCGGCCGGCCCGACGACGTCGTCGATGAAGCCGACGGGCCGGCCGACGAGGTCGCTCATGACCGCGGCGTGCGGCTCGGTCGAGGCGTAGTTGTGGTACTCGAGGTCGCCGCCCTGGTGGGCGAGCAGGACCACGCGCGCGCCCTTCCCGGCCAGCTCGGCGACGGTCGGCGCGCAGCCCTCGAGCCGGGTCGTGTCGCGCAACCCGCCGGTCTCGGGGTCGAGCGGCGCGTTGATGTCGACCCGGCAGAGGACGACCTTGCCGGCCACGTCGAGGTCGTCGAGCGTGGCGATGCCGTACTTCACGGCGCTCCTCCCGTCACGTCACTCGTCGGCGGTCGTGCCACCCGGGCGCGCCGCCGCTCGCCGCCTCACTTCAAGCCGAGGTACTGGTTGGTCAGCCCGACGGCCTCGAGACGGTCGGTCTGCAGCGAGAGCGAAGCGCGCACCGCGTCCATCGTCTCGGGGATCACGACCGCCTCCTGCGGGATGTTGATCGCGAACATCAGCTCGCGCCCGCTCACGGCGACGGTCTCGTCGAAGACCGCGATGTCGTACATGTCGGCGCGCTTGTGGCCGAGGTCGCGGGCGTAGCGGAAGAGCG
>JAFGAW010000186.1 GCA_016933475.1 Thermoleophilia bacterium
GGTTTCGTGAGCCATTCCCCGCGACGCATGGCGGCACGCCGTCGGCGTCGCGCCCGGATCGACCCAGGCTGTGCGACGCCGTCGGCGCATCGGAGGAGAACGCCGTTGTGCGGCGACACCGGCCGGGCGGGACGCCCGGCCGGTGACTGGACAGGGCGTCGCGGCTCGACTACCCTTCGCTGCATGCGGAGCCTTCTGCATCGCCCGTCGTGACGGCTGGTGCGGGCGGGCCGGTCCGACCGGCCCGCCCGCACCAGCCGGCTCCGCACCCCCCTGGCACCGAGTCCTCAGCATGTACGCTCGAGGTCGCGCGCGCCCACGCCCCGCGCCTGCGCGAGGCCCGGCTCCAGCCGCGCCTGACGATCGCCCGATCGCGTCCCGGATTGAATGGTCATTCAGGAGTCACACGAATGCCCATTCACTATTTGTGCAGTGCGTCACGTGTACCTAGAATGGCCCACCTGCACGTTGATGTATCCGGCACGCCGCCCCTCGCGGGCGCGGCCTCAAGGACCGAAGAAAGGACACCACCATGCTGAAGCGCTTCCTCCTCACCCCGGGCCCGACACCGGTGCCGCCCGAGGTGCTCGCCGCGCTGAGCGAACCCGTCATCCACCACCGCGCGCCGCGCTTCACCGAGATCCTCACCGAGGTCGTGGCGGGCCTGAAGTACGTGTACCAGACGGCGAACGACGTGCTGGTCTTCGCCGCCTCGGGGACGGGCGCCATGGAGTCGGCGGTCGTCAACCTCGTGAACCCCGGCGACGCGGTCATCGTGGCGTCGGTCGGCAACTTCGGCGAGCGTTGGCTCAAGCTCACCCGCCAGTGGGGGGCCGAGGTCGTCGCCCTCGAGTACGAGTGGGGCACGAAGGCCGACCCCGCCGACATCGAGCGCGCGCTCGCCGAGCACCCCGAGACGAAGGCCGTCTACGTCCAGTTCTCCGAGACCTCGACCGGGGTCGTCAACGACATCCGCGCCATCGGCGAGATCGTCGCGAAGACGCCGGCGATCCTGGTCGTCGACGCCATCTCGGGCCTCGGCGCCACAGACCTGAAGACCGACGAGTGGGGCGTCGACGTCTGCGTCGCCGGCTCGCAGAAGGCGCTGATGGTGCCGCCCGGCCTCGCCTATGTCGCCGTGTCCGAGAAGGCCTGGGCGGTCGTCGAGGCCGCGACCCAGCCCCGCTTCTACTTCGACTGGGTCGCAGCCCGCAAGAAGATGACCGGCGACTCCGCGCAGACGCCCTACACCCCGGCGGTCTCGCTGATGGTCGCCCAGAACGCCGCCATCGGGCTGATCCGCGACGAGGGCCTCGAGTGCGTCTTCGAGCGCCACCGCTGGCTGGGCAAGGCCTGCAAGGAGGGCGTCAAGGCGCTCGGCATCGAGCTCTTCGGCCCCGACGACCCGGAGGCCAACTCGGTCACGGCGTGCAAGGTCCCGGCCGGGGTCGACGGCGGCAAGATCACCAAGCTGGCGCGCGACAAGTACGGCGTCTGGCTAGCCGGCGGTCAGGGCAAGCTCAAGGGTCAGATCTTCCGCTTCGGGCACTGCGGCTACTTCGGGGCCAGCGACATCCTCGTCGGCATGGGTGTCGTCGAGATGGTGCTGGCCGAGCTCGGCTACGACGTCGCCTTCGGGGCCGGCGTCGGCGCGGCGGAGCGGGTGCTCATGAAGAGCCCCGTCCAGCTCTGAGGGGAGGACACATGACCGAGCAGAAGAGGGTCCTCGTCAAGGAGAAGCTGGCCCCCGAGGGCATCGCCTTCCTCGAGGAGCAGGGCTTCGCGGTCGACGTCGGCACCGAGTGGGACGCCGCCGAGCTCCTGGCCCGCATCAAGGACTACCACGGCCTGATCATCCGCTCGGCGACCAAGGTCACCGCCGAGGTGCTCCAGGCCGGCGAGAAGCTCGAGGTCGTGGGCCGCGCCGGCGTCGGCGTCGACAACGTCGACGTCACGGAGGCGACCAAGCGCGGCGTGGTCGTCGTCAACGCGCCGCAGAGCAACGTGCTCAGCGCGGCCGAGCACACCGTCGCCCTGATCATGGCCTGCGCGCGCAACATCCCGCAGGCCCACTGCGACCTCAAGGCCGGCAACTGGGAGAAGGGCCGCTGGGGCAAGGGCGGCGTCGAGCTGCAGGACAAGGTGCTCGGCATCATCGGTCTCGGCCGCATCGGCTTTCTCGTCGCCGAGCGCGCCCGCGGCCTCAAGATGAAGGTGATCGCCTACGACCCGTTCGTGCCGGCCGAGCGTTTCCACGAGCTCGGTCTGGAGAGGGCCGACACGCCGGGCCGCATTTATCGCGAGGCCGACTTCATCACCGTGCATCTCCCGAAGAGCGCCGAGACCATGGGATTCGTCGACGACGACGCCTTCGCCCAGATGAAGGACGGCGTACGGGTGATCAACGTGGCCCGCGGCGGCATCATCGACGAGGAGGCCTGGTCCCGCGCCATCGCGAGCGGCAAGGTGGCGGCCTCGGCCGTCGACGTGTACCCGTCGGAGCCGACCACGTCCTGCCCGCTCTTCTGCCACGATTCGGTCGTCTGTACCCCGCACCTCGGCGCCTCGACCAAGGAGGCCCAGCTGCGCGCCGGGACGATCATCGCCGAGCAGGTCGCGTTCGTCCTCAAGGGCCAGTTCGCGCCCAACGCCGTCAACGTGCCGATGGTGCCCGGCGAGGAGGCCGACGAGCTGATGCCCTACCTCGGGCTGTGCGAGATGCTCGGCAAGCTCCTCGTGCAGGTCGCCGAGGGTCCGGTCGAGGCCGTCGACATCACCTACGAGGGCGTCATCGGGCGCTACGACACGCGCATCCTTACGCTCGGCGTGCTGCAGGGGATGCTGGCCGGCAAGGTCGAGGACGTGAACTTCGTCAACGTGGCCGGCATCGCCGAGGAGCGCGGTTTGAGCGCCCACGAGGTCAAGGAGCCGGCCGCGGTCGACTACCTCAACGTCATCAGGGTGAGCGCCCGCGACGCCGCTGGCCCTCTCGACGTCGCCGGGACGACTATCGGCGCGGCGCACCGGCCGCGGTTCGTCGGCATCTACGGGCACAGCATCGACATCGAGCCTGTGGAGAACATGGTGTTCCTGCGCGCCAGGGCGCAGGTGCCCGGCACGTTCGGCAGGATCGGCACCAAGATGGGCGAGTTCGGCATCAACATCTCGCAAGTGACGGTGGCGCCGTCCAAGCCCGGCGAGCCCGAGGTCATGGGCCTTGCGGTCAGCGACCCGCTCAGCGACGCCCAGTTGACGGAGATCATCGCCGCCGCGGGGTTGCTGGACGCCAAGCGGGTGACGCTCTGACGCGAGGGATGCTCGGGGCGTGACTCAGCGCGGGTGACGCTCTGACGTCAGGGTCGCGGCGACGCCGGTCGCAACGAGTCTGAGCCGTCAGGCGACGGGGGCGGGGAGCGCAGACTCGCGCTCACCGCCCCCGTCGCCGTCATCTCACCGGTCGTCGCGCCGCGCCCGACCTCACGGTCATCGCGTCACGGCGCACCTCGTCCGCCGGGGCCCGGCGCTCACTCGTCGTCGCGGTGCAGCAGGCGGCTCACCTCGGGACCCTTGGGGACGCTCATCCCCAGCCCGCGGCGCAGGAAGGTCGAGACCGGGTCGGGCTTGCGGCCCTCGTCCTCCAGCACCTCGTAGCGCTCGATCGCCGAGCGCATGGCGCGGGCGGCGACGAAGCGGACCGGCTCGGGGGGCAGGTAGCTCGGCGGGTCGGAGACCAGCGGCGAGCGCGCGTGGTCGTCGTCGCGCTCGAGCGCCACCGACGCCAGCGTGCGCCCGATGAGGTTGCTCGGCGCGACCCCGTTGCCGCCGTAGCCGATGCCGTAGTGGATGTTGCGCCCCTTGCCGAGGGTCCCGACCCAGGGGAAGCCGTGCTGCGTGCGCTCGACCGGTCCGCCCCAGCGCCACTCGATCGCGAGGTCGCGGGAGGCGGGGAAGAGCTGGCGCAGGTCGGCGACGATGCTCTCGACGTTGGCCCTGTCGTGGAAGTGGGCCGGGATGACGCGGCCGGCGAAGCCGAGCTGACCCCCGCCGCGGCCGAAGACCAGCCGGTCGCTGACCGTGCGCTGCCCGTAGTGTACGGCCGTGCGCCCGTCCGAGAACGGCCGGCCGCGCTGCCAGCCCATCTCGTCGAGGACCTCGGCGGAGGGCGCCGTCGCCACCACGTGCGAAGGGATCACGAAGGCGGTCCGCCGCAACTCGGAGATCTGGGCCATCCAGGCGCCGCCGGAGAGGACGACCTTGTCGGCCGTCACACAGCCGGCGGGGGTCTCGACGACGGCCGGCGCGGAGCGGCGCAGGCGCGTCATGGGGCTCGCCTCGAAGACGCGCACGCCGGCCTCGACGGCGAGCCGGCGCAGGCCCTGCGCGAGCAGCGCCGGCTGCACGCCGCCGGCGGTCTTGAGCACGACGCCGCCGAGCGCCCGCGGCGAGCCGCACGCCGCGCGCGCGGCCGCGGCGTCGAGGAGCTCGACGTACCCGGAGGCGCCGTAGCGCTCGCGCTCGGCGTTCTCCTCCTCGAAGCGTGCCATCTGCGCCTCGGAGAGCGCGACGGTGACGCCTCCGTTCAGCGTGAGGTCGCAGTCGATCGCGCCCTCGGCGACCGTGCGCGCGATCTCGTCGACGCTCTCCACCGACTGCTCCAGGAGCCAGCGGGCGCGGTCCGCGCCGAACAGCCCGACGAGTGACGGCAGCGCGTCCTGCCAGCCGTTGACCCAGCCGCCGTTGCGCCCCGAGGCGCCGAGGCCGCAGA
>JAFGAW010000025.1 GCA_016933475.1 Thermoleophilia bacterium
CCGGTGAAGCAGTCGCCGCCGCCGAACACCCTCGGGTCGGCCGTCTGCAACGTGAGTGGGTCGACCTCGACCGTCTTCCAGCTGCTGACCGCGACCGTGTCGGGCACCAGCTCGTCGACGCGGCAGACCTGGCCGATGGCGGGGACGACGGCGTCGCAGGCGACGACGAACTCGGATCCCTCGACCGGCTCGGGACGACGGCGGCCCGACGCGTCCGGCTCACCCAGCTTCATGCGCCGGCACTCGAGGCCGGTGACACGTCCGTCTTCGGCGAGGATCCTGACCGGTGCCACCAGAGTGTCGAAGACGACACCTTCCTCCCTTGCCTCGGCGATCTCCACGCGGTCGGCCGGCATCTCGGCCTCGGTGCGCCGATACAGCAGGTGCACGTCGCCGAAGCCGAGCCGGCGGGCGGTGCGCACGCAGTCCATCGCCACGTTGCCGCCGCCGATGACGAGCATGGTCTCGCCGCTCAGCGGCACGCGGCCGAGGGCGACCTCGCGCAGGAACTCGACGCCGGGCATGAAGCCCTCGTAGCCGGCGTCCTCACCATTGCAGCCCATGCGCGCCGAGTGGTGCGCACCGACGGCGACGAAGACCGCCTCGTAGCCTTGGGCGAACAGCTCCTCCATGGTCACGTCGACACCGAAACGCTGGTTGTAGCGGATCTCGACGCCGAGCGTCTCGACGCGCGCCACCTCGGCGCGCAACACCTGACGCGGCAGCCGGTAGTCGGGGATGCCTACGGCGGCCATGCCGCCGGGCTCCGGCAGAGCCTCGAAGATGGTGGAGCGGATGCCCTCGAAGGCGAGGTAGTAAGCGCAAGCGAGGCCGGCCGGGCCCGCGCCGATGATGCCGACGCGGGCTTGGCCGGGCAGCGCGCAGGCCCGGACCTCGGGCTCGCTGTCGGCCACGAACCGTTTCAGCGTACGGATCGCGATGGGCTCGTCGACGACGCCGCGACGACAGGCGTCCTCGCACGGCCGGATACAGACGCGGCCGATCGTCGCCGGCATGGGGCAGCGTCGCCTGACGGCTTCGGCGGAGCGATCGACGGCGTCGATGCGCAGCTGCTCGACGTAGGCCGGGATGTCGACGCCGGCGGGGCACGCGGCCATGCAGGGCGCCACCACGGTCGCGGCGTAGTCGCCGCGCGCTCGCGGCGCTCCTGCCGTGGCGGCCGCAAGGAAGGCATCGCGCTCGCGCTCGAGCGCCTCGAGCACGGTGGCGGCCCCCGTGCGACCCAGGTCGCAGCGCGCCGCGTCGGCGACGTGAGCGGCGAGGGTGCGGGCGCGCTCGAGCTCCTGCTCCCCGCTGTGCCCCTCGCAGACGCGCTCGAGGATCCCCGCCACCTCGTGCATGCCGATGCGGCAGGGGGAGCACTGCCCGCAGCACTCGTCGACGAGGCGTGCGGCGAACTCGCGGGTCAGGTCGACGAGGTCGACCGCTTCGTCGAACACTGCGACGCCGCCCCAGCCCATGACGGCGCCGAACCACGTCGAGACCTCGTCGGGGAGGGTGGAGACGTCCTCCGTCCAGGGTCCGGTGCCGACCGCAGTGGTCATGCAGCCTCCTCGGTGGCACGGACGCCTGCGCGCGCAGCGCCCCCCCACGCGAGAGGGTCCGAGCCGGGCGAACGGCGGCCGGGAAGGCCGCCTCTGACCCCCTCGATGATACCCCAGAAGAGCATGTGATTGGAGATGCCCGCGTTAGGCCACACGCCGCGACGCAGAACGCCACGCGAGCCCCCGAGATCGGCACGTGACGCGCCCATGCCGAGGCGCCGACGCCGTCACGCCTCCATCGGCGGCTCGCTCTCGGCCACCTGCCGGAGCAGATCGCGGTACGTCTCCGGCCGCCGATCGCGGTAGAAGAGCGACAGCGTACGCGTGCGAGCGATCCGGTCGGGGTCGAGGCGGGCGAGAAGGACCTGCTCGTCCTCGCCCGCCTCGGCGATCACGCGCCCGTCGGGCTGGGCCACGAACGTGTGGCCGTAGAACGTCATCCCGCCCTCGTCGCCCACACGGTTGACCGCGGCCACGTAGAGGGCGTTGCACACGGCGTGGCCGCGCATCGCCACGCGCCACGTGTCGACGGCGTCGTCGTAGGGGTCGCCCGGCAGCGTGCCGATGGCGCTGGGGTAGACGATCAGCTCGGCACCCTTGAGACCGTAGATGCGCGCCGGCTCGGGGAACCACTGGTCCCAGCAGGTCGGCACGGCGAGGTCGAGCAGCGAGGTGCGGAAGACCGGATAGTCGGTGTCGCCGGGCGTGAAGTAGTACTTCTCGAGGTAGCCCGGGTCCATCGGGATGTGCATCTTGCGCGAGCGCCCGAGCAGCGTGCCGTCACGCTCGAGGACGACGGCCGTGTTGAAGTAGACGCCGTCGCGCACCCGCTCGAAGAGCGAGCCGACGACGACCGCCTCGAGCTCGCGCGCCAGCCCCGCGAGGCGGTCGCAGAGCGGCCCCGGGACCGACTCGGCGAGCGCCGTGTGGCGAGGGTCGAGCTCCCTGCAGAAGAAGCGCCCCGAGAAGAGCTCGGGGAAGACGATCAGATCGGCGCCGCGCTCCCGTGCCTGCCGGGCCAAGGCGAAGCCCCTCTCGACGTTGGTCTCGCGATCGGGCCCCATGGCCATCTGCACGAGACCGAGCGTGACCGGGCGCTTCACGGTGCCGGCTCCCCCAGCGACCGGCCGGCGTCGCCGCGACACGCCCGGCGTGACGGCCTCGACGGTGAGACGGGGTCAGCCTCCGCCGGCACGGCGCACCCGTCTCACTCCGCGACGCCGCACCAGCGCAGGAGCACCAGCGCCACCGACGCGGCATGGTCGACGAGGTCCTGCACGGGCACGAACTCGTCGACCGCGTGGGCCTGGGCCAGCGAGCCCGGGCCGAACGAGATCGTCGGCGTCGCCGCGCGACGGATGAACACGGCGGCATCGTGCCACGAGTCCATGCCGGTGACGACGCCGGCGCGGCCGACGTCCCTCGCCGCGGCCAACGCCGCCGTCACGATGGGGTGATCGCCGGGCACCTCGTCGGGCACGATGTCGCAGGGCCAGTGCCAGCGGATCGGGTGCTCGGCGAACCACGGGTCGGCGGCAGCCGCGGCGTTGAGACGCTCCTCGACCTCACGGAAGACGGCGGCTCCCGAGCCGTCGGCGTCGACGCGCGCCGGCATGTACTGCACGGAGAGCGTCACCGCGCACGACGACGGGTAGGTCACCATCCACTCGCCGCCGTGGATCACCGTCGGCAGGATGTCGGGCGGAGAGAGATAGGGGTGCTCGTGCTCGGGCCGTTTACGCCAGTCCTCGCGCAGGTCGCGGATCGCGCGCTGCACGAGCTCCCACTTCTCGATCGCGTTGACGGCGCCCCCCGCACTCCAGTGCGGCTGCGCGGTCTCCGAATGGCCGGTGCGCCCCTCGATGGTGAGGATCGGGTTGACGCCTCCGCGACAGGCGACCCAGGCGTCGAAGCCGGTCGGCTCGGCACAGAGGCCGGCCTCGGCGCGCACGCCGTGGGCGACGCAGGCGTAGGCGCCGGCGCCCGAGGACTCCTCGTCGGTGTCGGTGCACCAGACGACGTCTCCGGCCAGCCGCACGCCGAGGCGCTGCAGCGTCTCGACGGCGAAGAGCATGCCGGCGATGCCGCCCTTCATGTCGCAGCTGCCCCGGCCGTAGAGTCTGCCGTCGCGCACCTCGGCCTTGTGGGGATCGCTCGTCCACAGCTCCCTGGGCTCGGCCGAGACGGCGTCGATGTGCCCGTTCAGGAGAAGGCTGCGGCCGCCGCCCGCGCCGCGCAGGTGCGCGGCCAGCTGCGGCCGGCCCTCGAAGTCCAAGTCGTCGGGAACGAAGCGATTGCCGGTGCCGGTCGCCTCCGGCTCCCAGACGTCGGTCGTCGCCCCGACGGCGGCGAGCCGCGCGCGCAGGTACTCCTGCAACGCCGCCTCGTCGCGCGCCGGGTCGCCCGGGTTGCGCGCCGTCGTGTCGAAGGCGATCAGGTCGCCGACCAGACCGACGAGCTCGTCGCGGCCCGCGGTGACAGCCGCCACCACCCGTTCTTCGAGCGCGGATCGCGCGCCTTCAGCAGCGGACATCGCAGCCTCCTTAGAGTTGCCGCCGGCGGCCGGGGCCTGGCCGCCGGCGGCGGGAGCGGCGACCGGGCGCGGCGAAGCCGCGCGGGTCGCCGGTCGTCTGAGTGAGGGCCCTGCAGCGCAGTCGAGGGGGAGAGCACGCTGCCTCCGCCACATCACTCGGGGGCGAACCCAGAGCCGGCACGCGTCGCACGGCTCGCCATCAGTTCGACTGACCGGTCAACTGACTTCCATGTATCCTAGACGCCCCTCCGCTCGTGTCAAGACCCGCATGAGTACCTCTGTCGTGACGCAACGAAAAGAGTCCCGGAGTAGTCAGCAACAGGGACCGGGTGTCGCACCCTGTCGCGCTGCGGTAGATCACACGTCGCGGAGTAAGGTCACACGTCGCGGGCGGCCCCTGCCGTGCACCGAAGAGCCGCACACACCGCGCACACAGCGCGCCACGGCCTCGATGGCGTAGGATTCGGCCCAGCGCCGAGACGGCGCACAGGTGTCGAGGCGGAGGGTCGGGGTCGGGTGGAAGAGCCGGTGGCACGTCCGGTCGCGGGCGAGGCGTTCGCCTACGCCACGGCGCGGCTTTCGCCCACCGCCAGGCGCATCCTCGAGGCCGCACACCGCGTGCTGACGCGCGACGGCTACGAGGGCCTGACCCTGCGGCGCATCGCCGCCGAGGCCGGCGAGACGAAGTCGCTGATCATCTATCACTTCGAGAGCAAGGCCGGGCTCGTCGCCACGCTGGTCGACTCGCTCTGGCACGACACCGACGTCGCCCTCGTCGACGGGCTGCACGAGCCGCCGGACCCACTGACCGGGCACGCCCGCGAGCTCATCGCCCTCCACCGCGATCTCGCCCTGCAGACATCACTGTACGCGACCTACTTCGACCTGCTCCCCTACATCCTCCGCGACCGCGACGCCCGTCGACGCCTGGCCGAGTTCTACGACTCCTACCGCCGCATCGGCGTGATGTGTCTCGAGTCGTCCACCGTGCCGCTCGAGGACCGGGACGCACTGACGACGCTCCTCCTCGGCATCGGCGAAGGGGTCGCTGCGCAGGCGCTCATCGACCCCGACGCGGTCGACACTGAGGGTGTCTTCGCCCTGCTCGCCGAGATGCTCTACGCCTGCCTCGGAGGGACCGCCGGCCCTCTCGTCGCGCAGGTGCGCGAGGCCGTCGACTGGGAGTCCGGCGCCCCACCGCTGCCGCCCGAGACGGAACCCGACCCGGCGGGCGACCTGGCCCCGGTCGCGGTCAACCTGCTGACCGCCGCCCGGCAAGTCGTCCACGAGCGCGGCTTCAGGGCCCTCACCCTGGAGACCGTCGCCGCCCGCGCCGGCGAGCCTCGGTCGGCGGTCTCGTACTACTTCGGCGACAAGCGCGGGCTGGTGCACCGCCTGCACGCGACCGTCGACCACCAGAACCGCGCGCTCATGCGTCGCGCCGTCCGCCGTCTGCCGGTCGGCGTCAAGCGGATCCCCGCGGTCATCGCCACGCAAGAGCGTGCGCTGACGCGCCTCACCGCCTTCCGCCGTCACTACGAGCTGTTGCCCGTCGTTCTGCGTGACGAGGCATTGCGCGTCCGCGAGGCTTCCGCGCACCGCAGTCTGCGGGACGCGCTCGCCGGCTGCCTTGCCGGCAGCGACGAGCCCGGCCGGCTGCGGCGCCTCCAGGGGCTCGCCTCGCTCAGCATCGCTGCGCCGGCCGGGCTCGCGATCCAGCGGCTCGTCGCCAGCGAAGACGTCGATCCGGCGGCGGCGCTCCACCTGTGGACGCGCATCGTCATGGGCGCGCTCAAGGCGCCCGTGACGCCCGACTGACGGCACCCTCGGGGCGCCGCGAGGAACGACCGACGGGCGCCCGCGCGGAACGACCGACGGGCGCCCGCGCGGAACCCGCGACCGTGACGGACGTGCGTGCGCAGCACGACACGGCGGAAACGGGTAGACTGTCTACGACGCCCGCGGAGGTGCCACCCCTGCGGGCGTCAAACTGTTCGAGCGCGCTTCGTTGCCACACTCGTCGCATTGAGCCGCTCGCCGATCAAGGAGTAGTAGTGGCTCAAGGCACAGTCAAGTGGTTCAACCTGCAGAAGGGCTACGGCTTCATCGAGCGCGCAGAGGGCAAGGACGTGTTCGCTCACGTCGCCGATCTGGCGCCCGGCGTAGAGACTCTGCAGGAAGGTCAGGCCGTGGAGTTCGAGGTCACGGAGGGCCGCAAGGGCCCCCAGGCCGTGAACGTCAAGCCTGCCTGACAGACCTGACGGTCAAGACGCCCGCCGCCCGGCTCACGCCGGGCGGCGGGCGTTTCTCGTCTGAGGCGGCGGGCGTCTCGCGTATCAGGCGGCGGGCGCTTCTCCTGCCGTGCGCCGGCGCGCCTTGCGACGCATCTCAGCCGGCGCGCCTTGCGACGCAGATCAGCCGTCGCGCCCCCACGGGCATACGGCGATGCACACGCCGCAGACCCCACCGAGGTCCGGGTAGCGCTCGGTCTCGGCCTCGCAGGCCTTCTCATCGTAGAGCGCCTCGCGCGGCATACCGGCCCGCCAGGTGACGTCGCGTCCGGCGCCCGCCGGGCAGGCGTCAACGCAGCGCCGGCACGTGCCGCAGCGTCCCTCCGCGACCGGCGTGCCCGCCTCGAGCGCGAGGTCGGTGAACACGGTGGCCAGACGGACACGCGGGCCGAACTCCGGGGAGACGAACAATGCGGTCTTACCGATCCATCCAAGCCCGGCTCGCGTCGCCGCGGTCTTGTGGGCGAACACGCCCGCGTCCCCCCAGTCGGCGATCGTCTCGTAGAGCTCTTCGGGGACGGTCGGCGGCACGTACTCGGCCGCGACGCCCGCGGCACGCAACCCCTCGACGAGCGTCGCGGCCGCCGTGTCGAGGGCGGCGTTGAGACGCAGGTAGCCGGCGTAGTAGGTCTCGTGCGGGCCGTGCTCGACGCCGCTCAGTTCGGCGCGGTCGAAACGCTTGAGCAGCGTGATGGCCGTGGGGAGCGGCGGCGCCAGCGGCAGTCGAGGGGCATTCGCGGCGACACCCCAGGCGTCGACACCGGCGCCTTCGAGAACCTCGCCGACCCGCTCGCGATCCCAGTCGCGCATCACGCACCCTCCCTGCTCGCCGTCGCGGTCGAGCTTAGCAGTCGAACGGTGCCTGGGCGACGGAGCGGGCCGTGGGAAGCGGCGACGGCCAGCCGGCCGGGCCGCGGCGGGGGCCGGATCGGCGGGGCCTCAACGGGTGACCCGGCGGTCGCCCACCTCCACATCGACACCGACGATGGCCACGACCTCGTCGTCGCTGTCGCGCACCGGAGCCAGCGCCCTCACATGGGGTGCGCCACCGCGGATGCGCGGGTCGAACCACGGGGCGTCCTTGCGCGCGGCCGCCCGGCCCCTGAAGGCTCTCTTCATCGCCGGCTCGAGCTCGTAAGCCGCCAGCCACGCGTCGGCGGCGTCGGGGTCGCCGACGGCCTCGACGACGACGCCGGCAGTCTCGCGGTCAAGCTTGACCATGGTGTAGACGGAGGTGACGCCGTAGCGTGCCCGGACCCGGTCGAGGTAGTCGCGCCAGAGCCGGTAGTCCTCGCCCTTGCGCTTGCCGCGCTCGACGAGACGCTCGTGCGCGTCTCCCATCTCAGCAGTGATCTCTCGCGCGATGTCCTTGACGATGGCGAGCGCCGTCGCTCGTGCCTTCGTTGCTGCATCCTCTCCCGGCCCGGCGACGACGACGGCAGCGCGAGTGGGAGCGGGGCCACCGCCGGCGCCCTCGAGCGCGGGGCCACCGCCGGCGCCCTCGAGCGCGGCGCCGCCGCGCGCCGCGACCACCGCGGCGCCGGCCACCACTGCCAGAGAGAGAGTGAACACGATGATGACGACGATCCTCACGGCCCCCGCTCCTCGACTGCAGGCCCGACAGTCGTAGTTGCGTGGGTGAACGTACCCGCTACGCCGCGAAGCTCACCATCTCGTGCCGAGGAAGTGCCGCGGCCCCGCGATCCGTCGCCTTGGTCGCGCGGCCAAGACGGCCGCCGCCCGTCAGCGCGGCTTGACCGCGCGCACGAAGCCGCTGACCAGCCGCACGCCGGCCGGCAATGCCGGGGCGCCGCAGCACGAGTTGGCGGGCGAGCCGTCGTACACGTTCGTGACCTCGACGGCCGGGTCCGCGAAGCCGGCGGCGCGCAACCGCGCAAGATAATCCTGTTCCTCGAGCGCTCCGGCGACGCAACCGGCCCAAGCATCGGCGTCCTCGCGCAGTCCTTGCGGCACGAGCGAGACGTCGCCCTGGAAGACGATGTCCGACACCGCAAGCCGCCCGCCCGGCTTGAGCACGCGGTACGCCTCACGCAGGACGCGGTCCTTGTCGACGGACAGGTTGATGACGCAGTTGCTCACGACGACGTCGACGCTCGCGTCGGGAAGGGGCACGTCCTCGATCTCGCCCTTGAGGAACTCGACGTTGGCGACCCCGGCCTTCTCCTGGTTCTCGCGCGCGAGGGCGAGCATCTCGTCGGTCATGTCGACCCCGTAGGCCTTGCCGCCCGGGCCCACGCGGCGCGCCGCGAGCAGCACGTCGATGCCGCCCCCGCTCCCCAGGTCGAGCACGACCTCGCCGGGCTGCAGGTCGGCGAGCGCCGTAGGGTTACCACACCCCAGACTGGCCAGGACCGCCTTGGGGGGCAGGTCCCCGGTCTCGTCGACGGCGTAGAGACCGCGGGCGACCTCGTCCTGAGACTCGACAGGAGTCGCCGGGCCGCAGCAACAGCCGCAAGTCTTCGTGTCCGCCGCTGCCGCGGCCCGCTCGGCGTACCGCTCGCGGATGGTCTGCTTGAGCTCGTCGTCGGTCCGACTCTGCTGGTTCACGGCGTCCTCCGTTACACGTGAGTGTCTCATATCGACACTTATCGATACGAATCTACACTACGGGCGCGCCGCGTCAACCTCATATCGAAATTCCCTGTGCTATCATCGACCCGTCATGACGAACGCCGAAGGCACCGGGATGACACCGGCCGCGGGTGCTGCGCAAGGCGCTGCTTCTGGGGCGGGGACGCGTACTGCACAGGACGCTGCTTCCGGCACGGCCGCGTCCGTTTCGGGAGTCGCCG
>JAFGAW010000187.1 GCA_016933475.1 Thermoleophilia bacterium
CCCCCCGAGCCCAACGGCTACCTGCACATCGGACACGCCAAGTCGATCTGCCTCAACTTCGGTATCGCCGAGGAGTTCGGCGGCCACTGCAACCTGCGCTTCGACGACACCAACCCGATGAAGGAGGAGCAGCGGTACATCGACGCCATCGAAGCCGACGTCCGCTGGCTGGGCTTCGACTGGGGTGAGCGCCTGTACTTCGCCTCCGACTACTTCGAGCAGCTCTACAAGTGGGCCGTGTACCTCGTCCAGGCCGGCAAGGCCTACGTCGACGACCTCAGCGCCGAGGAGATCCGCGAGTACCGCGGCACGCTCACCGAGCCCGGCCGGCCGAGCCCGTGGCGTGACCGGCCGGCCGACGAGAGCCTCGACCTGCTCGAGCGCATGCGTGCCGGCGAGTTCCCCGACGGCGCGCGCGTGTTGCGCGCGCGCATCGACATGGCCGCCGGCAACTTCCACATGCGTGACCCCGTCCTGTACCGCATCCTCCACGCCGAGCACCCGCGCACGGGCGAAGCCTGGTGCATCTACCCGAGCTACGACTTCGCCCACGGGCAGTCCGACGCGATCGAGGGTGTCACGCACTCGCTCTGCTCCCTCGAGTTCAAGGACCACCGCCCGCTCTACGACTGGCTCGTCGAGAACCTGCCGGTGCCCTCCCGCCCGCGGCAGTACGAGTTCGCGCGCCTCAACCTCACGCACACCGTGCTCTCCAAGCGCTTCCTCCTGCGCCTCGTCAACGAGGGCCACGTGCGCGGCTGGGACGACCCACGCATGCCGACCATCTCGGGCCTGCGCCGGCGCGGCTTCCCCGCCGAGGGTATCCGCGACTTCGCGACGCTGGTCGGCGTTGCCAAGGCTGACAACGTCGCCGAGGTCGAGATGCTCGAGCACGCCGTGCGCGGCGTGCTCAACCGGCAGGCGCCGCGCCGCTTCGGCGTGCTCGATCCGCTCAAGGTCGTCATCGAGGACTACCCCGAGGGGCAGGTCGAGGAGATGGAGGTCCCCAACAACCCGGAGGACCCGGGCGCCGGCAGCCGCCGGGTGCCGTTCGGCCGCGAGGTGTGGATCGAGCGCGGCGACTTCATGGAGGACCCGCCGCGCAAGTTCTTCCGCCTCGCGCCCGGCCGCGAAGTGCGGCTGCGCTCGGCCTACTTCGTGACCTGCACCGACGTGGTGAAGGACTCGGAGGGCCGGGTCATCGAGTTGCGTTGCACGCACGACCCGGCCACCTGCGGCGGCGACGCTCCCGACGGCCGCCGCCCCAAGGCCACCCTCCACTGGGTGTCGGCCGCCCACGCCGTGCCGGCCGAGGTGCGGCTCTACGAGCACCTCTTCACCAGCCCGCACCCCATGGGCGGTGACCGCGACCCCTTCGCCGACCTCAACCCGGAGTCCGAGACCGTGTTCCGCGGGTGCGTCGTCGAGCCTTCGCTCGCCGACCTCCCGGTCGGCGAGACCGTGCAGTTCGAGCGCCTCGGCTACTTCTGCCCCGACCCCGACTCGACACCCGGCGCGCTGGTCTTCAACCGTACGCTCACGCTCAGGGACACCTGGGCGAAGCTGCAGGCCCAGGGGCGGCAGGACAAGGCCTGACACCCTCCGGCCGTCTGCGCCCGGCGCGCGGCTCCGCTGACGGCCGGCGTCGTTCCGAGCCCAGCTGTGGCGCCATACGCTTGAGGGGAACGTCTGTACCGCGGTACACTCAGGTGGCCTTCGGGCAGCGCTGGCGAGTGGCCTAACTGGCAAGGCACCTGACTCTGGATCAGGGGATTGAAGGTTCGAGTCCTTCCTCGCCAGCCACTTCTTCCCCTTGAGCTCCCCTCGACGGCCGTGGTCTCACCGTCCGCGATCGACGAGCGTGCGGGCGAGCCGCTCGGCCTGGACCCGGATCTCGGGCACGGCCACCACCTCCCAGAGCACGCCCCTCATCGTCGACCCCAGCGTGTACAGCACCTGCGACGCTTCACCGCTCCGTCCGATGACGGCACCATCGGGGCTCGCGTCGATGCCGAGTCGCACCGGACCCGGGCGGATCAGCCCTTTGCTCAGCAGGTCCCTCACGAGCGGGTCGTCGACCCTCTCGCACTCCGACTCCGGCCCTATGCAGTTGATGACGAGGCCCGCGCGGATGGTCTCGGTCGTGTCTGAACCCTGCCGCCTGTAGCGTACCTCCAGCGCCTCCCCGTCCTCGACGACATCGGTGAGCCGTCCGGCCACGATGTCGAGCCTGCCGCTCGCGCGCATCTCGTCGACCACCGCCATGCTCTCGGGGGGGATCCTGCTGCGTACGATCTCCCAGTAGCGGAAGAGGTGGCGCAGGAACCTGCTCTTCTCCGCCACCGAGAGGCGCTGCCACAGTGCCTGCGTGTCCGGCCTCAGCGCATCGATGACCGCCCGCCCGTCGACCCCGAGCTCTTCGGCCCGTCGGAGGTGCCGGCGGACCACCCGAAGCATCTCGCTGACGCTCGCCAGCTGCCGGAGCTCCTCGACAGAGGAGGGATAGTCCTCGAAGGTGGTGTGCACCAGGGGCAGCAGGCCATGTCGAGAGAGGGCGACGACAGGTCCTTGGTGCCCACGGTGGTGCAGCTTGAGGACCAGATCGACGGTCGTCTGGCCGGTGCCGACGAGCACGACGGTGTCGTGCGGCGCAAGGGAGCCCATGACGGGCGGCGCCCAAGGGTCCTCCGCGAAGCGTCCGCTGCCGACCGCCCCGCCCCCGGTCAGGCGAGGGCGGCGGGGAGGGAAGTTGCCGAGCGCGAGGACGACGGCGTCGGCGTCGTAGGGCTCCGTGCCCCGCGCCGTGACCCTCGCGTGCCTCCCCTCGACGTCGACGCCCGTCACCTCCGCGTGGACCTGCTTGAGGGACGCGGCGCCCGTCTGTGCCCGCCGCGTCTCCTCGAGCAGCTCGAGCACATACTCCCGATACAGCCTGCGCGGCAAGAAGCTCGACTCGTCCGCCGCGACCCCCTTCGCGAGGGCCCAGCCGAGGAAGTGCCGCGGATCCTCCGACACGGCGCTCATCCGGCCGGCCGGGACGTTCAGGAGCAGGTACGGGGCGTCGTCAGAGTATGCCGGCCCCATCGACCGCTCGTCGCTGCGGTCGAACATCCTGATCTCGAGAGCGGCACTCGCTCGGCGGAGCAGGTTCAGCGCGACGAGTCTGCCAGAGACTCCTGCGCCGACGATGGCGATACGGACCATGCCTCCCTGCCTCTGTGCCGTGTCCGAGATCGCGACCTTTCGACTACCCTTCCCTCAAGAGAGAGGACAGCACCCGTCTCCCGGCGGGGAACGGAGGCGTGGAGACGGCCACCGACCGCCGCTCCCGTATCGCCGCGACAGACGCCGCAGGCGCTTGAAGTCGCTGCCCAGCAGCAGAGCCTCATCGGCCTGGGGTGGACGAAGCCCGCGGACACGGTGAATGCAGCGGGAGAGGGCTCTGCGGCCGCACGGCGGAGTCCATGGCCGCAGCGTGCGGCCGAGACAGGTCCTCACGCCTGACAGGTCACCGCGGATGACCGTCGTCCGGCCTGCGGCCTGCGGCCGCCGCGCGAAGCGCAGCGGTCCTACAGGCATGCGCCGCGCCCTACTCCCGCCTGCCCTTGGCGCGGTCCCCGAGGATCCGCCGGGCGGCCAGCCTCCCGGGGGCGCCCATGACGCAGCCCCCCGGGTGGGTGCCGGAGCCGCACTGGTAGTAGCCCTCGATCGGCGTGCGGTACTGCGACCAGCCCGGCGCCGGACGGAAGAAGTACATCTGCGGGGCAAAGAACTCGCCGGCGAAGATGTTGCCCTCCGACAGCCCGACCGTGCGCTCGATGTGGAGCGGCGTCACGACCTCGCGCTGCAGCACGAGGTCGCCGAACCCCGGGAAGAACGACTCGAGCGTGCGCTGCACGGTGTCGCCGAGGTTCTCCTTCTCGGCGTCCCAGTCGCTCTCGAGCAGCTTGTACGGCGTGTAGTGGATGAAGCACGACATGACGTGCTTGCCGGGCGGCGCCATGTCCGGGTCGATCGTGCTCTGGATCGCGCCGTCGATGTAGGGCCGCGAGCTGTACCAGCCGTACTTACCCTCGTCGAAGGCGCGCTCGAGGTAGTCGATCGAGGGCCCGATGTTGGTGAACCCGCGGAAGATGTCCTCGCGGCCGGGGAGCGCCGGGTACTCGGGCAGGCCGTCGAGGGCGAAGTTCACCTTGGAGGACGTCCCCTGGAAGCGGAAGCGCCGGATCGTCTCGACCAGGTCGTCGGGCAACTCGCGCGGCTCGACCAGCTCCAGGAAGGTGTGGCGCGGGTCGAGGGCACTCACCACCGTGTCGGCGTAGAACTCGGTGCCGTCGGCGAGCGCGACGCCCGCGGCGCGGCCGTCCTTCGTGATCACGGCGGCGACGGGCGCCTCGAGCCGGATCTCGGCGCCGAAGGCTTCGGCCGCGCGTGCGAGCACCTGCGTGAACCCGCCGTTGCCCTTCTTGTGGAAGGCCCAGGCGCCGAACTCGCCGTCGTGCTCGCCGATCGAGTGGTAGAGCAGGACGAGGCCCGAGCCCTGCGAGCGCGGGCCAACCTTCGTGCCGATGATGCTCGAGCTCGCGAGGTAGCCCTTGAGGATCTCGGACTCGAAGTAGTCGTCGAGGAAGTCGGCGGCGCTGCCGGTCAGCAGGCGCACGGCGTTGTGCAGGGTGCGCTTGTCCATCCCGCGGAACCGCCGGCCCAGATGGGCGAGCGCGAGGAGCTCCTCGGGGTCGTCGCTGAAGAGGTCGGGCGGCGCTTGGTCGAGCAGCGGCTTGAGCGCCTGGCAGACCATGTCCATGTCGTGCGAGTACTGCTCGTAGGCGTCGGCGTCGCGCTTGCTGTGGCGGGCGATCTCCTTCAGGTTCTGGCCGTGGTCCTGGCTCAGCCAGAGGTAGTCGCCGTTCTCCATCGGGGCGAAGGTGGACGACATGAGCAGCGGCATGAAGCCGTGCTTCACGAGCTCCAGCTCGTGGACGATCTGCGGACGGAGGAGCGAGAGCGCGTACGAGAACGTGGTGAACCAGAAGCCGGGGCGCAGCTCCTCGGTGATCGCGGCGCCGCCGACGAGGTGGCGCCGCTCGAGGATGAGCGTGCGCAGGCCGGCCTTGGCGAGGTAGGCGCCGTTGACAAGGCCGTTGTGGCCGCCGCCGACGACGATCGCGTCGTACGTGCGCTCGGCGCGCGAGGCCGCGGCCTTCGGCGCCGCCGGCCGCGCGGCGGCCTTGCGCCCGGGCGCGGCGGCCTTTGACCGCGACCTGCTGGTCGGCTTCTTCTGCTCGGCGGGCTTCTTCTTGGGCGTCATCTCAGGCCGTCTTTCGCTCCGGGTTGAACAGCGGCAGCCGGGCCACGTGCGCAGCGACCGGCTCGTAGTGGTGGTCCACGGTGAGCTCGAGCTTCACCAGCGTGCCGGGCTCGGCAAGGTCGGGGCGCACGCGGGCGAGCGCGATGTGGCGCTGCAGCACCGGCGAGTACATGAACGCCGTCGCGTAGCCCACACGCTGCCGGTAGCCGTCGTCGTAGACCATGGAGTCCTCGATGACCGGCGTATGGTCCTTGGGCGGTATCAGCCCCGCCTCGTCGTAGAGCCGGTCGTAGTCCTGCCAGTCGACGACGAGGCCGCGCATCGCCCAGCGCGACGTCCCCTCGGCGATCTCGCGCTCCAGGGCTCGCCGGCCGACGAACGCGCGGTCGTCCTTCTTCATATCACCGAGCATCCGGCCCCAGCCGAGCTCGAGCGGCGTCGAGCGGTGGGCGTCGTTCCAGGCGTAGCGGCTCGAGTCGAAGTCGGCGCCGATCTCGAGCAGGCCGGCCTCGATGCGCAGCATCTGCAGGGCGTCGAGGCCGAACGGCTGCACGCCGTGGCCCTGCACGCTCTCCCAGAGCGCGTCCCAGACGCGGAGCGCGTCGCCGGCGCCGACCCAGAGCTCGTAGCCGAGGTCGCCGGTGAACCCGGTGCGGCTGACCGTGACCTCGGCGCCGCCGATCTCGCCCGCGGTCACGCCGAAGTACGGCAGCTGCGCGACCTGCGGGACGAGCTTCGCGAGCAGGTCGCGCGAGCGCGGGCCCTGCAGGGCGAGCGCGCCGAGCTCGTCGCTGGCCTCCTCGATGCGCACGTCCCGGCGCCCGATGCGCTGGGCGAACCACGCGAGGTTGGGCTCGGCGCTGGTCAGGAGGAACTCGTCGCGCGCCGGGCGAAGGACGACGCCGTCCTCGACGACGAAGCCGCGCTCGTCGAGCCAGCACGTGTACTGGGCGCCCCCGGGGGCACACGCGCGGATGTCGCGGGCGAGCACTCCGGCGAGGAACGCCTCCGCCTCCCGCCCGGTGACGCGATACTTGTAGAGCGGGCTCGTGTCGAAGAGGCCGGCGGCGTTCCGCACGGCGAAGTACTCGGCCTTGTCGCTCAGCTGGTAGCGGCCGGCGACGAGATGGTTCGACCAGTGACTCCAGAGCTGGGTCTCGTTCAGCGCGGCGGTGCGCTCGTGGAACGGGGTGGTCTGGATCATCCCGCTCTCGCCCCCTGTCTGGACGTGGAACGCCGACCTGCGGCGGCCGTCGGACGTGCGTTCCTGCGTCGTACCCGGCGACCCGCGCCGCGAATCGCCCCGCGTCGGCCCGCCGGCGCCGTGCGTCCTCGACGCTGCGCGGGTCCGGGCCCCCCGCGACCACTCGAGCGGCGCCTTCCTCATCCGCTTTGACGCTCCGCCCGATTATGCTTAGTGACGGTCAGCCCGGAGCGGATCACCACGAGAACGGGGGCACGCATGCTGACGATCGAAGCCCGCGTGACGGGACGCCGGCGGGAGGCGCTGCCCGACTGGCAGCTGCCTCTCCACGATCTGGTGCGTGGTGAGTCGCCGCTCACGCTGCGCGAGTTCATCGCCGCGATCGTCCGGGCCGAGGTGGCCGCGTTCGTCGACCGTCAGGCAGCCACGCAGTTGACGCGCTTTCTCTCCGCCGAAGAGATCGCCGTGCAGGCGGAGCGCGGCCGTGTGGCGTTCGCCGGTAGAGCCGGGAGGCAGACGGTCGACGCCGAGACGGCCGTCGGCGTCGCCCTCGAGTCCTTCGAGGACGGGCACTACTTCGTCCTGATCGACGGTCGCCGGTACCGCTCGCTCGACGAGCAAGTGTGCGCCCTGCCCGACAGCCGGGTGACCTTCCTCCGCCTCGTCCCCCTCGCCGGCGGCTGACGCGGATGCTCCGACCGGAGACCGCGCGCGAGCGGCTCGAGGCGCAGAAGGCGGCGGACTGGGAGGCTCGCCGCCGGCGCCGTCTGGACCGCCTGCATCGCGGGGCGTCCTCGGCGGCGACCGCCGTGCTCTCCGATCTGGCCTCGCTGTGGAGCCTGCGCACGACGGACTGCGGTCCCGCTCTGGACGCGCTGTCGGCCCGCGGCAGGACCAAGCTCTTCAGCGCCTTCCTCCCCGATCTGGGGACTCACCTCGAACGCCTGTGGCAGGAAGGCCTCAAGGCGCCGTACCTGCTCGACTTCGACAGGCGCCCGTTCCGCGCCCCGGACCATCCCGAAGACACCCTCTTCGCCAGACGCGAGCGCTTCCTCCGTATCGCGCTGGTCCTCAAGGAGTTCGAACCAGACGCGGCTTGGGTCGCGCACTGGGCGCCCCATATCAGCTGGGGCAACGACCTGGGAGCGTTGCTCGCCGCGGTGATCGCCGGCGGCGGGCACGAGGCCGACGAGGTGTTCAACATTCTGGTCGACTCGGCCGCCGGCGACGACGACATCGGCGGCATGGGCCGCCACGTAGTGGTCGGCCTGCTGGGGTCACCGCACGAGGAGGGCTGGTCGTGCGTCGAGCGACTCCTCCTCGCGGCGCAGCGGGAGGAGGGTCTGCGCCAGACGATCCTGGAGGTCGTGGACGAGGCCCAGCCGGCCGCCTTCCGGCGCATGCTGGGCCTGATCCTCGAGCATGAACTCACGCGCTTCAGCGCCACCGTGCGCGCGCTCGGCGTCTGGTTGGGTCTGCCCGAGACCGCGGGAGACCGCCGACGGGCCTGCAGCCTGATCGAGCGACTCGTCGCGAACCTCGACGACCCTGGCCGACGCGCCGACGCCATCACCACGGGGGAGCCCGAGGACGCCTACCTCGGGCTCTGGTGCTCGGCGTACGAGAACGCGCCCGCCACGGTCCCCGTCGCTGCCCCGCTTCTGGCCGATGACTCGCCCGAGAGGCGCTACGCAGCCACGTATCTCCTGTCACAGCTCAGGCTCACGGAGGCCTTGGACGTCCTGGTGCCCGTGCTCGATGACGAAGACCTGCGCGTCGCGAGCCTCGCCTTCGCCGCTCTTGCGCCCTGGGTCGACTACCAGCCGCCCGACATGTTCGAGCGAGTCGAGCGGCTGCTGAGCAGATTGACCAAGAGTCGCACAACACTCGACCCCATCGTCTGGCCCTGGACGGCCGCGACCGTCGAGCGCGGCGGCGTCGCCGGGCTTCTCCCGCGGATCCTCGGCGAGCGCCCGCCGGCCCGTCTGCTCCCGTACCTGAGGTCGATGGACGCCGACTCGCGGGCGGCGGCATGCGCCGCCCTGACGGGGGACGACGAAGAGATGCGCCGGGCGCTCCTGCACCTCGTGGGCGATGCCAGCGCCCGGGTCCGCGAGCAGGCGTTCGCGCGGCTGCGGAGCGCTCGCGTGAGCGATGCCGAGGCGATAGAGCTCGAGGGCTTGCTGAGCCGCAAGGCCGGTGACCTGCGCCGTGGGGTGATGACGCTGCTCCTCGGTCGCGGCGACAAGGCCGCCCTGGCCAGCGCGGGGCGCCTCCTCGAGACCGGCCAGGCCGCGAAGCGCCTGGCCGGCCTCGAGCTGCTGCGCCGGCTGTCGGAGGCGGGCCGGGCGAAGCGCGAGGCTCTCCGTCTAGCGCGGGCCTTCCAAGCCCGGCGCGACACGCCGACCAACGCGGAGGCGACACAGCTGGACGTCCTGCTGGGTAGTGCGTCCGGGCAGACTGAGGCCTACGCAGAGATGGAGTACCTGGGACTCGGCGACCCTGGCGACCGCACGCCGGCCCGCCGGCCGGCCGATCACGCCATCGACCTCTGCACACCCGCGGCACTCGAGGTGCTGCGACGCCTCGACGACCTCGTGCACGAGCACCGCGACGACGAGATCACCCTCACGGGGTGGGACGGTACGCCGCACAGCGTCCTGCTGGGCGACGCCTACGGGCTGGGGCTGGCTTGGCCCCCGCGCGCGCCGGCCGGCGGAGCGGAGCCACTTCCTCTGCGGGAGGTCTGGGAGGCGTGGTACGAGAGCCGCCCCCCCGAGGCGCGGGACGAGGATGGCGGGGATCTGCTGCGGGCTGCCGTCGTCCCCGTGGCGACAGGCACCGTGACGACGGTCCGCGCGACCAGCCCGGCGGCGCTCGCCGTGCTCGAGGGGCACGAGGCGCCCAGACTGCGGTACTGGCGCGTCGTACAGGGCATCTGTGGCCTGCTCTGGTGGTCGCGAGCACCCGAGCACGCGCCGTGCCTCGTGCTCGACGCCGCCGAGACGCACCTCTGCCGCATGAAGAGGCGCGACCTTGCCGACCGCGAGCCGGACCGCAGGCACGTGTGGATGCCACCCGGCGACGAGAGCCTGAGCGCGGAGGAGCTCGAAGAACGCTACGGACACTACATCGCGACCTGGCGCGACGACGGGTGGGTGAGCTACGTCGACATCGCGCGCGCCCTGGCCGTCGCGCGGCCGGAGCTCTGGGGCACAGACGATTACGCGCGCCTGTGGGCGCTCGAGCGCTGGATCGAGTCGCCGGGCCCCCGAGTCCGGCGCAAGGCGACCCCTCTCGACTCGTTCCTCGTCGCCTGCAGGGCCGGTGTCGCGACCGACACGGATGTGTACCACCAGTTCCTCGAGCGGTCCGACAGGCGCACCAGAGCCCACACGCTCTCCCTCGTCAGCGGCCGGCAGCCGCATCCGCTGGTCGCCGGCAACGAACGCTTCGCCGGCCTCGTGCAGGCGATACGCGCACGGGTGCTGGAGGTCGAACTGGCGCGCGGGGACATGCCGACCCCTGCGTCGCGGGCCGCGCTCCAGCTCCGCTGCACCGGTCCGGCCGCGACGCTCGCCCGAGGCTTGAGGGCCCTGGGGTCCGCCAGGTTCGTCCGCGGATGGACCTACGACGAGGAGGCGCGGACCACGGTGCTGAGCCATATCGTCCGCGCCACGTACCCCGCGGAGACCGACACGCCGGAGGCGTTCGCCGACGCCGTCCGGCCTCTGGGCCTGAAAGAGACGAGATTGGTCGAGCTCGCCGCCTTCGTGCCGCAATGGGCCCGACACGTCGAGGCGCTGCTCGAGTGGGAGGGACTGGCCGAAGGGATCTGGTGGATGCACGCCCACACCAAAGACCAGGCGTGGACGGTGGCACAGGAACTCCGTGACGCCTGGGCGGCCGAGGTAGCCGAGAGGACGCCACTGTCTGCGGCCGAGCTCGTCGACGGCGCCGTCGACGTGGCGTGGTTCGAGCGCGTGCACGCGCGGCTGGGGTCCGACCGTTGGGCGATCGTCGACAGGGCGGCGAGGTACTGCTCGACCGCCGGCGGTCACAAACGGGCCCAACTCTTCGCCGCCGCGATGCTCGGGCAGGTCGACGAGGCCGAACTCCGCCGGCGCATCTCCGACAAGCGTCACCAGGATTCGGTAAGAAGCATCGGCCTGATGCCGCTGCCGGCCGAGGGAGACCGGCGCGACGACGCGGTCCGCGACCGCTACCTGCTGCTGCAGGGGTTCCTGCGCGAGAGCCGCCAGTTCGGCTCGCAGCGCCAGGCCAGCGAGAGGCGGGCGGTCGAGATAGGCCTGCACAACCTGGCGCGGACGGCGGGCTACAGGAACCCGCTGCGTCTCGGTTGGTCGATGGAGGCGCGAGCGGCCGCGGACGTCGTCGACGCCATGACGGTGACCGTCGGCGAGACGAGCGCCGGCCTCGAGCTCGATGAGACCGGGCGGCCTCAGGTGACGCTGCGTCGCGGCGACCGGGTCCTCAAAGCGGTCCCCCGGGAGTTGCGAGGCTCCGGCGAGCTGAAGGCGCTCAGGGCTCGGGCGACGGAGCTTCGCCGCCAGTCGTCGCGGGCCCGAGCCTCACTCGAACAGGCGATGGTCGGCGGCGAGCCGCTCACCGGCGATGAGCTGGAGGAACTGAGCCGGCACCCGCTCCTCGCCCCGCACCTCAACCGCCTCGTGCTCGTGACCGACGAGTTCGCCGGGTACATGACGCGCGACGGACGCGTGCTCGTCGATCACGGCGGCGTCAGGCAGGCGCTCGGCAGGCAGGAGACGGTACGCATCGCTCACCCCCTCGACCTCCTGAAGCGCGGCGACTGGGACCTCTGGCAGAAGGACTGCATGCGCCGCGGTGTCGTGCAGCCGTTCAAGCAGGTCTTCCGCGAGCTCTACGTGCCGACGAGCGCCGAGCTCGAGGATCGCGCGGTCTCGCGTCGCTACGCGGGCCACCAGCTTCAGCCGGGCAAGGCGCTGGTCCTGCTGGGTCGCCGCGGCTGGGTGACGCACCCGGACGAGGGCGTGCGGCGCACGTTCCACGACGCCGACCTGACCGTGACGCTCGGGTTCCTCGACGGGTGGGGCACGCCGATCGAGGTCGAGGCGCCCACGCTCGAGGAGGTCCGGTTCGTGCGCCGCGGGACCTGGACCGCGGTGCCTGTCGAGGACGTCCCGCCCATCCTCTTCAGCGAGGTGATGCGTGACCTCGACCTCGTCGTCAGCGTGGCGCACATCGGGGGCGTCGACCCCGAAGCCACCGCCTCGACCACTGAGATGCGCGCCAGCCTCATCGCGGGGACCTGTGAGCTGCTGGACATCGCCAACGTGCGGGTCGAGGGCCGCTGGGCGCTCGTCGACGGGCAGCTGGGTGAGTACTCCGTCCATCTCGGCAGCGGGGTCGTCCACCGCCGACCGGGAGGCTCCATCTGCATCGTCCCCGTGCACGGCCAGCATCGCGGTCGCGTCTTCCTGCCCTTCGCCGACGACGACCCGAAGACCGCCGAGGTGCTTGCCAAGGTGCTGCTCCTGGCACGCGACGACGAGATCAAGGACCCGACGATTCTGGAGCAACTCCGCGGGTAGCGGGAGCGCTCGCGCCACGGCGACCCGCCGGGGCCGTGCGCCCTCGACGCCGTGCGGGTCCGGGCCGGGCGCG
>JAFGAW010000188.1 GCA_016933475.1 Thermoleophilia bacterium
CTGGCAGTTCCGCACCCGCATGCCGGGGAGCGCCGTCGCCACCACCGGCTTCAGCCCGATCCGCGACCTGCGGGTCGAGGAAGCGAGCGCCGAGACCCTCACCGCGGCAGATGCGGAGGCACGGGTCATCGAGCTGGTCAACAAGGAACGCACGAGCCGAGGGCTCGCTCCCGTGCGGCTCCACGAGGACCTGCTCGATGCGGCCCGCGCCCACTCGAGCGAGATGGCGTGGCGTGGCGTCCTCACCCATCTGAGCGCCGACGGCAGTACGGTCACGGAGCGCCTGATCGAGTACGGCTACACCCAGAGTGGCTACAGCTACTGGAAGGTCGGGGAGGATATCGGTTGCGGTGACGCCGAGACCCTGTTCGGCACGCCGGAGGGCATCGTGCTGCTATGGATGGACAGCGTCGCCCACCGGGCAGTCATCCTCGAGCCCGCGTTTCGCGACGTCGGGGTGGGCGTAAGCACCTCGACCGGCGGTACGCGGTACTTCACGCTCGACATGGGCAGGCGGATACTGTGACCGGCGGAGAGGCCGAACCGTCTGTGGTGGTCGCCGTCTCGGCGCCTCCGGCTCGATCGAGGTCGTCAACCGCGCCGTTCCGAGAAGGCCGGCACCTGCTCAGCGTTCCTCCTGACCGACGGGGCTCCCCGTAGGCGCTCCGACTTCACGAGGAGCCTCCGGGGCGCGGGACGGCCGGGGCTTGCCCCGTCGACACATAATGCCGCAAGCCCTCGAGGACGCCCGCTGCGTAGCGACCGTCGGCGAAGTACACGGACTCTGAGCCGCGCAAGGCCTCGAGCTCGGGGCTGTGGTTGCCGACCACGATGGCCAGCGTGTCGCCGCTCAGCATCTCGAGGTCGTTGCCCGAGTCGCCGGCCACGATGAGGTCGCCGAGCGGTAGGCCCCACTTATAGGCGAGGTAGCGGATCGCGTGGCCCTTCGAGGCGCGGACGGGGAGGACGTCGAGCGTCTCCTGCTTGCTCAGCACGAGCCTGGCCCGCAAGCGACGCTCGTCCATCCGGCGGCGTAGCCCTTCGGGGGACGGCGGCTCGTCGGCCGTGACGTAGTAGCTCAGCTTGAACTCGCGCTGGTTCCTCGCCTCCTGGAGGTGCAGTCCGGGGATCTCGGCGAACGTCTCGGCGAGGGCATCGCGACGCCAGCGATGGCGCAGGTGGTTCGACCAGCCCGCGTCGGGCGTCGACTTCGGGCCGTAGTGGATCTCGGTGCCGACCGCGGTGATGAGGACGTCCGGCATCGGGACGCCCCAGCGTCGCAGTTGCCGACGCGCGCTCTCGAGCGTCCGTCCGGTGGCGATGCCGAGACCGAGGATCTTCTCGTGCCGCCGTTCCTGCAGCCAGGCGACCAGTTCCCCGAGGCTCTCTCTGTCGCCGGTGAGGGTGCCGTCGACGTCGCTGATGAACAGGCGCTCGAGGAGCGGCAGCGAGGGAGAGCGAACCTGAGAGCCGGAGGCGAGCTGGCGCCGCCGCTGCTTGCGGTCGCGCTGCATCAGGCGCCGGACTCTCTTGAGGTACCGCCCTGCGTGCGCGTCCCAGCTGTAGTACCGCCGCACGCCGGCGACGCCGCTGCGTGACCACCGGCGCCACTGCGCTCTGTCGGAGAGCACGGTCTTGATCGCCTCCGCGAGCTCCGACAGGTCCTCGAAATCGACCAGCAGGCCGTCATGGCAGCGCTCCACGATGTCGCGTGGGCCGCCGTTCCTGGTCGCGACCACGGGCAGGCCGCTGGCGGCGGCCTCGATCAGCGCCAGCCCGAAGAGTTCGCTCAAGGCGGGGTTGACGTAGACGCCGTGGCGTCGTACCGCGAGGCGGAAGAACTCGGGGACATCCTCCACCGCGTGACGCTTGGGGAGCGCTACCCTGCCCCAGAGGTCGTAGCGGTCCACGTCCATGAGCAGGTCGTGCAGGATGCGCCGCGGGCCGCGCTCGAGGTCGCGGATGTCGTCGCGCTGGCCAGCGAGGATGGCGAGGTTCGCCATCTCCTGCAGCTCGGGGTCGGTTGCGTAGGCCTCCATCAGCCCGGCCAGGTTCTTGCCCACGGTCGGCCGGGCGACGCTGACGATCAGCGGCTTCTCGGGGGCCGAGAGGAAGCGGTCGACGATCGCTGAGGTCTCGAAGCCCGGCTTGCTCCGCCCCGGCGGCGTGAACCTCGCGGTGTCGGTGCCCGGCGGGATGACCGCGATGCGCCCGGGGCGGTGCGCCTCGTAGAGCCCGTACTGTTCCTCGGCCTCCTGCTGCGTGCTGGCGACGACGAGCGCGGCGTGTCTGAGGACCTCCTCCTCGGCGGCGATACGGCGGGTGAAGCTGAAGCGGCGCTCGAGCGCCTCGGCCTTGCGCCCTGCGGCCAGGAGTCTCGCGCGCTTCACGCGCCCGAGGGAGTGACTCGTGTGGACCAGGGGCACGCCGAGGAGCAGGGAGAGCTGGGCCCCGACGTAGCCCGCGTCCCCGTAGTGGCTGTGGATCACGTCGGGAAGCCGAGCCTGCGCCCGCAACACCTGCAGCGAACGGTCGACCATCTGGTCGAGGTGCCGCCACAGCGACTCCTTACGCACGTACTTCTGCGGGGGGCCGAAGGGGACACGCAGGATGCGGGCGCCCTCCGCGAGGGGCTCCTCGGCCTGCGCGTAGTCCTCCGACACGGTCGGGTCGTCGATCAGGCGGGTGAGTAGGTCCACCTGTTCGACGTCGCGGTGACGGGCCAGGGCGCGAGCCAACTCGACGACGTAGGTGGTCTGCCCGCCGGTGTCGGCGTCGCGTCCGAGCTCGAGATCGTGGCCGCGGACGAGGCCGTGGGCGCTGATCAGGAGGATGTAGAGGGAGCCATTGTCCATCGCAGACGGGGGCGGCGGGCGCACGCCGGGCGCCCCACGTGGTGAACGGTGCGCTGGGACCGACCATATACCGTGTGGCGCTGCGGCGTCGGCAGCCGGCTGTTCGGCCCGCTCTGCGTAGCGGGCCGACCCGAGGCTTCGCGCGCGGCGTGCGACGCTGTCCGGCGTCACGCCGACCGCGGTGATGAGCGCGGCCGGTAGCGGGGGGCGCGACGCTCTCAGCCGCCGACGATGAGCGTGATCACCACGGCGGTCGCGCCGTCGTCCTCGGCGATGGTCGCGGCGGCCTCCATCCCGCTCTTCTTCGCCGAGAGGACGGCCGACTCGCCATCGCCCGTGCTGACGTGCATGTCGTTCTCGATGGTCCAGCCGTCCGACGACAGCTCGCTCTTGTACCAGTCGTAGACATCGCTCACCGCGTCCGACGTGCCGAGCGTCGCCGAGTACTGCGTCTGCCCGCCGGTCTCGACGGCGGCCGAAGCCTTCACGCTCGCACCGTCGTAGATCGGGAACTCCTCGGGGAAGCCCGCGGCGAGGGCGCCCTCGCCTCCGGAGATGGTTGCCTCGCCCTCGTCGGTAGTGATGGTCACCGTGTCGTCGTCGACTTCGACATCGCCGCCGATCGCTTCGCCGACGGCCTTCTCGGAGAGCTCCTCCGCCGCCTTGTCGCCGCCGCACGACGAGAGCGCAAGGGCGAGAACAACGACGAGCATCCCTGTGAGTAGTGTCTTCACGACCGCATCCTCCCCTTCTGAGACATCCGCTGCCTCTCCCCTTCTGGGGCGGGCGTACGGCTCCTGCTCTCGAAGGCGAGTCCGAAGCGCCGGAGCCCGGGCGACGCCGGGCGGCGGGAGCATCTCCGCCCACCCTGCCCGGCAGAGCCCGGCGGTAACGGCGCCCGGGTTGTCCCCGCAAGGGAGCCGTCGTTAGCATCGTCTGTGCCAGTTCAACGGATGGCGCGCGGCTCGTGCCCAAGGGAAGCCGGTGAGATTCCGGCGCGGTCCCGCCGCTGTAGCCGGTCGGCGCC
>JAFGAW010000189.1 GCA_016933475.1 Thermoleophilia bacterium
CCTCGTCGGCCGGGCCGTCGAAGAGAGGCCCGGCCTCGTCGAGCCGGGCCAGAGTCGCGAGGGCACGGTCCTTCTCGGCCCGGTCGGGCGTGAGCAGGTAGGCCGCCACGGCGGTGTCGTAGGCGGCGCCACGGGGCGCGCCGGCGAAGCCGGGCAGCGCCTTGACGTCGTGCGCCATCACGTGCGCGACGAGCCGCCACAGCGCCGGCCACTCGTCGGCGAGGACGCGCGCCGCCACCACCGCGTCGCCGCCGGCGAAGACCGCCGCCGCCCACTCGCCGCCGTCGCCCGCGGGCACGGCGGCAAAGGCGGCCTCACGCTGCTCGAGCACGGCGGCCAGCGCGCCGGCGCCGCGCTCGACGACCAGCGCCGGCAGGGACGCTGAGGCCGCCGGTGCCGGGACGCCACCGGCGGCGGAAGCCGAGCCGCCGGACCCGCCCGGAGTCGCCGCGCCGCCGGAACCGCCAGGAGTCGCCGCGACGGCGCCGCCACCACTCACGGGGGACGCGACCACCGTCTCCTTGAGGCGGCGGACCAGGCTGGTGAACTCGTAGCGGCGGAAGAGGTCCTCGACGTCGGCCACCGGCACGCGGTAGTCGCAGCGGTCGACGATCGCGCCGAGGTCCTCCTCGAGCGGCACGTCGCGCACCATGGTCGCGAGGCGCTTGGAGAGGCGCGCCGTCTGCTCGTGCTCGGCGAGCAGGGCGCGGCGCTTGTCGGAGGCGACCTCGTCGAGGCGCTCGTAGATCGCCTCGAGGCTGCCGAACTGCTGCAGGAGCGCCGCCGCCGTCTTCTCGCCGATGCCGGGCACGCCGGGGATGTTGTCGGAGCTGTCGCCCTTGAGGCCGATGAAGTCGGGGATCTGCCCCGGCTCGACGCCGAAGCGCTCCACGACCCGGGCCGGCGTGTAGACCTTGACGTCGGTGATGCCGCGCCCGGTGGCGACGACGACGATGTCGTCGTCGACGAGCTGCAGGCTGTCCCGGTCGCCGGTCACGACCGCCGCCTGCACGCCGCGCTCGCGGGCCGCCACGGCCAGGGTCCCGAGCAGGTCGTCCGCCTCGTAGCCGCCTTTGACCAGATTGACGAAGCCGAAGGCCTCGACGAGCTCGGGGAGCCTGTCCCACTGTATCGAGAGCAGATCGGGCATGTGAGGGCGCTGTGCCTTGTACTCCTCGTACTCCTCGTGCCTGAACGTCTTCTCGCGCGCATCCCAGGCGACGACGACCGCACACGGGCTGTACTCGGTGACGATCTTGAGGAACATCTGGCTGAGCCCGTAGATGGCGTTGGTTGGGAAGCCGTCGCGGGTGGCGATCGTCTCGGGGAGAGCGAAGTAGGCTCGGTAGGCGAGGCTGCTGCCGTCCAGCAGGAAGAGGCGCCGGGTGAGGTCGTCGGGGGTCATGGTCGCTCCTCTGTCAACTCGCCAGCGCCCAGGCTGGGAGAGTCGAGGTCGTGATGTCGCCTAGCATAGCCCCCCGGCGGCGCTCGGCGCTCAGGGCGCTGCACGGCGGCGCTTGGCCAGCAGCACACGCGTGCCCTGCGCGCCGCAGGACACGAGGAGCCCGTCGCTCAGCGTACGCATGAAGTGGATGCCGCGTCCCGAGGCCGCCGTTGTCTCGGGGGCACAGATCGGCGCCGCGTCCAGGCCACCGCCGTGGTCGGCGACCTCGACCGCGACCTCGTCGTCGTAACAGAAGAAGCGCACCGTCACCTCGTCGAGCGCTCCCCCGGGCGAGCCGTGCTGAACGGCGTTGGCGAGCGCTTCGCCGACGGCCACGCCGAGCTCGAAGAGCGGCGCCCCGCTCAGGCCGCAGACTTCGCTCAGGCGCATCACCCGGCGGCGCGCCGCCGAGAGCTCGGCGGTCGTGGCGGTGAAAGCGAAACCGTGGCGCCAGCGCGGCTCGGACGGCAGTGAGACCGAGGTCGAGTCGCCCGTGTCGGGGCCGAGGCCGGGGCCGGCGGGCACGTCGAGGCCGGCCGCCGCCAGCGCGTCGCGCACGACGGCGCTCTCGGCCGAGACGATGAGTTCGCCGCCGGCCTCCGCAAACGCTTCGGCGCTGTCCCTGAGCACGACCACGAGGCCGTCGTCGGGAGGCTGATCGCCCTCGAGGTCGACGACGACGGCCCGGAGGTCGGCTTCGCGGCAGCGGGCGAGCTCGCGGCGCACGGATTCGAGACCGGGCCGCGACACGGTCGTGCGACAGCGAAGCACGCAGATGTCGCCGCGCACCTCGCGGACGACATCCCCACGCCGCAGTCTTCTCGCCGGCTGCGCGGCGTGGCCGCCCGGCGGGGCGCCGTTACGAGTCACGGTGACGGTCGCAGGGCGATGAAGGCGGGCTCACGCCCGCCGTCACCCCGGATGCCCGTTCGACTGGCGAGCCTCCCCGGATGTCGCTCACACCTCTCCTCGCACGGCGACTCCTCACACTCGTCGACGGCGTCCCTCAGTCGAGGCTGATACCCTCGCCCCGAAGAAGGGAATCCCCGCCACGGGAGGAGTCATGGGAGCACGCACTTTTGCAGCCGGCCGGCGCATCGTAGCAAGGCTCGATCACGGCGGCGACCTGTTGGCGCAGATCGCCGCCGTCGCCGACGCCCACGGCGTCGTCATGGGAGAGGTGCGCGCGGTCGGCGCCCTCAAGCGCGCCGAGCTCGCCTTCTACGACCAGACCGCCAAACGCTACGAACCGCACGCCTTCGAGCGACCTGTCGAGCTCCTCGCCCTGGTCGGCAACGTCTCGCGCCGCGACGGAGAGACGGCGGTCCACGCCCACCTCGTGCTCGGCGAAGCGGACGGCCGCTGCCTCGGCGGTCACGCCTTGCCGGGCTGCGTCGTCTTCGCCTGCGAGCTCGTGCTCGAGGAGCTCGTCGGCGAGGCGCTCGAGCGCGGACACGACGAGGTCACCGGCCTGCCGCTCTGGGGTGGTCTCTGACGCGCGACTGTACGGTGGCGCGCGCTCGTCGCGCGAGGCGCGGGACGATGAGGAGAGGTGGTGTCGGAAGGGGGACTTGAACCCCCATGAGGTTAAACCCTCACTAGGCCC
>JAFGAW010000190.1 GCA_016933475.1 Thermoleophilia bacterium
CGCGTCGGCAGGTACTCCTGGGCGAGCACCAGGGTCGTGCTCATGTTGGCGTTGAGCGCCAGCCCGACGACGACCATGACCGGCAGCATGAGCGCGTAGCTCAGCGCCGGCAGCAGCGCGATGGCGGGCACCAGGATGAACTGAGGCACGAGAAGCACGGCACGACGGCCGAGACGGTCGGCGGCGAGCCCACCGAGGAGGGTCCCGGCGGCGCCCGCGACGAGGAGCGCGCTGGTCATGACGTTGGCGGCAGCCGGGCTCGCCCCGCGGGCCTCGAGCAGGTAGAGCGGGACGAACGTGAGCAGCCCTACGGCGACCCCACTGGCCACGAAGAAGAGACCCAGCAGGAGGGCGAACGGCCGCCACTCGCAGCCGAGCGGTCTCACCGCATGATCCTCGGGCAGTTCCTCGACGGGGCGTGCACGGAAGTGTCGGAGGGCCACGACCACGATGACCGCGGCCGCGACGGGGACGGCGGCGACGAGCGGCGTGCCGCGCAGACCCAGCGGGGCGAGCACGGCGGCGACGACCAATGGGCCGAGCCCGTAGCCCACGCCGCCGCCCAAGGAGAAGACGCTCATGTCCGAGGTGACGCGGTGGGTCGCCGCCGCGCGCCGCGCCCAGCGGGCGCCCTCGGGGTGGTAGGCGGCGACGCCGGCGCTGCAGACGGCGACCGCGAGCAGGGTGAGGGGGTAGCTCGTGGTGAAGCCGACCGCGGCGATCCCGGCGGCGGCCAAGAGGAGCCCGGCGGGCAGCAGACGGTGAGCCTCGCCGCGGTCGCCGTGGGCGCCGATCAGCGGCTGCACCACGGCGCTGGCGAGGCTGGCGGTCAGCGCGAAGGCGCCGGCCTGGAGGTAGCTGTAGCCGTACGCCACGACGAGGAAGGGCAGGACGGCGAAGAGGGCGCTCGAGCACAGGTCGGCGGAGCCGTGGCCCAGGGAGAAGGCGAGCAGCGCCGGGCGCGAGGCCTCGCGGGCGGGCGGAGCGAGAGTCACGTGGGAAGTCCTTCCATCGTCGTCGAGTGTACCTCGTCGCGAGCGGGGAACTGTCTCGCGCGGCTCCTCGCACCGCGTTCGGTCGCGATCGCCGGCGCGCCTGTGCCGCAACTCGACGACAGGTCGTGTCGCAGACCCAACGGCGGGCGACGCCCCGGCCGGTACTAGGATGGCGGAGAAGGCGGTTCTCAGGAGGGACAGGGGCCGACGTCTCCCGTGGCGATGGGTTGAAGGTCTGACTGCACCTCGCCGCTGCCTCCATCCCTCTCTGCGCCGCAGCGGAGAGAAAGGAGCAGCGCCATGGCACCCGTCCGCACAGCTCGCCTGAAGCACCTCGCCCTCATCCTCACCACGGTGCTCGTCGCCGCGCCGGCCGTGCTTCTGCTCGGCGACGCGCCGCCGGCGCACGTCGCGCGCGCGGCCGGTGAGGAGCTCAGCGACGAGGTCCTCTCGATCACGGAGACGGTGACGCCCGACGGGGTCGTCACGACCGGCCCCGAGCAGCTCGAGATGGACCTCGGGGCGATCGCCCCGACCTGGTCGGCCACCGGGGACCCCTCCACCTGGGACGACGCCTCCGACGTCATCGCGACAGGGCTACGCACGGTGTACGTGGTGGGGGCGGCGGAGAACGAACTGCGGCTCAACCTGCGGCTCACCAAGTATGGGAGTTCGGGCGAGGTGGTCTGGTCGCGCCTTTACGATGGACCCGCCCACGGCTGGGACGTCGGGACGGCGCTTGCCGCGCGCGGCGGCGCCGTCTACACAGCCGGCACACGTGACCCGATAGGCGACGACGAGGCCGACGTGCTGCTCGTCCGCTGGGACACGGCCGGCAACCGCGTCTGGGTGCGCTCCTACGACTCGGGCTTCCACCTCCGGGACGAGGCCGTCGACGTGGTCGTCGACGGCGACGGCAACGTCACCGTCCTCGGTCGCAGCTCGCGCCCGACCACGGGCGACGACTGGGTCCTCGTGAGCTACAGGCCCGACGGCACCCGCCGCTGGGTGCGCCGCTACGACGGGCCCTCGCACCTAGAGGACCAGCCGATCGCGCTGGTGGCCGACTCCGCCGGCCGCCTCTATGCCACCGGTCACAGTAGGTCGGCGAGCAATGCCGATGACGTGCTCGTCCTGAAGTACTCACAGGCCGGCACCCGTCTCTGGGCGAAGCGCTACGACGGAAGCGGCCATGGAAGCGACAGGGCTTCGGCGCTGCACCTGCGTCCTGGCGGTGGTGTGCACGTCGTCGGACGCACGGGGACGGTCACGAACGGCCAGGACGCCCTCCTCCTCTCCTACACGGGCAGCGGGTCACGGGCGTTCGTCGTCGTCGAGTCGGGCTGGGACCCGCCCGACTTCCAGCGCTTCACCGACCTCGAAGTGCTGCCGGACGGCCGGATCCTCTGCGTGGGGGCCGACCAGTTGTTCGGCGGGTGGGATTGGTTCTGGGCCTTCTACGATGCCGACGGTGTGCGGCAGGGGAGAGGCGCGAGAGGTACCGTCTACAACGAGTCGCTCGTGTGCGTGCGCAGAGACCGCCAGGGTGGCATCTACTATGTTGGTAGCTGGGAGACCGCGACGGGGACCCAGTGCCGTGTCGAGCGCAGTTGCGCGGGCGGTGCGCAGTGGATGTGCGGCTGGCCGGCCGCAGCGACCACCGATCAAGAAGTCCGGTCACTCGCCGTCTCCGGCGTCAACGTCTACGTGGTCGGCTACGAGTACGAGTCGATCCCGAACCAGTTCGTCCTCGGTTTCGTGTACTGAGAGGAGCGGCCAGGCACAGCCGACGGACGTCGGAGCGATCGAGGGGGGTAAACGCGGGGACAGACGGGGGACAGAGAGCCGGTCTCTCGCCCAGTGACGGACCTGATGGTCAGCCGTCCGAGTGACCGCGTTGGGCGGATCTGCGGGGACCTGCGAGGATAAGCAAATGGTCGGCGTGGCCAGATTCGAACTGGCGACCCCTAGTCCCCCAGACTAGTGCGCTAACCAGGCTGCGCCACACGCCGACCGTGCA
>JAFGAW010000191.1 GCA_016933475.1 Thermoleophilia bacterium
CGCACGGTCGACGAGGCCTCCGACCGGCTGACCCAGCTCGGCGCGGGGGTCGCCCTCACCGAGCTGCTGTCGGGCTTCATCGTCGAGCTGCGCACCGCGGGCCTTCCGGTCAGCCTGACCGAGAACCTCGACGCCATGGCGGCGATCCAGCACATCCCGCTCGACGACCGCGACGCGTTCAAGTACGCCCTCGGCGCCACGCTGGTGAAGAACGCCTCCCACTGGCGCGTGTTCGAGACCGTGTTCGAGGTCTACTTCTCGCTGCGGGGCCGCGAGTACGCGCTCACCGACGAGCAGGCCGAGGCGATGGCCGATCTCGACGAGCTGCTCAGCGAGATGCAGTCGGACCAGCAGGGCGAGCAGCAGGGCGCCGGCGGCACCGGCGACCAGATGACGCCCGAGGAGCTGGCCGAGATGCTGATGCGGGCGCTGTCGCAGAACAACGAGGCGATGCTCAAGGCGCTCGCCCGCCAGGCGGTGCGACGGTTCGCGGGCATGGAGCCCGGGCGACCGGTGGGCGGGACCTACTACCTCTACCGCACGCTGCGGAACCTCGACCTCGACGGCGTCATGGACAAGCTGATGCAGCAGGCGCGCCAGGAGGCGCCCGAGCCGCTGACCCCGCTCGAGGAGCGGCTGGAGCGCGACGAGTACGAAGCACGCGTCGACCAGCTGCGCAAGGAGATCGAGGCCGAGATCAGGCGCCGGCTCGTGGCCGACCGGGGGGTCGAGGCCATGGCCCGCACCCTGCGCAAGCCGCTGCCGGAGGACGTCGACTTCATGCACGCCAGCCGCGAGGAGATGGCGTCGCTGCGCAAGGCCATCTACCCGCTCACCCGCAAGCTCGCCGTGCGCCTGGCCCGCAAGCGGCGGCACGGTCGCAAAGGTCCCCTCGACTTCCGTTCGACGATGCGGCACTCGCTGTCGACCGGTGGTGTGCCCATCGAGCCCCGGTTCCGCTACCCGCGACCGTCCAAGCCGGAGATCTTCGTGGTGGCCGACATCTCGGGATCGGTGGCGGCGTTCGC
>JAFGAW010000192.1 GCA_016933475.1 Thermoleophilia bacterium
ACCACGAGGCGCAGGTTGGCCTCGATCAGCCGGCGTTTGGCCTCCGGGTCGTGGCGCTCGATGCGCTTCGCCAGGGAGACCTCCTCCACCGCCGTCAGCAGCGGCACCTTGCCCATCTCGCTGAAGTACACGCGCAGAGGGTCGTTGGAGGGCGACTTGACCGAGAGGTCGAGCTTGGCCGGGACCTCGTCCTCGGCCACGGCCTCGGTGCTCTCCTCGCCGGCTGCAGCCTCGCTCTCGATCACGTCGATGCCCAGGTCGGCGAGCAGGGTGTGGATCTCCTCGATCTGCTCGGCGGTCAGATCGACGTCGTGCAGGGCGTCGGCGATGTGGTCGCTCGTCAGGTAGCCCTGCTCGCGACCCTCCTCGAGGAGGCCGTGGACAGCCTCCGCCTCGAGCCCCGCGGGGTCGGCGGAGCCGAGACGGTCTGCGGAGGACTCGGTCACTCGGCGTCTCCTGCCTTTCTGTGCGTGTCTCGGGCGGCGGCCTGCTCCGGGGGGCGCGTGGCGACCGGCCAGACACGCGGTAGTGTGGCAGCGTGCGCGGAGCGGCGAGCCCGGCGGTGAACCGAAGAGCGGTCGGCGTGCGAACGGAGGGCGAAACTCCTGCAAGGATAGCACGAATCGACGCTGCCGGGTGACGAGACCCGCTGGCGGGTCACGAGACGCGCGCCCGCTGCCGACGAGTCCCTCCCTCCGCGCCGGGGATCCGCAGAGCGTCAGTCCGCAGCGTCGCCGCGGGCGGCCCCGGATGGACCCCCATGACGCGCGTGCTGAGACTCGTCGTCCTCCTCCGGGCCCTTGCCCTTCTCCGCCATCTCCGCCAGCCGGTCGGCGACCAGGCGGTTGACCGTCCCGTCCGGGTAAAGACCCTCGTCGTCGGGCTCGCCTGCCGGCACGCCGGTGAGGACCTCGATGCCCTCGTCGACGGTGGCGATCGGGTACACGGCGAACTGCTTCGCCGCCACCGCCTCGACGACGTCGCGGCGCAGCATGAGGTGCTTCACGTTGGCCGCGGGGATCAGCACGCCCTGGCCGCCGGTCAGCCCGCGGGCCTTGCAGAGGTCGAAGAAACCCTCGATCTTCTCATTGACGCCGCCGATCGCCTGGACCTCGCCGTACTGGTTGACCGAGCCCGTCACCGCGAACGACTGCGCGAGAGGCAGGTGGGCGATGGCCGAGAGCAGTGCGTACAGCTCGGCAGACGACGCGCTGTCCCCGTCGACCTCGCCGTAAGACTGCTCGAAGACCAGGCTGGCGCCGAGTGACAGCGGATGGTCTTGGGCGTAGCGCCCGCGCAGGAAGCCGGAGAGGATCAACACACCTTTGGAGTGAAGCTCGCCGCCGAGCTCGGCCTCGCGCTCGATGTCGATCACCTCGTCCTTGCCGATGTGGACGGTCGCCGTGATGCGGCTCGGCCGGCCGAAGCTGAACGTGCCCAGCGACAGGACCGACAGCCCGTTGACCTGCCCCACCTTCTGCCCGCCGGTGTCGATCAGCACCGTCTCGCGCAGCGTCTGGTCGAGCAGGCGCGCGCGGACGCGGTCGGAGCGGTAGATCTGGGCGTCGATCGCCTGCTGCACGTGCTCGACGCCCACCAGTTCCACACCGGCGAGCCGCGCCCAGTGGTCCGACTCCTGCAGCAGGTCGACGATGGTCCGCATCTGGGCGGTGACGCGCTCCTTGTCCTCGACGAGGCGCGCGGCGTGCTCGACCACGCGGCAGACGGCCGGCCGGTCGAACGGCAGCAGGCCGGCGCGCCGCGCGGTGCCGGCGATCAGCCGCGCGTACTTGCGCGTCGTCTCGTCGTCGCGGACGAACTCGTCGTCGAAGTCGGCGGCCACCTTGAAGTACTCGTCGAACTCGGGGTCGCTCTCGGCCAGCAGGTAGTAGAGCTGCCGGTCGCCCATGAGCACGATCTTGAGGTCGAGAGGGACGGGCTCCGGCTCGAGCGAGACGGTGCTGGTCATGCTGAGCATCTGGCCCGGCGACTCGATGCGGATCTGGCGGAACTGGAGGGCACGCTTCAATCCCTCCCACGCATAGGGGTTCGTCAGCACCTTGGCGGCATCGAGGATCAAGTAGCCGCCGTTGGCGCGGTGCAGGACGCCCGGCTTGATGAGGGTGAAGTCGGTGAGCAGGGCGCCCATCATCGACATCTGCTCGACGCGGCCCACGAGGTTGAGGTACGAGGGGTTGCTCTCGTAGACGACCGGGGCGCCGGCGGCGCCGCCCGAGTCGACGAGGACGTTGACCTGGTACCGGCGCAGCGCCGGCGCCCGCCTGAACGTGTCGGGGATCGGCAGGCCGGCGACCGCACCCTCCTCGGGCTTCTCCTCGCCGGTCTCCAGGAAGTCGGCGAGGTGCTCGGCCACGCTTCGCCGCACGGCGCCGAGATAGGCCGTGACATCCGGCAGCGGCTCGTACTTCGCGAGCAGATCGTCGAGCAGGTCCTCCACGACCAGCCCGGTGACCTCGTCGTTGAGCTCGCGCAGGCGGGCCCCGAACTCCCTCTTCCAGCGCGGCGCCTGCAGGGCGACTTTCTGCAGCTCCTCCTGCAGCGCGTCTATCTCGTCCTTGAGGCGCTTCTGCTCCTCCTCGGGCAGCTTCTGGAACTCCTCGGGAGGAAGGACCTCGCCGTCCCGCAGCGGGGCGAAGCCGAGACCGGAGGGCGCGCGCAGCAGGGCGATGCCCCGGGTGCGCGCCCGCTCCTGCAGCTCCTCGAGGCTCTGCTGCTCGCGCTGCTCGAACTCCTCCTGCAGCGCGCGGCGCCGCGTGGTGTACTCCTCGCTCTCGAAGGCGGACGAGAGGCCGGTGCGCAGCTCGGCGACGAGGCGCTCCATGTCGCGCTTCAGCTCCATGCCTTTGCCCGCCGGCAGGCGCAGGGCGCGCGGGCTCGAGGGCTTCTCGAAGTCGTTGACGTAACACCAGTCGTCGGGCGCCGGCTCGGCGGCGGCACGCTGCTCGACGATGCGCTGGATCACCGTGTACTTGCCGGTGCCGCTCGGGCCAAGCGCAAAGATGTTGTAGCCCTCGCGCTCGATGGTCACACCCAGCTCGATGGCGGCGATGGGCCGCTCCTGGCCGATGAACTCGATGCCGTCATCGAGGTCGTCGGTCGTCGTGAAGTCGACGTGGGAGAGCGTGCAGGGCGTGGAGAGCGTCTCGGGCGGCAGAGGTTCGACGGCGGCCACGTTGGGGTCCTTTCGATGGGCGCAGCGCGAGGGCGGCGCAGGTCGGCGGACGCGGCTATTCTACCGCCGCTCCGGGGAGGCGGGGCGGCCGGCCGCGGGGGCACCGAAGCCGGGAGCGCGTCTCGCGACCGTGTTTAGAACCGTTATGATGTAGCGTGCAGCACCGCCTCGAGACACGACCGCTCGCACACACGGCGAGGCGGCATCGTCACCGATGACAACAAGGAGGTACGCCAGGGATGGCAGAGACGGCTATCGGCTGCGCGCGTCCTACGGGATCCGTCGTCGGCGCACAGCCCGCGAAGTCAGACGACACGACCGCAATCGAGCAGAAGGAGACACCCGTGAGCGACATCATGGTCGGCCGTCCGGCTCCGGATTTCACGGCGCCGGCCTACCACAAGGGCTCGTTCACCCAGGTGAAGCTCTCCGACTACCTGGGCAAGTGGGTGGTCCTCTGCTTCTACCCGGGTGACTTCACCTTCGTGTGACCGACCGAGATCTCGGCGGTCGCCGAGAAGTACGACGAGTTCCAGTCCCTGGGCGTCGAGGTGATGTCGGCCAGCGTCGACTCGCAGTTCGTGCACAAGATCTGGGACGAGGAGGAACTCGCCAAGATGATCGAGGCCGGCGGCGTGCCCTTCCCCATGATCGCCGACGCCGCGGGCCGTGTCGGCCAAGCCTATGGGGTCTACGACGCCGAGGCCGGCGTCAACGTCCGCGGCCGCTTCATCATCGACCCGGACGGCGTCATCCAAGCCATGGAGGTGCTGACACCGCCCGTCGGCCGCAAGGTGACTGAGACGCTGCGGCAGATCCGCGCCTACCAGCACGTGCGCGAGACGAAGGGCGCCGAGGTGATGCCCTCCGGCTGGGAGCCCGGCAAGAAGGTGTTGAAGCCCGGTCCCGAGCTCGTCGGCCACGTGTGGGAGGTCTGGGACCCGAAGAAGGACGAGTGACCCGGAGCGCTCGCTCCGGGTAGAGCTCGACACGCCGCCGCCGCCGGGCCGACCTCCGTCGGCCCGGCGGCGGCGTCCTGCGGACCCGGGCGCCCGTGCGATCTCACCCGCCCGCGCCCCCCCGGCGCGGTCGCGGACAGGCCGGCAGCGGCTCGTCGTCGGGCACGAAACCGGCCGGCGGCGCCTCGCGGCACGACGCCGGATCGCAGCAGGTGTGGCAGGAGCGGCGGATGGCACGGTAGCCGAGCAGCTCGACGCCGGGCGAGACGTAGCCGTCTTCGACCGGCTCGTCGTGCAGCAGGTCGGTGCTCAGGTACTTCTTGTTGTCGTCGGCGAAGACCGTGGCCACGGCCGCCTCCGGGCCGAGGCGCTCCTGCACGAGCACGGCGCCGAGGAAGTTGGCCCCCGAAGAGATGCCGACCCCGAGCCCGAGCGTGGTGGCGAGCTTCTGCGCCATCAGAATGGCGTCGCCGTCGGCGACCAGCACGGGCTCGTCGAGGAAGTCCAGGTCGACGATCGGTGGGATGAACTCGTCGCACACGCCCTGGATGCGGTGGCGGCCGCCGGGCCCGCCGGCGAGCACGGCCGAGCTGGCCGGCTCGACCGGATGCAGGCGGCAGTCAGGGCGCTTGCGGCGCAGGTAGCGCCCGACGCCCATGATCGTGCCGCCAGTGCCCACGCCGGCCACGAAGGCGTCGGGCTCGACGAAGGCGGCCTGCAGTTGCCACCAGATCTCGGGCCCGGTCGCGACGGTGTGCGCGTCGCAGTTGTCCTGGTTCGAGAACTGGCGCGGCAGGAAGGCGTCGCCCAGCCGCGCTGCCGTCTCCTCCGCCCTGCTGATGCTGCAGCGGAACCCGCCCTCGTCGGCGCTCACGAGGGCGATCTCAGCCCCGAAGCTGCCGATGAGCGCGCGCCGCTCGAGGCTCATGTAGTCGGGCATGAAGATGGTCACCGGGTGACCCAGCGAGCGCCCGAGCGCAGCGAACGAGATGCCGGTGTTGCCCGAGGTGGCCTCGATGATCGGCTCCCCCGGCCGCAGCGCCCCCGTCGCGTAGGCGCGGCGCAGCATGTGCAGCGTCATGCGATCCTTGATGCTGCCCGTGAGATTGAGGTGCTCGGCCTTGGCGTAGATGGTCCGCTCGGATCCGCGCACGGACAGCCGGACGGCGAGCAGCGGCGTGTTGCCGACGAGGCAGGCGATGCCCTCGAGCCGGCGGGCGGCCGCGACGTCCGGTGCGGTCGTGGTCATGGTAGGTGCCCCTTCGTCGAAGGAAACGAGCATAACAGAGGGCGCAACTGCCGATCCGGGTCGGTGATGCCCGGGCGGATGGGCTCTCGGACGCCGAGGTCGCGTGCACCCTCGATGGCGCCGACGGCGCCGACCTGACGATGGTAGAAGTCTTCCAACGTTCAATCTTGTGTAAGATGAGTCCAGCCATCGATTGGCGGCAGTGCGCACTGACGGGGGCGTCACAAGAGATGCTGAACGTCGCAACCAGGCCGCAGTCGAAGCACCGGCGCACCGTACGGCATGGCGACCCTCCGGGTCCGCCGCGGTCACGCAGAGCCCGCCCCCGCAGAGCCACACGACTCACGAGGTCGGCCCGGGGGAGTCCTTCAAGGACGAGCCGGGGCCGGTCCGTTCTCAGACCCGGGGTCGCGCCGGCGGCTCACCGCGACCCCCGTCCGCCCGCCATCCACGCCACGCTCCGGCCTCCTTCGACGACGACCCTGCGAAAGCGTCGTCACGAACGCTCGAGCCGCGGACGGCAGAGGGAGAGGGGTGGGCCTATGACACCACGCTGACTCTGTGAACGGGGCGGTGCTCCACCACTCCGCCCCGTCGAATCCGACGGATAGGAGGTGAACGGTATGGAGGCCGTAGCGAACGTCGTCGCACAGGAGTTCTCCCTCGACATCGGCGACTACGAATACGGCTGGCTCGTTCTGATCGTCGTCATTCTCTACATGCTCGGCATGATCGGCGTCGGCATCTGGTCGTCGCGAAGGGTCAAGGACACGACCGACTACGTGGTCGCCGGCAGACGACTGGGGCTCTTCTTCGTCATCGGCACGCTCTTTGCGACCTGGTTCTGCGCCGGCACGCTCATGGGGGCGACCTCGCAGGCGTACCTGTTCGGCATGCAGGGCGTCATCTTCGACCCCTGGGGCGCGGCGGTCTGCCTGATCCTCGCCGGCCTGTTCTTCAACCGGCTGATGCGGAGGACCGGCTACATCACCCTGGTCGACCTCTTCGACAACCGCTTCGGCCGCGGGATGGGGATCGCCTCTGCCCTCACCCTGATCGTCGCCGAGGTCGGCTGGGTGGGCGCCCAGCTCGTGGCCTTCGGGACGATCCTCAAGGTGTTCACCGGCATGCCGCTCGGGTGGGGCATCCTGATCTCCACCGTGGTCGTGGTGAGTTACACCTACCTCGGTGGCATGTGGTCGGTGACCATCACCGACGTGATCCAGATGATCATCCTCGCGGTGGGGCTGCTGATCATCCTGCCCTACGCCGTCGACCACATCGGCGGCTGGAGCTACCTCTTCGAGCACGGCGGCAACTGGCTCGAGGTCGACAACACCTGGGCCATCTGGCCGACCTCGGAGAGCGGCTTCCTGTACTACTACGGCATACCGGGCTGGTTCTACTACATCGGCGCCTGGCTCGCGATCGGCCTCGGCAGCATCCCGGCTCAGGACCTGATGCAGAGGGTGCTCTCCGCGCGGACCGAGAAGATCGCCGTCATCGGCTCGTACTGGGCCGGGTTCCTCTACCTGACCATCGGGATGATCCCCGTCCTTCTCGGCATCGCCATGTTCGAGATCCATCCCGAACTCCTCGTCGAGGACACCGACCAGATCCTGCCCTGGATGGCGGTGGAGTGGCTGCCGCCGATCGGCACGGCGGTGTTCGTCGCCGCCCTCCTGGCGGCGCTCATGTCGAGCTCCGACAGCGCCCTGCTGGCGATCTCCTCGATGGTCGGCTACAACGTCCTCAAGTTCTTCCGGCCCGACGCCAGCAGCGAGACGACCCTGAAGACGACGCGGATCGTGGTGCCGATCGCGGCCGTGGTCTCCCTGGCCATGGCCCTCTGGCTCGAGACCATCTACTTCCTCGT
>JAFGAW010000193.1 GCA_016933475.1 Thermoleophilia bacterium
AGCGGGCACGAAGACGGGCAGCGGGCTACGCTCGCCGCGACGCTGGACCTCGTCGATCTGCTCGCCCGGGAGCCCGCCGAGCTCCCCTCGGCGGCCGCCGAGGCCCTGACCCTCCTGACCACGGCCGACCGCTGCGAGTACATCGACGTCCGCGAGGACCACGGGCTCGTCGTGGCGAGCTACGACGCCGGCGGCGGCGCAGACGGCCGCGAGGGTGCGCACGTCCCGCTCGACGACCTGCTGCCGCTGCGGGCCGCCAGCCCGAGCTCGCCGCTCGCCGTCGACCGAGCGACCGCCAGCGGCGACCGGCGGCTGATCTCCTCCCTCACGCGAAGAGGCTGTCACTCGCTGCTCTGGGTCCCCGTCCTCAGCGACGACGCCCTGGTCGGCGTCCTCGAGCTCACCTGCGCGGAACCGCGCGACCTCTCCCCCTACGCCGACGTCGCCGAGGCCTTCGCGCGGCTCTCGGCGCAGGCCTGCGTCGCCGGCGGCCTGCGCCGCAGTCTCGAGCGCCACGAGAAGGCACTCGCCGAGCTCGTCGTCCTCTCGCAGCAGGCGGCGAAGACCCACGACGCGGAGGCGTTCGCGCAGACGCTCGGCGAGCGCCTCATGGACGCGGTGAACGCGGACTGCGTCGACGTCTGGCGCGTGAGCGGAGGGGTCGTACGGTCGATCCTCAGCAGGACCCGCGAGGCCAGCGATCAGGACTACGCCGGGGTCACGCTCGACCTAGGCGTCTACCCGTCGCTGCGCGAGGCGATCGACGCCCTCGAGCCGCTGGTCGTCTGCGACCTCCGCGATCCCCGCCTGACCGACAAGGAGGTCGAGCTCTACGCCGCCTGGGGCTACGCGAGCTCGGTCTCGGTGCCGATGGTCGCCGGCGGCGCGGTCGTCGGGCTCATCGAACTCTACGACGACGCCGAGCGCGACTGGCACAAGGACCTCGAGTTCCTCACGAGCGTCGCACAACTCGTCGCCGGGCTCTTCGACAACGCGCTGCTGGTGCACGAGGTGCGCCAGCGCGAGGCGCTGCAGCACGAGCTCGTCGAGCTCGCCGGCGCCCTCTCCTCGGTCGACGGTACCGCCGCCATCGCGGCCACGGCGGCAGAGCATCTGCGCCGCGTCACCGGCGTCGAGGACTGCGACGTCTGGCTGCTCGATGAAGGCGTCATGCGCTGCATCGTGAGTCTCGACTCTCGCGGCCGCGACGCCGCCGTCGAGGGCAAGCGCTTCGACCTCGAGTCGTTCCCGAGCAGTGCCGCCGTCGTAGCCACGCAGGAGCCGCTCATCGCCGCGACCCTCGACGATCCGCGGATCGCCGACGAGGAGCGCGCCGACTTCGTTGAGTACGGCTACCGCAGCCTCATCACCCTGCCGCTGGTCGGTGGTGCCGAGACCATCGGCTTCATCGACCTCTTCGACACCAGCGAGCGCGACCACGAGGTCCTGCGCGACTACCTCGTGAGCGCGGCGCGCACCATCGCCGGAGCGCTCACCAACGCCGGACTGCTCGCGGAGTTGCGGGCGCGCAACGCAGCGCTGCGCGAGCTCGTCGAGCTCGGCGACGCCCTCGGTGAGGCCGACGAACTGCCGAGCCTCTCGCGTACGGTCGCGACGCGCCTGCGCGAGGCCCTCAGTGCCGAGGACTGCGACATTTACCGCGTCGAGGGCGACCACATGACCTGCCTGGCCAGCATCGACAGCCGGGGCTGGGACGGGACCGAGATCGGCCGCACCCTCCCGCTCGCCGACTACCCGGCGACCGTCGCCGCAGTGGCGGCGAACGAGCCGATCGTGATCGGCGACCTCGATCAGGCCGACCTGCCCGAGAAGGAGATGGGCGCCTACCGGCGCTGGGGCTACCGCAGCATGGTCTCGATGCCGCTGGTGATCGAGGGACGGCCGATCGGCCTCATCGACGTCTTCGACACCCGGGTGCGCGACTTCAGCGAGCGGCTCGACTTCATCCGCAGCGTGGGCCGCCTGCTCTCGTCAGCGTTCGAGGAGGCGGCCCTGCTGGAGCGCCTCGAGCAAAGCAACCGCGAGCTGCGCCTCCTCGTCAACTCATCGCTCGACTTCAGCGCCAGCCTCGACCACGACGCCGTCCTCACGGCGGTCGCCGAGCGCCTCATCGAGGTGACCGCCGCCGACCTGTGCGACGTGTACAGGATCGACGGTGACGAGATCGAGATCCTGGTCTCCGTCGGCGGGCACTGGGAGGAGGACCCCGTCGGGCAGCGCTGGAAGCTCGCCGACTACCGGACCTTCAGCAGAGCCCTGGCCGAGCGCCGGCCCGTGATCACCCGCGACATCCTGGACGACCCCGAGGCCACCGAGGACGAGCGCGCCGAGGCGCGGCGCTGGGGCTACCGCGGCACGCTCGACGTGCCCCTGCTCGCCCACGGCGAGCCGGTCGGCTTCCTCGAGCTCGACAGTCACGAGCCGCACGAGTTCCCCGAGAAGGATCTCGTCATGGGGCTCGCCCAGCTCGCCGGGCAGGCACTGGCCAACGCCCAGCTCTACCGCCAGCTCGACACCAACGCACGACGCATGACCCTGATGGCCGAGTCGGCGCTCGAGCTCGCCTCGACGCTCGAGCTCGAGCAGATCCTCCAGGCCACCGCGCACCGGCTCTGCGAGACGGTCGCGGTGCCCAACTGCGAGATCGACGTCGTCGAGGGCGACGGCCTCCGCTGCGTCATGAGTCTCGCCGACGGCGAGCGCGTCGAGGAGTGGACCGGCGGCGTCGTCCCGCTGTCGCTGATGACCGTCTGCCGTGACGTCCTGGAGCGGCGTCAGCCGGCCGTCGTCACCTCCTGCGACGACGGCCGGCTGACGCCCGAAGGCCGGCGCTGGGTCAAGAGCCACGGCTACCGCAGCTGGGTGACCCTGCCGCTCGTCGCCGGCGACCAGGCGGTGGGCACCGTCGAGCTCGCCGAGACGCGCTCCGACCGCACCTTCACGGCGGAGGAGCTCGACGCCGCCGGCTCGATCTGCCACGTCGCCGCCGTCGCGATCCGCAACGCCCAGCTCTACGAGAGCGAGCAGGCCGCGAGCTGGGAGACGGGCCTGCTCAACGAGATCGCCCGCCGCACGACGTCCTCCCTGGACGTCGAGGAGATCGTCGCCGGCACGACCGACGCGCTGGCCAGCGTCGTGCCCTACGACGGGTATGCCCTGACGCTCCTCGAGGGTGGCCGCGTGACGCGGGTGATGAGCTCCCTCGAGGACTGCCCGCTCGACGCCGACGACTTCCCGGCCCTCGAGGCCCACGCCCTCGAGCGGCTCCGCGACGGCCGGCCCTCGATCCTCTCGCTGACGCGCGGCGACCCGTCTGAGGCGGAGCATCCGCTGCTCGCCGGGTCTGCCGACCTCGTCGTCCTGCCGCTGGTGGCCGACGGGGAGGTGCTCGGCACGCTGCACCTCGCCGCGCGCCGGGCCGGGAGCTTCGACGCGACCGACATGGGACTCCTCGAGCGCGTCGGGACCCAGCTCTCGCTGGCGCTGAAGAACGCCCGGCTGTACGACGAGGTCAAGCGCATGCACCTCGGCAACCTGCGGGCGCTGAGCTCGGCGCTCAACGCCAAGGACTACTACACCTTCGGTCACGCCGCTCGCGTCGCTGCGTATACGGTGATGCTCGCCGGGGAGCTGGGATGGCCCCAGGAGATGCTGCCCCGCATCGAGGAAGCCGCCTACCTGCACGACATCGGCAAGATCAGCATCTCGGACCGCGTGCTGCTGAAGGCCGGACGCCTGAACGAGGAGGAGTGGCGGCAGATGCGCCAGCACCCGGCGGTGAGCGCCGACATCATCGGGCCGCTCTTCGCCGACGACCTGGCCCTCGGGGTCCGTCACCACCACGAGCGCTACGACGGACACGGGTACCCCGATGGGCTCGAGGGCGAGGACATCCCCGAGCTGGCGCGGCTCATGGCCGTCGCCGACGCCTACGACGCGATGTCCTGCCGGCGGCCGTACAAGGCGGCGCTCACCTACGCGGAGTGCCTCTCAGAGCTGAAGCATTGCCGCGGCACCCAGTTCGACCCCGAGATGACCGACGCGTTCCTGCGCGTGCTCGAGAAGCTCGACCGGCGGCACCTCGAGGGCGAACGGATCGCGGCCGAGGCGGTGGCGTTGATCGACCCCGAGTGGCACCTGCCGCTGAAGTCGCAGGAGGACGAGGGCTCACCGGGGTACCTGGCCGTCGCCGAGGTCCTCCGGCGGGTGCGCGACGCGCACCCGCCGACGCGCTACCTCACGACCCAGGTCGCCGTCAACGGGCGCTATGCCATCGGCGTCGACCCGGAGGAGGATCCCGCGTACTTCTCGCACTTCGGCTTCGAGATCTTCCCCGACGCCGAACTCCCCATGGTGCTCCAGGGCAAGGAACTGAAGACGAACACCGTGATGGCCGACGCCTTCGGAGTGTGGGTCACGAGCCTGGCCCCGATCCGCTCCGCGGACGGGGCCGTGGTCGCCGCCGTCGCCGCCGACCTTCCGGCGCTCGACGGGCCCGAGGGCGAGAGCCTCAGCAGCGATACCCGCCAGACGTTCGCCACCATCCTCCAGGACACCGCCGAGCGCCTCAGCCGCGCCGAGACCGACGCGATCACCGACGCGCTCACCGGGCTGTACAATCACCGCCACCTCCACGAGTGCCTCGACGAGGAACTCGCCCAGGCGCACGAGACCGGACGACCGCTCTCCCTGCTCTTCTGCGACCTCGACCACTTCAAAACGTACAACGACCTCCTCGGGCACAGCGCCGGGGACGCCGCCCTGCGCGAGGTCGCCCACCTGATCGAGCAGGCGGTCCGCAACATCGATGTGGCGGCGCGCTACGGCGGTGAGGAGTTCTGCGTCCTGCTCGTCGGTACCGGCGGGGAGCAGGCGCGTGCGGTGGGTGAGCGCATCCGCGAGCGCCTCGAGCAGGCCGAAATCCGCGCCGACGGAGAGGCCCTGACGCTCAGCATCGGCATCGCCACCTACCCCGACGACGCCGAGTCGCACGAAGCGCTCCTCCAGACCGCCGACGGCGCGATGTACGAGGCCAAACGGCAGGGGCGCAACCGGGTCGTGGCAGCCGGAGCGGCCAAGCCCGGTGACTCGACGGGCGATGGGGCACGACCCGGCGGATCGAAGGGCGCCGGAGCGAAGCCGGACCACGGGCCGGCGTCAGGCGCCGGCAAGACCGGCGCGGTCGCCCGCCGCCGGCCGCGTCACTGACCCCCGCGGCGACGCGCCACACGAGCGTCGCCGACACGCCGCGTGAGACCCTCGCGGTCGAAGTGCTCGAGAAGCGCCTGGGCGTTCCGCCGGCCGCAGCCCAGGAGGTCGCGGAACTCGGCCAGCGTCACCCGCCCTTCCGTCTCGAGCCGCTCGACGAGACGCGCGCGCGCGTCGTCGACGGCTTCACAGGCGAACCAGAGGTCCTTGTCCACGCGCACCAGCGCACCGCGACGCCTCAGCACGTCGAGGACCCGTCGCAGGTCGCGCTCGGGAAGCCGCTCGCGCTCGGCGAGCAGCGCCAGGGTCGGCGGAGCGAAGGGCTCGGCGCCGACCCCCTCGGCGAGCCGCCGGGCGAGATCCTCCTGCTCAGCGTCCAGGACGCCTGTGGCGCCGGCGGGGCCATACCCTCCGTCGGCGGTGACCAGCACACCATCGGCGACCAGCGCCGCCAGCGCCGCCGCGACCACGTCGGGTGGCGCGCCTCGGGCGGCGGCGGCGAGCTCGGCCAGAGCGCTGAAGGGGCGCTCGGGGCGCTCCTTCGCCCTCGCCGCCGCCGCCTTCGCCAGGTCGTGCCGGAGCTGCTTGACGACCGAAGGGAGGAACCACCGTCGCCCGCCCAACGCCGGCGACGGCGCGCCGCGGGAGCCTGCGGGCGTCGGCCGTCCGGGCGTCGCCGACAGGGCCAGGGTCTCGAGGTCGCCGTCGCGCGCCAGCGCTTCGAGCACGCCCCGCGCCTCGCCCTCGTCCACACCCACGGCCACCAGGTCGGCGACGTCGAGGCCGGCCGCGGCCCTCTCGTGCGCCAGCAGAAGCGCGGCCGCAGCCCGGTCACCGCGGTGCAGGGCCTCGAGGAAACCCGCCTGCGCGCCGCGCTCACGCCACCGCTGATACCCCGGCACGAGCACCACGCCGCCGCCGACCGTCGTCACCGGCGAGAGCGAGCGCAGGATGAAGCGGTCCTGCGGCTCGACGACCGCCGCGCCGTCGAGCCGCAGGACCGCCGGGCCCTCGCCGCCGGCGGCGAGCTCGCGTGCCGCGACCGGGCTGACCCGGGCGACGAACTGGGCCGTGCCGTGATGGAGACGCAGTTCGTCACCACCACGGAGCGCCCGCTCACCGGGCAGGAGCCGCACCCAGGCCGCGAGCATGCGCGTCGCGCGCCCCGCGAGCTCGGGGGCGACGAGCCAGGCACCGCGGGCCACGTCGTCGCGCCCGACGCCGCGCAGGCTGACGCCCACGCGGCTGCCGGCCTCAGCGACGGCCGCTTCGTGGTCGTGCACCTCGACGCTGCGCACGACGGCGCGCGCGCCGCCCGGCGCGACGGCCACCCGATCGCCCGCCCCCAGGCGACCCCGCCACAGCGTGCCGGTGACGACGGTGCCGGCGCCCGGCAGGGCGAAGACGCGGTCGACGGGCAGACGTGCCGGACCCGCGGCGCGGCGCGCCTCGAGCCCTTCGGCCTCGCGATCGAGCGCCGTCACGAGTCGATCGAGACCACGTCCGTCGCGGGCGCTGATGGGGACGACGGGCGCCCCCGCGAGGGCGGTCGTGCCGAGGAACTCGCGCACCTCCTCGACCGCCACCTCCAGCAACTCTTCGTCCACCAGGTCCGCCTTGGTCACGGCGACGACGCCCCGGTCCACCCCGAGCAGCTCGACGATGCGCAGGTGCTCGACGGTCTGCGGCATGACGCCATCGTCGGCCGCGACCACCAGCAGGACCAGGTCGACGCCGGTCGCCCCCGCGACCATGGTCCGCACGAAGCGTTCATGCCCGGGGACGTCGACCACGCTGAGACGCCGCCCGCTGGGCAGCTGCAACTCGGCGTACCCGAGCTCGATCGAGATGCCCCGCTCGCGCTCCTCGCGCAGGCGGTCGGTGTTGGTGCCGGTGAGACGGGTGACGAGGGCCGTCTTGCCGTGGTCGATGTGGCCCGCGGTGCCGAGCGTGAGGTGCGGGCCCGTGATCGGGGAGTCGGGCGGTGTGGAGGAGGCGTCGCCCACGTCGGCCGCGCTCCCGGTCAGGTCTCGAGAGCGCGCCG
>JAFGAW010000026.1 GCA_016933475.1 Thermoleophilia bacterium
CCCCGCTCGCCGCCGATCGTGGCGATCACCGCGAACACGTCCTCCGGCGGCGCCAGGACGTGCGTCTGCCGGCGCTCGAGCTGCAGGCCTTCGCGCACACCCAGCGTGACCGGAGCGCGGTCGCCCTGCGAGGTCACGAGCGCGTCCGACCAGGCGGTCTCCACGTCACGCGCCTCGAGGTGGGCGACGGCCCGCCGCACGGCCTCCTCGTAAGCCACCGGCCTGATCTCAGGGAAGAGCTCGCCGGCGCTGCCGTCGCGCACGATCGTCTCGTTGCGGAGGCCCTCGATCAAGGGGCGGGCGACGGCCCCGGGGATGGGCGTGACGAGATGGACCCAGTAGGACGAGAGTCTCGGCGTGAGCACCGGGACGGGCAGGAGCCGCCGGCGCAGTCGGCGGACGCGGGCGTAGCCCTGCATCATCTCGCCGTAGGTGAGCACGTCGGCGCCGCCGACCTGGACGACCCGCCCCGCGCTCGCCGGTACGTCGAGCGCCGCGACGAGGTAGTCGAGCAGGTCGGCGACGGCGATCGGCTGGACGCGCGTGAAGACCCACTGCGGACAGACCATGACCGGGAGGCGCTCGGTGAGATAGCGGATCATCTCGAAGGAGATGCTGCCCGCCCCGACCACGACCGCGGCACGGAACTCAGTGACCGGCACGCCGCTCTCACGCAGGGCGTCGCCGGTGTCCTGACGCGAGCGCAGGTGCTGGGAGAGGTCGGCGTCGGGGTCGCCGAGACCCCCGAGGTAGACGATGCGGCGCACGCCGGCGCGTGCCGCCGCCGCGGCGAAGGCGCGGGCGGCGATCACGTCGCGCTCGTGGAAGCCGTGCCCCGCGGCCATCGAGTGGACCAGGTAGTAGGCGACGTCGACGCCCTCGAAGGCCTGCGGCAGGGTCGTGGGCTCGAGCACGTCGCCCGCCACGACCTCGACCGCTCCGGCCCAGCCGCGCCCCTTCAGGCGCTCCGGGTCGCGCACCAGGCAGCGCACGCGCCGCCCGGACGCCAGCAGCCGTGGGACGAGGCGGCCGCCGACGTAGCCCGTCGCACCGGTGACGAGGATGACTTCAGGTTCCATGAGACCACCTCCGTCGGCGATGCCCGACCGCGACGCGCGCCGCCCGTCGAGCCTGCGCCTTACCTGCCCGCCCCGAGCGCCGGCAGCGTCACCCCGGCGAGGTCATCGCCGATAAGGTAGCCGACGAAGAAGGCGACGAGGGCCAGGATGAGGACGACGAGAAGCGCGACGACGAAGCGCACGACCGGTCTCGCTCTCTGACGCGCCATCCTCCCTCCCTGGGTCCGCGCAAGTATACCGAAGGCGAGAGACCCTACAACGAGCCGCTCAGACGAGCCCGGCCGCGTCACGCAGGTCCTCGAGCAGATAGAGCGAGCCCGTCACGAGGACGCTGCCCGCCGGCGTCGCCAGGCGCCTGGCCTCGGCGAGCGCTTGCTGAGGGTCCGCCACGGCGAGGACGAGGCACGTCGCCCCGCGGCGCGCCACCGCGTCGCGGGCGGCGGCCGCCAGCTGTGGCGCGGGCAGGCTCCGCGCCTGACTCGCCTGTGTACAGACGAGTGTGTCGCAGAGCGGGACCAGGCCGTCGAGCATCGTGCCGACGTCCTTGTCGCGCATGATCGCGGCGAGCCCGACGCGCGGCGCCGGCAGCGCAAGCGCCGCGAGGCTCGCCGCCAGCACGGCGATACCGTCCGGGTTGTGCGCACCGTCGGCCACCAGCAGGGGCCGACCGGGTACGACCTGCAAGCGACCGGGCACGATCGCCGCCTCGAGACCGGCACGCACGGCGCCCGCGTCGAGCCGGCCGATCAGACACTCGACGGCCATCACCGCGAGGGCGGCGTTGTCGCGCTGGTAGAGGGCGGCCGTGGGCAGGCGGAGATGGTCGCACGAGAGTGTTGGGGTCGTGATGCTGAAGTCGACGGGCTCGCCGCTGACTGAGAACTCGCGGCCCAGGAACCACGGCCGTGCCCCGGCGCGGCGGCAGACCTCTACGGCAGCCGCCTCGAGGCCGTCGAGGCGGCCGAACACGACGTCGCCGCCTTTGATGACGGCCGCCTTCTCGGCGAAGATGGTCTCACGCGTGTCGCCCAGGACGTCAGTGTGCTCGAGGCCGATGTTGGTGAGCACGACCACGGGGGCGGTGACGACGTTGGTCGCGTCGAGCCGCCCGCCGAGGCCCGCCTCGAGGGCGACGGCCTCGACTGACTCCTCGGCCAGGGCGACGAGGGCAGCCACGGTCAGCACCTCGAACTGCGTGGTGTCGCCGAGCTCGGCGGGCAGTCGCGCGACGGCGGCGCGAACCATCTCGACCGCGCCGCCGAAACGCTCTTCGCTGATCGGCCGGCCGTCGACGACGACGCGCTCGCAGTACCCCGTGAGGTGCGGCGACAGGTAGGCGCCGGCGCGCAGGCCGTGCGCGCCGAGCAGCGCCGCCGCGTACCGGGTGGTGGACGACTTGCCGTTGGTCCCGACGACGTGCACGACGCGGTAGGCGTCCTGCGGACGGCCGAGGCCGTCGAGCAAGGCGCTGACGCGTTCGAGGCCGGGCCGCATACCGAAGGCGGCCAGGGACTCGAGGTAGCGCTCCCAGTCAGTCGTCACGCACTACTCCCCAGGGAGAGATGCCGGAGGCGGCCGCCTCGCTGCGCCCCTCACTCGCCGCGCACGGCGGCGAGGCGCGCGGCCACCTCTTCGGCCTCGCGCCGGTAGGCGGCGAGCTTGGCGCGCTCCTTCTCGACGACCGCCGGCGGCGCCTTCTCGACGAAGGCGGCGTTGCCGAGCTTCGCCGTGCCGCGCGCCACCTCGGCCTCGAGCTTCGCGAGCTGGGTCGCAAGCCGCGCGGCCTCTTCGGCGCGGTCGACGACGGCGGCCACGACGAGGCGACCGCCGGGCACGAGGAGCACGTTCTCGCCGTCACCGGTCACGCTCGCATCCCCACCGCCCCCGAGCGCGCGCGGGCCGCCGACGGCGTCCGTCGCGAGGTCGACCCTGGCCAAAGCCCTGAACGCCGGCGCGTACGGGCGGTACGCTTCGTCGGCGCCGGCCTCGTCGGCGACGAGGCGCGCCTCGAGGACCTGCCCCGGGGCGACGCCGCTCTCGGCGCGGAACGCGCGCACCGCGTTGACGGCCGCCTGCACCTGCGCCACGGCGGCCTCGTCGTCCGGCGCCAGCAAGGCATCGTCGCGACGCGGGTGCTCGGCCGCGAGCAGCGGTGCGGCGCCGTACTGCGCGCCGATCTCTTCAGTCACGTAGGGCAGGAACGGGTGCAGAAGGCGCACGATGCCGTCGAGCACCCAGCGGGCATGGCCGGCGGCGACAGCTCGCTCGCCCTCGTCGTCGCCGTACAGCCGCGGCTTGACCATCTCGAGGTACCAGTCGCAGAACTCGTCCCAGACGAAGTGGTAGAGAGTGTCGACGGCGTGGGCGAAGTCGTAGGAGCCGACGGCGCCCTCGACGGCGGCGACGCAACGCTGGAAGCGGCTCGCGATCCAGCGGTCGACCTGGTGGGCGTCGCTGCGTGCCGCCTCGCAGCTCTCGCTCGCCAGCAGCACGAGCCGCGAGGCGTTCCAGAGCTTGTTCGCGAACCCGCGGCCCATGGCGATGCGCTCCTCGGAGAAACGCACGTCCTGGGTGCTCGACATGAGCAGCAGGGCGAAGCGCGTAGCGTCGGCGCCGTACTTGTCGATCATCTCCAGCGGGTCGATGCCGGTGCCCAGCGACTTGCTCATGCGGCGACCGTCGGGCGCCTGGATCACCGAGTGGATGTACACGTCGCTGAAGGGGATCTCGCCGACGAACTCGAGGCCCATCATGACCATGCGCGCGACCCAGAGGAAGATGATCTCGCGCGCCGTACTGAGCACGTCGGTGGGATAGAAGTAGGCGAGGTCGGGGGTCTCGTCGGGCCACCCCCAGGTGGCGAACGGCCAGAGGGCCGAGCTGAACCAGGTGTCGAGCACGTCGGTGTCGCGCCGCAGGGCCCGCCCGCCGCAGGCGGGGCACGCCTGCGGCGCCTCCTCCTCGACGATCACCTGGCCGCAGCCCTCGGCCTCACAGTACCAGACCGGCAGCTGGTGCCCCCACCAGAGCTGGCGGCTGATGCACCAGGGGCGCAGGTTGTCCATCCAGTCGATGTAGACACGCCTCCAGCGCTCGGGCGTGAATCTGACCCGGCCGTCACGCACGACCTCGGTGGCCGGCTTGCGCAGCTCGTCCATGTCCATGAACCACTGCTCGCTGATGAGTGGCTCGATGAACGTGCCGCAGCGGTCGCAGCTCGCCACGCTGTGCGGGAAGTCGTCGACCTTCTCGAGGGCGCCGAGCTTCTCGAGGTCGGCGATCACGCGCCGGCGCGCCTCCATGATCGCGAGGCCGGCGTACGGGCCGCCGGCCTCGGTGATGACGCCCCGGGTACCGATGGCCTGCACCGCCTCGAGCTTGTGGTCGCGCCCGATCTCGAAGTCGGTGATGTCGTGCGCCGGCGTGATCTTGAGGGCACCGCTGCCGAAATCCTTCTCGACCCGTGCGTCGGCGATGACCGGCAGCTTGCGGCCGAGCAGCGGCAGGACGGCCGTGCGGCCGACGATGTCGACGTAGCGGCCGTCGTCTGGGTTCACGGCCACGGCAGTGTCGCCGAGCATGGTCTCGGGGCGCGTGGTCGCGATGGTCACGCTGCCGCCGCCCTCGAGCTCGTAGCGCACGTGGTAGAGATGGCCCTGGTCGTCGACGTGCGCGACCTCGAGGTCGCTGATCGCCGTGCCGCAGCGCGGGCACCAGTTGACGAGGTAGGAGTCCTTGTAGATGTAGCCCTTCTTGTAGAGGGCGACGAAGACCTTGAGGACGGCGCGTACGTAGCCGTCGTCGAAGGTGAAGCGCTCCCGCTCGTAGTCGCAGGCGCAGCCGAGGCGCTTGAGCTGGTTGATGATGTTGCCGCCGTATTCGCGGCGCCACGCCCAGACCCGCTCGGCGAAGCCCTCGCGACCGACGTCCTCCTTGGTCAGGCCCTGGGCGCGGAGCTGCTTCTCGACCACGTTCTGCGTGGCGATGCCGGCGTGGTCGGTGCCCGGCAACCAGCAGGCGTTCTCGCCGAGCATGCGGTGGTAGCGGATGAGCACGTCCTGGATCGTGCCGTTGAGGGCGTGCCCCATGTGCAGGTTGCCGGTCACGTTGGGCGGCGGGATCACGATCGAGTACGCGGGTCGCGCCGGGTCGGGCTCGGCGTGGAAGAGCCGGCTCTCGAGCCACTCGCGCGTCCAGCGCGCCTCGACGGCCGCCGGCTCGAAACGGGTCGTCTCCTTCAGATAGGTCAGTGCGTCGTTCATCGGACCTCGGCATCGGCGGCTGGTCGTGTGTCGGCCCGCTCCCCGGCCGGCGCGGGGCCGGCCGGGCGACGGGTGGCCACGTGCGCGCTCACGCCCGCCGCGGCCTCGCGACAGTATACCGGGAAGTGCCGGCCGGCTCGCAGCCGGCGCGATGCGGTGGCAGTGCCGGCGCGCGCCGCGGAGTTCCGGCCGCGATGCCCCTGCGCCGGCTCAGCGGCGCGGCGACGTCGAACGGGTGGCGACGCGCGCGCCCGCGGCCGCAGAACGATGGCGGCTGCGGGCGGCCGTCGACAGCGCCGCCGCGGCCTTCTCGGCCGCGGCGGCGCGTCGTCACGCCTGCGTCAGGAGTCGGTCTCTGGCGGGAGCTCCCCGCCGCTGGCCTCGAGGGCGCACACCTGGCAGTACTCGTGCGAGCCCTCGATCAGCGCACCGCACTGGGAGCAATGGCGCTCGAGCTCGCCGCTGCCGGCGTCGACGCCCGGTTCGCCGGCGGAGCCGGGGATCTGATGGTCGTGGTGGTCGGTCATCGAGCCTCCTCTGGCCGGCGATGCCGGCTTCAGTACGCAGTGTACCCGGACCGGGGCGCGCCGGTGAGACGACCACGCCGGCCGCCGGCCGGCCCGGCCTCAGGCCGACTCTTCGTCCAGCTCGAGCTGCGACTTGTCGGCCTCGGTGACCAGCGTCGGGTCGATGCCCTTCTCGATGGTCTCCCGGGTGATGACGCACTTGCGCACGTCGGTGCGCGAGGGCAGATCGAACATCACGCCCATCAGCGACTCCTCGATGATGGTGCGCAAGCCGCGCGCCCCGGTGCCCCGGTCGAGCGCCTTGACAGCGATCGCGTTCATCGCCTCGTCGGCGAAGACGAGCTCGACACCGTCGAGCGAGAAGAACTTCTGGTACTGCTTGACGAGCGCGTTCTTGGGCTCGGTGAGGATGCGCACGAGGTCGCCCTCGTCGAGGTTGTGCACGGCGCTGACCACGGGCAGACGGCCGATGAACTCGGGGATGAGGCCGAAATTGAGCAGGTCCTCGGGGAGCACGTGGCCGAAGATCGTGCCCGGGTCCTTGTCGGCCTTGCTGGCGATGTCGGCCATGAAGCCCACGCCCTGCCGCCCGATGCGGCGCTCGATGATCTTCTCGAGCCCCGAGAAGGCGCCGCCGCAGACGAAGAGCACGTTGGTCGTGTCGATGGTGAGGAACTCCTGGTGGGGGTGCTTACGCCCGCCCTGCGGGGGGACGCTCGCGACCGTGCCCTCGAGGATCTTGAGCAGCGCCTGCTGCACGCCCTCGCCGGAGACGTCGCGCGTGATCGACGGGTTGTCGGCCTTGCGCGCGATCTTGTCGATCTCGTCGATGTAGATGATGCCGGTCTCGGCGCGCTTGACGTCGAAGTCGGCCGCCTGGATCAGCTTGAGGAGGATGTTCTCGACGTCCTCGCCGACGTAGCCGGCCTCGGTCAGGGCGGTCGCGTCGGCGATCGCGAAGGGCACGTTGAGCACGCGGGCGAGGGTCTGGGCGAGCAGGGTCTTGCCGCAGCCGGTGGGCCCGAGCAGCAGGATGTTCGACTTCTGCAGCTCGACGTCGACCTCGCCCCCCGCTACCGCCTGCACGCGCTTGTAGTGGTTGTAGACGGCCACCGACAGCGCGCGCTTGGCCTCGTCCTGGCCGACGACGTAGTCGTTAAGGTTGGCGTAGATGTCCCGCGGCTTGGGCAGGGTCGCGAGATCGAGGGTCGCCGGCGCGGCGAGCTCCTCGTCGATGATCTCGTTGCAGAGATCGATGCACTCGTCACAGATGTACACACCGGGGCCAGCGATGAGCTTCTTGACCTGGCGCTGCGACTTGCCGCAGAAGCTGCAGAGCAGCTGGTCGTTGCCGTCGGTGGTTCCTGCCACGTCGTCTCCTCTCGCGATCGTGCGCGGCGAGCGATCCCCCCGCCTCAGCGGTGGGCGATCACGTCGTCGATGATGCCGTACTCCTTCGCCTCGGCGGCGGTCATGAAGTAGTCGCGCTCCGTGTCCTGACGCACCTTGTCGAAGGGCTGCCCGGTGTGGTCGGCGAGGATCTCGTCGAGGCGCCGGCGGAGGTTGAGGACCTCCTTGGCGTGGATCTCGATGTCGGTGGCCTGGCCCTCGTACCCGCCCATCAGCTGGTGGATGAGGACGCGGGCGTTGGGCAGCGCGAAGCGCTTGCCCTTGGCCCCCCCGGCGAGCAGCAGCGCACCCATGCTCATGGCGCTGCCGACGCAGATGGTCGACACGTCGGGCTTGATGAACTGCATGGTGTCGTAGATGGCGAGGCCCGCGTAGACCGAGCCGCCGGGACTGTTGATGTAGAGGCTGATGTCCTTGTCGGGGTCGTCCGACTCGAGGTGGATCAGCTGGGCGACGATGAGGTTCGCGACCTCGTCGACGACGGGCGTACCGAGGAAGATGACACGCTCGTTGAGGAGCCGCGAGAAGATGTCGAAGGAGCGTTCTCCGCGGCTGGTCTGCTCGATGACGAACGGGACGAGTGGGCTCACGTCCATCCTCTCTTCACGGCGCCCGGAGCGCCGGTCGTTGTCGCTGTCGTGCGGCCGGCTCATTCGCCCTCGGGCGCGCCGGCCTTCTCCGTGGTCACGGCCGGCTCGTCGCCGGCCGTCTCTTTCGCCGCAGCCGGCGCTTCGTCCTGCGCGGCTTCGGCCTCCGGCGCTTCGCCCTCCGCGGCGGCCGTCTCTGCGGCCGGCACATCGGCTGCGGCCCCCCCGGCCGCGCTCTCGTCGTCCTCGAGCGGCACGGGGACCGCGCTCTCGGCGATGACGTCGACCGCCTTGGCGATAAGGAGTTCTTCGCGCAGCTGCTCATGCCTGCCCGACTTGTAGACGTCGAGCACCAGCTGGTTGGGGTCGCGCCCGAGCAACTCCGCATCGGTCTTGATGCGCTCGCGGATCTCGTCGTCGGAGACCTCGAGACCCTCGGCCTCGATGACCGCCTCGAGCACCAGCCGCCGCTTGATGACGTGCTCGGCGCGCGGCTGCATCTCCTCCTCGACCTCCTTCTGCGTCTTCTGCAGCAGGGCGAGGTACGACTCCATCGTCAGACCGCGCTCACCGACCTCCTGCTCGAGGTCGTGGAAGAGGTCGTGCGCCTGGCGCTCGATCATCGCCGGCGGCACGGTCACGGTGGCGCGCTCGACGGCGGCGTCGAGGGCGCGGGCACGGAACTCCTGCTCGGCCGACGAGGCGGCCGCCGTCTCGAGCCGCGCCCGCACGTCGGCGCGAAGCTCGCCGATGGTCGCGAACTCGCTGGCCTCGGTGGCGAACTGGTCGTCGAGCTCGGGGACGACCTTCTTCTTGATCTCCTTGACCGTCACGTCGAAGGTCACCGGCGTGCCGCGAAGCTCCTCGGCGTGGTAGTCCTCGGGGAACGTCAGGTCGAAGCTCTTCTGCTCGCCGTGGCCCACACCCCGAAGCGCCTCCTCGAAGCCGGGGATGAGGTTGCCGCGCCCGATCTCGGCCATGTAATCGTTGGCCTGAGCGCCCTCGATCGGCTCACCCGCCGACGAACCGGCCAGGTCCATGAGCACGAAGTCGCCGTGCTCGACCGGTCGGTCCTCGACCGGCTGCAGGCTGGCGAAGCGCTCCTGCAGCATCGCGAGTTGGGCCTCGACCTGGCCGTCGGTGACCTCGATCTCGCGCTTCGGCACCTCGAGCCCCTTGTACTCGCCGAGCACCGGGGTCGGGCGCACCTGCACGGTGGCCTTGAACGAGAACGCTGCCGTCTCGTCGAAGTCGCCGAGGTCGAGGTCGGGCATCGACACGGCGTCGACCTCGGCCTCCTTGAGGGCCGTGTCGTACCACTCGGGGAGGGCGTCGTTGAGCGTCTCGCCGCGCACGTACTCTTCGCCGAGACGGCTGAGCACCATGGCCCGCGGCACCTTGCCCTTGCGGAAGCCGGGGATCTGGACCTCGCCGGCGAGGCGTTTAAGCGTGCGCTCGTACATCTGCGCGACGGCCTCCTGCGGCACCTCGATGCTGAGGACGACCTCGTTCTCGGCCGCCGGGCTGACCTCTGTCTTCACTCGCGCGTCTCCAATTGTCGGCGGGTCGCCACGTGACCGGGGGGTCCCGACAGGCGCGGCACGAGCCCGTATGGATGGGCCGCCCGACGGCGGCCCCTGGTCAGACGGGCCGCCTGTCGCGGCCCTGTCCCGAACGGGCCGCCTGCGGCGGCCCCGGGAGGCGATGGTGCGGGTGAGAGGACTTGAACCTCCACGGGCAACGCCCACCAGATCCTAAGTCTAGCGCGTCTACCAGTTCCGCCACACCCGCGGACGTTAAGCGTGCATCAAAGGGAGGATCTGGGGTGAAGGACGGGATTCGAACCCGCGACCGCCAGGGCCACAACCTGGAGCTCTACCGACTGAGCTACCTCCACCGCCGGGAACACGCCGCCGCGGCCGGGTGTGGTGGCCCCGGCCGCCGTGCCTGAGGCGGCAAGACAGGATACCACCTCGTCCGGCGAGCGTCACACGTGTGCGGAGCCGCCCCGCTCGGGCTCCTCGTGGGCGCCGGGGCCGCTCACCGCGGGCTCGTCGGCCGCGTGCTCCCCGCCGTCCGGCGACGCTTCGGGCAGCGGTTCGGTGGCCTCTTCCCCGCCTGACGGCGACGCTTCGGGCAGCGGCTCGGTGGCCTCGTCGCCGTCGACCGGTGACGGCGTCGCCGGCGATACGTACGCGTCGCGCACGTCCTGCACGAGGCGGCCGTCGGCGACCTCGAGGATGCGGTCGGTCTGCTGGGCCACGGCGCGGTCGTGGGTGACGATGAGGAAGGCGGTGCCGAGCTCGCGATGGATGGTGCGGAAGAGGTCGTAGACCGCCGCCGTGTTCACGGTGTCGAGGTTGCCGGTCGGCTCGTCGGCGAGCACGAGGGCGGGCCGGTTGAGCAGCGCGCGGGCGATGGCCACGCGCTGCTTCTGCCCGCCCGAGAGCTGGTTCGCGTTCTTCTCCTCCAGCCCGTCGAGGCCGAGCAGGCCGAGCACCTCGACGGCCCGCGCCCGCAGTGTCGCCGCCGAGCCCCCGCCGATCAGCCCCGGCATCACCACGTTCTCGAGCACCGAGAACTCGGGCAGCAGGTGGTGGAATTGGAAGACAAAGCCGAGGAGCTCGTTGCGCAGCCGCGCGCGGTCGTTGCCGGAGAGCCGACGCGTGTCGTGCCCGTCGAGCGCGACGCTCCCGGCGGTCGGCGTGTCGAGCAGGCCGATGAGGTTGAGCAGGGTCGACTTGCCCGAGCCTGACTGGCCGACGATCGAGGCGAACTCGCCGCGCTCGAGGGTGAAGGAGACGCCCTGGAGGGCGACGGTCTTGACCTCGGTCCCGTAGGTCTTGCCGAGGTCTTCGGCGACGAGCAGCGGCTCACCCACCCTGGATCACCTCGATCGGGTCGAGGCGCGAGGTGCGCCGCGACGGGATGATCGACGAGAGCACGGCCACGGCCACGCCGACGACGAACGAGATGCCGGTGAAGCCCCACTGCGGGGACAGGGCGATGGTCGTCCCGACCTGGGCGAACACGAGGATCAGCACGACCCCGAGGAGGACGCCGAACGCCGCCCCGCCGGCCCCGAGCACGAGCGCCTGCCAGAAGAAGATGCGCCCCGCGCCGCGGTCCTTCATCCCCATCGCCTTGAGGATGCCGATCTGGCGCGTCTTCTGCACGGCCGAGATGGCGAGCGTCGAGGCGATGCCGAGAGCCACCGCGAGCAGCACGAAGAACTGGATCGTGTAGCTCGACGAGCTCTGCGCCTGCAAGGCGCCGAGCAGGTCTTCGTTCTCGGCCTGCCACTCGCTCACCGTCAGTCCCTCGAGAGCGGGCTCCGCGGCGAGCTCGTCGGCGACCGCGACCGAGCCGAAGACGTCGTCGACCTGCAGGTGCACGGCAGTGTACTCGTCGGGCTCCTGGCCGAGGACCTCGGCGGCGGTCGACCCGGCGACGAAGGCGAGCGAGCGGTTCGCGGCGGCGGCGCCGAAATCGACGACGGCGGTGACGGTCTCGTCGTCCGCCGTCCCGTCCGGACGCACGAGCGTGAGCCGGGCGCCCGGCTCGAGCCCGAACTCGGCGGCGAAGTCGCGGCCGACCACGACCTCGCCGGCCTCCAGCGACGCCTCGCCGGCGGTCACCCGGCCGCTGAGGTCGTAGATCGTGTCGAGCCGCTGAAGCTCGCCGCCGGTCACCTGGAGGGGAGCGCTCTCGTCGCCCTGCCTGTAGATCGCCGAGTAGGCGCGCGTCGGCACCACGGTCGTGACCCCGGGGTGCCCCTCGAGCGTCCGCTGCAACACCTCGGTGTACGTGACCGGCTCGCCCTCCGCAGCCGAGCTCACGGTGACCTGCGGACTGCTGCCGATGGTCTCGTCGACGAGGCTCTCCTGCAGGCTGATGATGAGCGAGCCGAGGAAGACCTGGACCCCGATGCCGAAGGCGATGCCGGCGGCGATGAGCCCGGACTGGACGGGGCTCTTGCGCAGGAACCGGGCCGCGATGCGCAGACTCAGCATCAGCGCGCTTCCCGCGGTGTGTCGGCATCCCGCGGCGTGTCGGCGCCCCGCGGCGCCTCAGCGTCCTCCTGGTGCCTTGCCTCTCCCGGCGCGCGTGCGTCCTCCGGCGCGCCCGCGCCCACCTCGGGCCCTGCCTCCGCCGTGGCGTGCGCGTCACCCAGGAGCGCATCGAGATCGACGATCTCGTCGTCACGCCACCCGTCGCGTGCGACGGCGAAAGCGGGTCCACCGACCCAGACGTCGACGCCCGGCAGCTCGGCTCTCAGGCGGTCGACGTGACGCCGCAGTGCGACCAGATGGAAGTGGGTCGACGAACTGAGCACGACGGCGTCGACCTGCAAGGTGCCGGCCGCGTCGACGACTTCGTCGAACGGCGTGTCGGCGCCGAGGAAATACGTCGTCCACCCGGCCATGTCGAAGCGGTCGGCGACGAGGCGTAAGCCGAGGTCGTGCGCCTCTTCGGGCGGGCACGCGAGCAGGACCGACCTCCCCGTCGCCGGCACGTCGGCCTTGGCTTTGAGGACGGCCGGGTAGACGAGCTCGACGATGCTGCGCACCGCCTGGCTCGCGAGGTGCTCCTCCCAGACGGTGGTGTCGCCCGCGCGCCATGCCTCGCCGGTGTCGTGCAGCAGGGGCACGAGGACCTCGCTGTACAGTGAGGCCACGTCGATCGCCCCCGAGCTGACCGCCTCGACCGCGATGCGCACGGCCGTGGCCCTGTCGTGCTCCTTGAGCGCATCGGAGACGGCCCGGCGCACCTCATCGCTGGTCTGACCCACGTGGCCTCAGCCCTCGACAATATCGTTTACCGAATTCCGAGCGTGCTTCTACCCTTCCGCCTCAGAGCGCTAACGGGGCGACGACGCGGCCACAGTGCCGCTCATTCGGCGACGACCCTGCGCCACGCATCCGAGTACAACGTCGTCGCCTCGCCCACGTCGTTCAGCACCTCGCCGCGCTCCAGGTCGGCCTCGGTCGGGACGATCTGCTCAGCCACCGGGCTCTCCGCCGCCACGGTGTCAAGCGCCGACTGGCTCGTCGGCAGGTAACCGATCCAGAGTGCGTTCTCCGCGGCGACCTCGGGACGCAGAAGGTAGTCCATGAACAGGTGCGCACCGTAGCGCGTCTTTGCGCCCACCGGCATCACGAGGGTGTCGGACCAGACGGTGAAACCCTCCTCGGGGAGCACGTAGCGCATGATCTCCTCGCTGCCCTCGCCGAGGGCGCCGTACGCCAGGGCCACCTCGCCGTTCCAGCAGTGCGTGATCGGCGCGCCGCCCTCGACGATCTGGCGGTAAGAGTTCGTGATCACGTACTTCGTGACCAGCGGCTTCTGCTCGACGAGCTTGTCGCCGGCGGCGGCGATCTCTTCGGGATCGGTGCTGTTGAGCGAGAAGCCGAGGAGCTTGAGCGCCGCCGCGAGGCACTCACGCTCGTCGGCCATCATCGAGATCTGACCCTCGTACCTGGGATCCCAGAGGTCGGCCCACCGCGTGATGGGGTCGGCGAGTTTGTCGGTGCGCACCGTGTAGCCCGTCGTGCCCCACATATACGGGACGGTGTAGCGAAGTCCGCCCGTGCCGGGGTCGTACACGGGGTCGACGAACGTCGGCAGCGCGTATTGCATGTTCGGGAGGTAGTCGAAGTCGAGCGGCTCCACGAGCCCGCTCTTCGTCAGGATGCTCGCCATGTAACTCGACGGCACGATGACGTCGTAGCC
>JAFGAW010000027.1 GCA_016933475.1 Thermoleophilia bacterium
GCACACGGAGTCACCAGCGCCGCCGCGCTGCACACGGAGTCACCAGCGCCGCCGCGCCAGGCCCGGGTGGTACACTCGGCGCGCTCGCTGGGGCGTGGCCAAGTGGCAAGGCAACGGGTTTTGGTCCCGTGACCGGAGGTTCGAATCCTCCCGCCCCAGCCACTCCCCTCGGTCGCCGCGCGGCGTTGCCGCACATTCCCCTGTGCGAGAGGGCCCGTCCCCGGCCCGCGACCCCGCGATGGTATACTCCCGCGAGTCCGCGACGGGTGCCGCCGAGCCGCCCCGTGCGGCCGTCATCGCCTTCACCCGACGAGGTGCAACCCATGAGTGAGAGCCCGTCGCCGCCCCGCCGCCCCCTGGCCGTGGTCGTCCTCGCCGCGGGGCTCGGCACGCGCATGAAGTCCGACATCCCCAAGGTCCTTCACGAGGTCTGCGGACGGCCGATGCTGGCCTATGTGATCGACGCCGCGCTGAGCGTGTCGCCGGCGCGCATCGTGGTCGTGACCGGGCCGGAGCAGGACGCCATCGCCGACGCCCTGCCGGTAGGGTGCGAGCGCGCCCTGCAGGCGGAGCGACGCGGCACCGGCGACGCCGTGCGCGCCGGCCTCGAGCCGCTCGAGGGCTTCGACGGCGACGTGGTCGTGCTGGTCGGCGACGCGCCGCTCGTCGACGGGCAGTTCCTCGAGGGCCTCGTCGAAGCGCACCGGGCGACCGGCGCCCGGGCGACGGTCGCCACCGCGGTGCTCGGCGAGCCGGCGCACTACGGGCGCGTCGTGCGCGACGCCTCGGGTGCCGTGGCGCGCATCGTCGAGGCGCGCGACGCCGACGCCGACGAAGCCCGCCTCAACGAGGTGAACACCGGCTTCTACGTCTTCGACGCCGCCCTGCTGCGGGCGGTGCTGCCGCGCCTGCAGCCGGCCAACGCGCAGGGCGAGCTCTACCTCACCGACGCCGTGCACCTCGCCCTCGACGACGGGGCCCGGGTCGATGCGTACGTCGCCGAGGAGCCGGAGGTGATGCTCGCCATCAACTCGCGAGTCGAGCTCGCCGAGGTCAACGCCCTCATGCGTCGCCGCCTGCTCGAGCGTCTCATGCTCGCCGGGGTGACGGTCGAAGACCCGGCGACGACGTACGTCGACTGGGGCGTCGAGGTCGGGCGCGACACCGTCCTGCGGGCGAACACGCACCTGCTCGGGCGCACGACCGTCGGCGCCGCATCCGAGATCGGGCCGGGCGCCTACCTGCGCGACGCCTTCGTCGGCGACCGCGCCCGCGTCGTCGCCTCGCAGTTGCACGACTGCGTCGTGGGCTCGCGCTGCTCCGTGGGGCCCTACGCGTACATCCGCCCCAACACCGTCCTCGCGGAGGGGGCCCGGGCCGGCACCTTCGTCGAGATCAAGAACAGCCGCGTCGGCGAGGGCAGCAAGGTGCCGCACCTGAGCTACGTCGGCGACGCGACCATCGGCCGCGGCAGCAACATCGCTGCCGGCAACATCACCGCCAACTACGACGGCGAGCACAAGCACCCGACGCACATCGGCGACGACGTGCACACGGGCAGCGACACGACGTTCGTGGCCCCGGTCACCGTCGGCGACGGCGCCTACACGGCGGCCGGCTCGGTGATCACGCAGGACGTGCCGCCGGGCTCGCTCGCCGTCGCCCGCGCCCGGCAGCAGACGATCCCCGGGTACACGGGGCGTCGCGCCGCCCGCCGTCTCGCCGAGCAGGTGGCGGCCGAGCAGGCGGCGGCCGAGCAGGCGGCGGTCGAGCGTGACGCCGTCGGCGGCGCGTCCGCCGACGCAACGCTCACCGACGACGCGCCGCCGCCCGCCGACGCGCCCGCCGACGCGCCGCCGCGGGGCGACTCACCCGGCGCGAACGCGCCGATCCCGGGCGACCAGGACGCGCCGATCCGGGGCGACGAGGGTTCGCCGTCCGCCGGCGGCAGCCCCGCCGGCGCCCCGCCGGCGCGGCCCTGACGGCGTCCCTCTGGTAGAATCTGCGTTCGGTCGGCGGCGAGCGAAAGAAGGGTAGGCGTGGCGAACAGCACCTCCTGCATCTACACGACGCAGAAGCGCCTCATGGTGTTCGCCGGGCGCAGCAACCCCGCTCTCGGCCGGCGCATCGCCGAGAAGCTCGGTATCGAGCTCGGCGGCGTCCTGCTCAAGACCTTCGCCAACGGCGAGCTCTACGCGCGCTTCGACGAGAGCATCCGCGGCGCCGACGTGTTCATCGTCCAGTCCCCGTCGGGCGTCGGCCGCCTCAACGACGAGGTCATGGAGCTGCTCATCATGATCCAGGCGGCCAAGCTCGCGTCGGCGCGCCGGGTCACGGCGGTCACCCCCTACTACCCGTACGCCCGTCAGGACAAGAAGAGCGCCGCCCGCGAGCCGATCACCGCGCGGCTCATGGCGACGCTGCTCGAGGCCGCCGGGGCCGACCGCGTCCTCTCGATGGACCTCCATCAGGGCCAGATCCAAGGCTTCTTCCAGATCCCCGTCGACCACATGACGGCGGTGCCGATGCTCGCCGACTACTTCAAGTACAAGCACTTCGGCGGGCGCCCGATCGTCGGCGTCTCAGCCGACGCCGGCGGCGTCAAGCTGGTCAAACGCTTCAACCACCACCTTCCCGAGGCCGGCCTCGCGGTGCTCACCAAAGCGCGGCCCGAGCACAACAAGGCAGAGACCCTGCATTTCATCGGCGACGTCGACGGCAAGATCGCCGTGGTCGTCGACGACATGATCGACACGGCCGGCTCCATCATCAGCGCCGTCGAGACGCTGTACGCGAAGGGGGCCTACGAGGTCTACGTGACCGCCACCCACGCCATCTTCAGCGGCCCCGCGCGCGAGCGCATCCGCGAGTCGCGGGTCAAGGAGGTCGTGGTGACCGACACGCTCGAGGTCCAGCTCGAGCCCGACGACAAGAAGATCACCGTGCTGAGCGTGGCCGACACCCTCGCCAACACGATCAAGAACGTATTCGAGGACGAGTCGGTGAGCGAGCTGTTCGCCGGCGAGAACCAGCTCTTCTAGCAGGAGACTCTATGGACAACGTCAAACTGCCCGCGCACCCGCGTCAAGAGACCGGCTCGCGGGCCGCCAACCGCCTCCGCAAGCAGGGGCTGATCCCCGGCGTGCTCTACGGTCACGGCAAGGCGGCCGTCATGTTCGCCGTCGAGCCGGCTCACTTGCGCGCGGCGATGTCGACCGAGGCCGGGCGCCACGCCGTCCTCGAGGTGGCTCTCGAGGGCCAGAAGCGCACGCACCGCGCCATCATCAAGGACCTCGAGCTCGACCCGGTGCGCCACATCGTCACCCACGTCGACCTCCAGGAGATCCGTCTCGACGAGGTCATCGAGGCCAAGGTGGCGGTGCGCTACGAGGGTCCGTCCGCGGGCGAGAAGGCGGGCGGCATGCTCGACGAGGCGACGCGCGAGGTCACGGTCAAGGGCAAGGTCACCGACATCCCCGAGCACCTGATGGTCGACATCACGGCGCTCGAGATCGGCGACGCGCTCTACCTCAGGGACTTGGCGATACCCGAGGGCTTCGAGCTCCTCGACGACCCGGAGCAGGTGCTCTGCAGCGTGCTCATGCCGCGCAAGGTCGCCGAGCCGGTCGAGGGGGAGGAAGAGGAGGCCGCGGCGGTGCTCGAGGCCGAAGCGGCCGCCGAGCCCGAGGTCATCGGCAAGGGCTCGAAGGAAGAGTCCGAGGAGTAGGCGGCGGCCTGACGGGCGGTGGGCCTTCGCTCACAGCCGGTGGCGGTGGAGGCGCTCGTCGTCGGCCTCGGCAACCCCGGCCGGCCCTACGAGGGCACTCCGCACAACGTCGGCTACGCCGTGGTCGAGCGGCTGGCGCGGCGGCACGGCTACCCACGCGCGAAGCGCGCGTACGACGGCCGTGCCGCCGAGGGCCGCATCGCCGGCGTCGCCGTGCTTCTGCTCGAGCCGACGACGTTCATGAACCTGTCGGGCCGCAGCGTGGCGGCGGCGCTGCGCGCGACGAAGGTCGCCGCCGACCGTCTGCTCGTCGTCCACGACCACATCGACCTGCCGTTCGGCCGCCTGCGGCTCGCCGCCGGCGGCGGCAGCGGCGGGCACAACGGCCTCAAGAGCATCAGCGGGCTGATCGGCCCCGAGTACCACCGGCTGCGCGTCGGCGTCGACCGCCCGCCGAGCACCGACCCCGACGTCGTCGCCGACTACGTCCTGAGCCCGTTCGCCGAGCCGCGCGCCGAGGTCGAGGCGCTCGTCGAGCGCGCCGCCGATGCCGTGGAGCTGTGGGTCGAGCTCGGGCTCGAGGAGGCGGCGAACCGGCTCAACGAGCCGCCGGCCGGCTGAGACCGGCGCGGCCGATCAAGACCGGCGTGTCCGGCTGAGACCGGCGCGGCAGACCTCCGCCCGCTCAGAGATCGGCTCTGGCGAGCGCGACGGCGATCTGGTCCTGGGCCCGGCGGGCGCGGTAGACGTCGACCGGGTCGCCGTTCATCAGCATCGCGACGAACACCTGGTGGCCGTCGGCGCTCTGCACGCAGCCCGAGAGACAGCACGAGATGCGCAGCGTCCCCGTCTTGCCGCGGAAGTCGCCCGCCGCCGCCGTCCCGCGCAGGCGCGTGGCCAGCGTCCCGTCGACGCCGGCGATCGCCAGTGAGGCCCTGAAGGTCGCCCAGTCCTCCCGCAGGCGCATCGCCCGCAGCAGGCGCACGACCCCCTTCGCGCTCAGCCGGTCGAGGTAGCAGAGCCCCGAGCCGTCGTAGAGGCGGTAGGCATCGTCCGGCACGCCGAGGGCGGCGAGGGTCTCGCGCGCCACCCGCAGGCCGGCCGCCGTGGAGCCCACGCCGTAGACATCGCGCCCGAGACCCTTGAGCAGCATCTCGGCGAAGAAGTTGTCGCTGTCCTTGTTCAGGACCTTCAGCAGCGTGGCGAGAGGCGCCGAGTACACGGTGTGCATGCGGCGCGCCCCCTCCGGGACCTTGCCGGCCCGCGCCGCGCCGACGACGTCGATCCCGGCGCGCTCGAGCAGCGTCCTGAAACGCCGGGCGACGTACAGCGGCGGGTCGTCGACGCGCTCGCCGGCATACCAGTTCTCGTTCAGCGACAGGGCCGACAGGGGCCCGCACTCGATCCGGAGGTGCGGGCTCCAGCTCGAGACCACGCGCCGCGCGTCGAACCAGGTGGCGTCGCCGAAGACGCGCCCCTGGATCTTCCTGACGCCGAGGCTCTTGAGGTAGGCGACGAACTCCTGGATCGCACCGGTCTTGATGCCGTACGCCTCGCGCTGGTACGTCAGGGTGGAAAAGGCCGGGTCCCCATAGCCTTTGAGGTAGACGTCGCCATAGATCGTGCGCTGGCCCGGCTTCAGGGGCAGGGTGAAGAAGAGCGAGGTGGGGAAGCGGTGGTCGGCCGGCCAGGTGACGAGCGCGGCCGAGCTCGTCACGAGCTTCATGTTGGACGCCGGTGCGAGGAGCGCGCCGCTGTTCCAGCCGTAGAGGGGCGCGCCGGTCGTCCGGTCGTAGACTGAGACCCCGGTGCGCGAGGTCGCGACGCCGTTGTCGCGCAGGATCGCGCTGATGCGCCGGCTGATGGTGCTCGCACCCGCGCTCGCCGGCAGGGCCGCCGCGAGCAGGGTGACCAGCAGGAAGAGGGCGAGGACGGCGGCCGCGAAGCGGCGCGGCCCCGCCGGCCGCGGGCAGTGAGGGTCGAGCCGCTGTCGTCTGCTCATGATCATGGCCTCTCGCGAGGTATCGGCCGGGGCGGTGACTGTCGTGAGTCTTCGCGGCCGCACCGCGGTCCGCCTGCCGGGTACAATGGGCGGGCGACCCCGTCGCCCTTCGGCGGCGGGGCTGTCCGCGTGCCACGATGCTGCTTCAGGACCTTCTGCAGAGCGAGAGCCTCACGACGGCCGCGCCGCGGCTGCGCCGCGGCGCGGCCGTCTACGCGCCGACCTTCTTCGCGCCCTACGTGCTCGCCGGCCTCATCGCCGCCGAGGGCGGCGGGCGGCTCGTGGTCGCGCCCGACGCCGAGGCCGCGGCGGCGCTGGCCGCCGAGCTCGGCGTCTACCTCGAACGCGAGGTCCCGGTGCTGCCGGCGCGCGGCGTGCTCTACGGCGCCGACGTGGCGCCGGCGCCGCACGTCGTCGGCCAGCGCCAGCAGGCGCTGGCCGCGCTCGGCGCCGGCGGGGTCGTCGTCGCCGACTGCGTCGCCGCGCTGGAGCGCTTCCTGCCCCTCGACCTGCAACCCGAGCCCTTGTCTCTTGTCGTCGGCGAGGAGACGCCGTTCGATCTGACGGTCGAGCGTCTCGTCGCGCTCGGCTACGGGCGCGTCGAGCAGGTCCGCGGCCGCGGCGAGTTCGCCGTCCGCGGCGGTCTCGTCGACGTCTACCCCTCCATCGGCGAGCCCCTGCGCGTCGAGTTCTGGGGCGACGAGGTCGAGCGCCTGCGCACCTTCTCGGTGTACTCCCAGCGCACGGCGGCGGAGGTCGCCGAGGCGACCGTGTACGCGGCCTTCGAGGCCGACACCGCCGGCGACGACTTCCAAGGCGCGGTGCGGCAGGTCGAGGCGGCGTGGGAGGACGAGGGCCGCGACGAGGCGCCCGACGACGTCGTCCGCCGCGCCGAGGTGCGCGCCCTCGCCGGCCTGGCCGGGCGCTTCACGACTCTCGCCGAGTGCGCCGCCGGGGCGGGGCTGTCGCTCATCGTCCTGCGGCCCGACGAGACCTGGCGCGCGCTCGCCGACTTCGCCGCCGAGGTCGACCTCGTCTTCGGTGCGCCGACGCGTGAGCGCGGCGGGGCGGCCGGCGCCGCGACGGGCGCTCCACCCGCCGCCCGCGACCGTCTTTACGTGCCGCTCCCCGAGACGCGTGCCCTGCTCGCCCGTGGCCTGCAGCTCGAGGTCGTGCGCCGCGAGCAGGCGATCGAGCTCGCCGCCAGCCGGCCGCAGTTCGCCGCCCGCGACCTGGGCGGCGCCGAGCGCGACCTCGCCCGGCTCGTCAACGACGGCTACCGCGTCTACGTCGTCTTCCGCCACGACGGCGAGGCGCAGCGCGCCGCCTACCGGCTGCGCCACCTGACCGCCGAGGTCCTCGAAGCCGGGGAGGCCGGGCGGGCGGAGCCGGCTGCGCCCGGCCTCTACTTCCTCGCCGCGCCGCTGCGCGAGGGCTTCGTCTCCGCGGATCTGAAGCTCGCCGTGATCCCGGAGCGCTCGCTCCTCCGGGGGCCCTCCCGTGAGCGGCGCTTCGTCGGCGGCACGCGCCTCGCCAGCTTCTTCGACGTGCGCCCCGGCGACTACGTGGTCCACGAGGACCACGGCATCGCCCGCTTCGCCGGGGTCGAGACGCGCACCGTGGCCGGCATCACCCGCGACTACCTCCTGCTGCAGTTCAGGGGCGACGACCGCGTCTTCGTCCCCCACGAGCAGATCGGCAAGGTCAGCCGCTACATCGGCGCCGGGGCCGGCGCCCCGCCGCTCAACAAGCTCGGCGGCACCGCCTGGCTGGCGGTCAAGACGCGGGCCCGCAAGGCGGTCGTCGAGATGGCCGGCGAGCTGCTCCAGCTCTACGCCTCGCGTCAGGCGGTGCCCGGCTTCGCCTACCCGGCCGACGGCGACCTCACGCGGCGCCTCGAGGAGTCGTTCCCCTTCGAGGAGACCGAGGACCAGGCCGAGGCCATCGACGAGGTCAAGAACGACATGGAGGCGCCGCACCCCATGGACCGCCTCGTCTGCGGCGACGTCGGCTACGGTAAGACCGAGGTCGCCCTGCGCGCCGCCTTCAAGGCGGCCGAGGGCGGCAAGCAGACGCTGGTGCTCGTCCCCACCACCATCCTCGCGCAGCAGCACGCCGTGACCTTCGCCGAGCGCTACGAGGACCTGCCGGTCGAGATCGGGATGGTCTCGCGGTTCCGCACCAAGGCCGAGCAGCGCGACGTCCTCACGCGCTTCGAGAAGGGCGACGTCGACGTGCTCATCGGCACCCACCGGCTGCTCTCGACCGACGTGCGCCCCAAGGACCTGGGGCTCGTGGTCGTCGACGAGGAGCAGCGCTTCGGCGTGCGCCAGAAGGAGCTGCTCCGTCACCTCAAGCTGCAGACCGACGTGCTCAGCATGAGCGCGACGCCGATCCCGCGCACCCTGCAGATGTCGCTCTCCGGCATCCGTGACATCTCCGTCATCGAGACGCCGCCCCGTGGCCGCCATGAGGTGCGCACCTACATCGGCGAGTACAGGGACGACCTCGTGCGCGCCGCGATCGAGAAGGAGCTCGCCCGCGGCGGCCAGGTCTTCTACCTGCACAACCGCGTCGAGACCATCGAGGAGGCGGCCGAGCACGTGCAGGAGCTGGCGCCGAAGGCGCGCCTGCTCGTGGCCCACGGCCAGCTGCACGAGCGCGCCCTCGAGAAGGTCATGCTCGCCTTCCTCGCCGGCGAGGCCGACGTGCTGGTCACGACCTCGATCATCGAGAGCGGCATCGACATCCCCAGCGCCAACACGCTGATCGTCGAGCGCGCCGACATGCTCGGCTTGGCGCAGCTCTACCAGATCCGCGGGCGCATCGGGCGCAGCGACGCCTACGCCTACGCCTACCTGCTCTACCCGAGCGAGGAGATGTTGACCACCGAGGCGGCGGCCCGCCTGACGACCCTGAGCGACCACACCGAGCTCGGCGCCGGCTTCCGCATCGCCATGGCCGACCTCGAGATCCGCGGGGCCGGCAACCTGCTCGGCGACGAGCAGTCGGGGCACGTGGCCGCGGTCGGCTTCGAGATGTACGCGCAGATGCTCGAGGAGGCGGTCGCCGAGCTGCGCGGCGAGCACCTCGCCGGGCTCGCCCCGGTCCGCCTCGATGTGCCGGTCACGGCGTACGTGCCGCCGGGGTACATCGCCTACGAGGCGACCAAGGTCGACGCCCACCGGCGCATCGCCCGCGCGGCGACGCTGGGCGAGCTCGGCGACGTGCGCGCCGAGCTCGCCGACCGATTCGGCCCGCCGCCCGGCCCGGTCGAGAACCTGCTCGCCCTGCAGGCCGTGCGCATCAAGGCCGGCGACCTCGGCCTGCGGGCGGTGACGTTGCGCGGCGCGCGCCTCCAGCTCGACGGCCTCGAACTCGACAGCGACGGAGCCGCGCGTCTGCGCGCGGCACTCCCCCGCGCCGTCTACCTGGCCCAGCGCGCCGCCCTCACCGTGCACGGCGACGGCGCCGCGCCGGCCGCCGATGACGAGCTTAACGAGCGTTCACAGGCCCTAATGTGGGTCGAGCAGGTCCTCGATGCTATACTGGACGCTCGCACGACCGCCGACCTGTCGTCTGACTCCGGGAGCCACAACTCATGAGAAGAACGCTGTTCGCTGCGCTGCTGCTGGCGCTCGTCCTGTCGGTACCGGTGCTCGCCGCCTGCGACAAGGAGGTCCCCGCCGGGGCCATCGCCGCGGTCGGCGACGGCGTCGTCACGCAAGCGCAGTTCGACGAGATCATGGAGCAGGCCAAGGCCCAGTACTCGGCACAGGAGGGCGCTCCGGCGTTCCCCGAGGAGGGCACCGCCGAGTACGACCAGCTCAAGGCCAGCATCGTCAAGTACCTGGTGCAGAACGCCATCGTCGAGCAAAACGCCGAAGAGCTCGGCGTGTCGGTGAGCGAAGCCGACGTCGACCAGCGCCTCACCGAGATCGTCGCCCAGGTCGGCAGCGAGAAGAAGCTCGACGAGCTGCTCGAGGAGCAGAACGTCACCCGTGAGCAGCTGCGCGAGCAGATCGCGGCGCAGATGCTCCTCGACGCCGTGCGCGAGAAGGTCTACGAGGACATCGAGATCACCGACGCCCAGGCCCAGGAGTACTTCGACGACCCCGAGAACGCCGCGCAGTTCCAGCAGGGCGAGACGCGCGACATGCGCCACATCCTGACCGAGACCAAGGCCGAGGCCGAGAAGGCGCTCGCCGAGCTCGAGGGCGACCCCACGTCCGACAAGGTGTGGAAGCAGGTGGCCGCAGAGTACTCGACCGACCCCGGTACCAAGGACGAAGGCGGCGCGCTCGGCGCCTGGCCGGAGGGGCGCATGGTGCCCGAGTTCGACGAGGCCGCCTTCGCCCTCGAGGTCGACGAGCTGTCGGCGCCGGTCAAGAGCCCGTTCGGCTGGCACATCATCCAGGTCACCGCGGTGACCCCGGAGCAGAACCAGACGTTCGAGGAGGCCAAGGAGCTCATCAAGCAGACCCTGCTCTACCAGAAGCAGGCGACGGCTTGGGACGAGTGGCTGAAGACGGCGACCGAAGAGGCCGAGATCGTCTATGCGCCGGGCTTCGACCCCCTCGAACTGACGGCGGCGCCGAGCCCCGCTCCCGAGGAGCCGGCGGCGACCGCCTCGCCGGAAGGCGGGGAGTAAGGGCGGGCGACCGCCGCTCGGGCACGCCGCGGCGCGCGCCGTGGGCCTGACCTTCGTGTACATCGGCGCCGCCGCCGGCGCCGTGCCCGCAGCCTCGCTCCGGGCCCTTGCCGGCGGCGGCGCCGTCTTCGTCCCGGCCGGCCTCGACGACGAGCTCCGCGCCGCGATCGGCGAGGCCGCGGGCCCGGCGGAGGGCCGGCTGTTCGACGTCGATGCCGCTGACGCCGCGGCGCTCGACGAGATCGCGGCCGCCGCGGCCGCCGGGCCCGTCTCCGTGGTCCTCGCCGGGCCGCAGGCGCCGCGGCTCGCCCGCGCCCTGCGGGCGCGCGCGGCCGCGGCGGCGCCGGCCCTCGAGACGGCAACCGTCCCCGCCGGCCCCGCCTTCGACGACCTGCTCCTGGGTCAGGAGCTGGTCTCCCTCAAGCGCATCGTCGACGTGCTCCGCGTCGAGTGCCCCTGGGACCGCGAGCAGACGGCGGGCGACATCGTCTCGTACACGCTCGAGGAGACCTACGAGCTCGTCGACGCCGTTGCCCGCGACGATCTCGCCGACGTGCACGGCGAGCTCGGCGACCTGCTGCTGCAGGTCGTGATCCTCGCCATGATGCAGGCCGAGCGCGAGGCCGGCGACCTGGGCAGCGTCACCCACGACATCGTCGCCAAACTGATCCGTCGCCACCCGCACATCTTCGCCGACGCCCGGGCCGACACGGCCGCCGAGGTCAAGGGCCGCTGGGAGCAGATCAAGCGCGAGCAGGAGGGCCGCGAGGGCGTCTTCCACGACGTCCCCGCCGCTCTGCCCGCCCTCCTCCGCGCGCAGAAGCTCCAGCAGCGTGCGGCGGCCGTCGGCTTCGACTGGCCGTCGGCAGCGGCCGCCTTCCCCAAGGTCGCCGAGGAGCACGAGGAGCTCGCGGAGCTCTTCGCCGAGGCGGCCGGTGCGGGCGGCCCGACCGCCGCCTCATCCGATGCCGCGGCCAGTGCGGGCGGCACGACGGCCGCCTCACCTGACGGCGCGGCCTCCGCAGCTGCTGCCGTGGACCCCGGCGCTCCCGACCCGAGCCGCCACGACCCCCGCGTGCGTCACGAGGTCGGCGACCTGCTCTTCGCCGTCGTCAATGTGGCCCGCCTCCTGCACGTCGACCCCGAGCTGGCGCTCCGTGAGGCGGCCGACCGCTTCGAACGCCGGGTCACCGCCGCGGCTGCTCTCGCCGCTGCGGAGGGCGTCGAGTGGGCCGCTGCGGAGCTCGAGATCCAGGAGTCGTACTACCAGCGCGCCAAGGCGGCACAGGAGAGCGGCGGTACCCCCGCCGGTTGAGGCAGGTCCAGCGCACTCCTGTGCGGCTGCGACCCTCGGCCGGGGCAGCGGCGCAGGCGACGCGGCCCTCCTGCGCCGACCCGGCCCGCGGCCGTCCGGTCCATCAGCGGCTCAGCCGGGCCAGGTGCCCGCGAAGTTCTTCACGCTGCGCAGGGGAGCCTCCTGCTCGTCGCCCTTCGGCTCGGCGGCGAAGCGGTGGTTCCTCTTGCGCAGGTACTCGGCGAGGCCGTCACGCTCGGCCTCGAGCGTCGCGAGGTGCTTCCCGACCAAGGCATCGACGACGACGTCGTCCACGTCTCGTGTCAAGGCGATGACCAGGTGAGGTCGGCAGAGCAGACCGGGGGACGCCGCATACTCGGCGCGGAACGCGTCGTCGGCGAGCGCCTCGAGCAAGGTGCGGAGCTTGCGCTCGGTGGCTTCGTCGGCCGCCTCGCAGAGCCGGCAACGGGTGCGCGCACGTAGCGCGGCGACGACCTTCTGTGCGCGCCGGCCGCGCTTCCCCCCGGGCGCGGCCGACGTCAGCGCCTCGATGTCGTCGCGCACGAGGTCGCTCATGACGTCGGCGACCCCCGCCAGGTTGTAGATCTGGCCGCTGGCGGCGTCGAAGAGCATGCGGAAGTGACGCCGGCAGAACCCCTTCGAGGCGCGCAGCTTCTTGCGCAGGCCCACATCGGTCAACCCCTCGTAGGCGAGCCAGTGCAGCCGCGCACGCTCCTGTTCGTCGAGGACGGTGCACAGAGGGCACTCAGAGCGCTGCGCCGTGCGCACGGCGTCGCGCAGCTTCGTGCCGTGCGGGTCGCCCGAGGTGCGCCGCTCGCTCGCGTACTTCTCGAAGTCCAGCAGTCCCATGCGATCTCCTGCTCCTCGGTCTCCCGTTCCCGCGGCGTCCGGCCGGGTCAGGTCGTGTGGTCTTCTCCGGAGAGCGCGGCGACGGCGGCCCGCCAGCTCTCGCGCTCCTCCGGGGACGGTTCGTCGGTCACGTGCATGTGGTGTGTCCTCAGGTAGCCGTCGAGATGCTCGACAAGACGCCTCATCTGCCCGCGCTGTACCTCGCGCAGCGACGCTCTCACCGCGTCGGTCATCTCCTCACTCCAGACGAGGCGGAAGTGCGGCAGGCAGAGGCCCTGCTCGCGCGCCGCGAAGCGGTGCGCGAGCTCCTCCTCGGCCAGGCCGCCGGCGAGCTGCAGCGCGCGGCTCGTCTGCAGGGAGGCGAGCGTCGTGCAGATGGGGCACGACGCGCCGCCCGTCGCGGGCTCGGGGCGAGAGGCGGTGCGCCGCTTCGTGGACGGGGTCTCCAGGGAGTCGAGCGCCTCCTGGAGCAGGGGGCGTGCGAGGCTCGCATTGATGAGGCCGTCTCGCCAGGTCTCCTCCTCGAGGTGCTGAAGCGCCCAGGCGTGGCTCCGGCAGAAGCCTCCGGCGCGCGCGAGCCGGCCCAGCAGTCTGGCGTTCGAGGAGCCCTCGCGGAGCAACGTGCGAAGGGCGCGGTCCTCGTCCTCGTGGGCGAGCCGGCAGAGGGGACAGCCCGGCAAGGCAAGGACGCGCAGCACCTCGACCTTCTGCAGGCGGTCCAGCATCAGTCGCCGAAGCCGTGGCGTCGTGCGGCGGCGCGCGGCATCGTCAGCCGCCGCCGACGAGGATCGCCCGTGCAGCCCGGATGCTCTCCAGTTCCGCGGAGGCCTGGCGGCGTGCGCTCTCGGCCTCGCCGGCGGCCAGCCTTCGCTGCTCCAGCCCTCGCGCGACGGCGCCGTCGATGGAGCGCGCAATCCCGTCGAGCTGCTCGTGACCCTCGCGACGGACCCGGAGAGCGGCTTCGCGGAGACCGGCGGCGAGCTCGCTGCGCAGGCGCCCCGCGTGACGGTTGGCGAGCTCGCCGGCCCGTTCGCGGGAGCGTCGTGCGAGCAGCCGCCGCCGCAGCGGGCCCGGCACGGGTGCCTGCAGCGCCCCCGTCAGCATCTCGAGGCCGACCGGGTCGTCGCGCAGCTTGACGTCGACCGTCGGGGTGAGCTCTCCGGGTGACAAGCGCTGCGGGCGGGCGATCGTCACGCCGAGGACGCGCTCGGTGTCCCGGGTCAGCTCGACGGCGAGGCGGTCGAGAGCCTCGAGCAGGCGGGCCGCCGCGTCTCCCACACCCTCCTGCACGACGGCGGCCTCGAAGGTCGTCCGCGAGGCGAGCGCGGCGGCGATCGTCGCCGCCATGAGCTCGTCGACGCGCTTCTCGTCGACCCGCTCGTCGCCCCGCAGGACGGGCTCGAGCGCCTCGAGCAGGTCACTCTCGAGCGCCCGGCGGAAGGCCGCGGCCCGGTCGCTCAGGGCACGCTCCACCTCCTTCACGCGGTGATCGAAGACGGCGTCCTGCTCTTCGGCAAGGCGGGTGATCGTGCCCCGGCTGGCGGTCAGCTCCTCCAAGGCGACGCCGAGTTCCTGCTCGCTGCGGCCGGCCACCTCGGCGAGCACCAGGTGCTCGGTCTCGAGCTCGTCGAGCAGGGCGAGGACGCGGCGCTCGGCGCGTGCGGCGTGCAGCGCCTCGTACCGCTCCTCGAGAAGCGCGGTCAATCGCGAGTGCAGCTCGGGTACGCCGCTCGCCGGGTCGCCGTCGAGGGCGGCCTTGGCCGACACGGCGAAGACCGGTGCGTCGCTGAGCCCGACGCCGGCCAGACGGCCGGCGACGAACGCGAGAGCCTCGGCTGCCTCGCTGCCCGAGAGGTAGTCGGTCTTGTTGAGCGCGAACAGCAGCTCGGCGCCGCGCTCGCGGAGATCGACGGCCAGCCGCTCCTCGGCCTCGGTGAGAGGCTGGTCGACCGAGAGCACGATGAGTGCCACGTCGACCTGGGGAAGGAAGGCGAGCGTGTGGTGGCTGCCGGTCTCGAGCACCGAGCCGAGACCGGGCGTGTCGACGAGCACCGTGTGCGACGGGAGGTCGAGCTCCGGCAGCGTGATCTCGACGCGCGACAGGCCACGCCGGTTCCCCGGGTTGCCGGCCTCGGTGACGTAGTCGGCCAGGCGCTCGACGTCGAGCGTGGTCTGCGAGCCGTCCTCGGCACAGGCCATCGAGCGCCGGGGACCCCGGCGCAACACGGTGACCACCGACGTGAGGGGGACGACGCCGACGGGGAGGAGGCGCCGTCCGGCGAGGGCGTTGAGGAGCGTGCTCTTGCCGCGTTTGAACTCGCCGAGGGCGACGACGTACAGTCCCGCCTCGTCGACGCGCCGCCGCACGGCGTCGATCCGCTCGCGTTCGCTCTGGTCGAAGCTCCGGAGGCGCAGACGACGGAGGGCTTCGGCCGCCCGACCCGGGGCCTCGGCGGGCGGCGCCTCGGGGCTCGCGACGGTGGGCGTGTCGGGGGCGACCGGGGCCTCCTCGCCTCGTGTCGCGTGTGCCTCGGCTGGCGTCACATCCCTCTCCTCACGAAAAAAGCTCCTGCCCGGTCGGTTCGGACAGAAGCCATCAGCGCCTCAGCGCGGTTCGCGAGCTTCATCGCGTGGAAAGCACTTTACCACGGGCTCGCCGAGAGCGTCGAGCGGACTGCTGTAGGATTGCCCGAGCACGAGGCCCGTCATCAGCGCGCCAAGGCGGCTGAGGCCGGCGGCGAAGCCGCCGGCCGAAGCACCGGGCGCCTTCGTTCCGGGAGGGACCATGAGCGTCATCGTCGACGTCAGCGCCAGGCAGATCCTCGATTCCCGCGGCAACCCCACGCTCGAGGTCGAGGTCGAGCTCGAGTCGGGCGCCGTCGGCCGGGCCGCGGTGCCCTCCGGCGCCTCCACCGGCGAGCACGAGGCCGTGGAGCTGCGTGACGAGGGGGGCGAGTACCTCGGCAAGGGCGTGCGCACCGCGGTCGAGAACGTGAACACGACGATCGCCGAGGAGGTCGTGGGCTTCGACGCGACCGACCAGCGGGTCCTCGACCACCTGCTCATCGAGCTCGACGGCACGCCCAACAAGGCGCACCTCGGCGCCAACGCGATGCTCGGCACCTCGCTCGCCGTCGCCTACGCCGCCGCTGCGGCCGTCGGCTTGCCTCTCTACCAGTACATCGGCGGCTGCAACGCCTTCACGCTGCCGGTCCCGATGATGAACATCATGAACGGCGGCCAGCACGCCGACAACAACGTCGATCTGCAGGAGTTCATGGTCATGCCGGTCGGCGCCGCCAGCTTCGACGAGGCGCTGCGCATCGGTGCCGAGGTGTACCACGGCCTGAAGAGCGTGCTGAAGAGCCGCGGCCTCGCCACGGCGGTCGGCGACGAGGGCGGCTTCGCCCCCGACCTCGGCAGCAACGAGGAGGCCGTCCAGGTCATCATGGAGGCGATCGACGCGGCCGGCTACGAGCCGGGCGAGGACGTCGTGATCGCCCTCGACCCGGCCGCCTCGAGCTTCTACGAGGACGGCGCGTACCACCTCGCCAGCGAGGGCCGCAGCCTGACGTCCGCGGAGATGGTCGACTACTACGAGGCGCTGGTCGACAAGTACCCCATCGTCAGCATCGAGGACGGGCTCGACGAGGCCGACTGGGACGGCTTCAAGCTCATGACCGAGCGTCTCGGCGGGCGCATCCAGGTGATGGGCGACGACATCTTCGTCACCAACACCGAACGCATCGCCCGCGGCATCCGCGAGGGCACGGCCAACAGCGTCCTCATCAAGCTCAACCAGATCGGCACGCTGTCGGAGACCCTCGACGCCATCGAGATGACCAAGCGCGCCGGCTGGACCGCCGTCGTCTCGCACCGCTCGGGCGAGACCGAGGACACGACGATCGCCGACGTCGCCGTGGCGACCAACGCCGGGCAGATCAAGACCGGCGCCCCGGCGCGCACCGACCGCGTGGCCAAGTACAACCAGCTGTTGCGCATCGAGGACATGCTCGGTGCGGTGGCCTGGTTCCCGGGGAGGCAGGCGTTCTACAACCTGGGGCGCTGAGGCGGACCGGGGAGCGAGGGGTCTGTCCGGCACGCGTCGGAGTGGCGCCGGCTCTGCCCGGGCGCCCGTCGTGGTCCGTCGGGGTGGCACGGGGACGCCCGATAGCGGCTCAGTGCCGGGCCCGCCCGGTGTCGGCTCGCGGCCGTGCCCGACCTGACGCCGCACGGGTGGACAACTCGGCGCGGCCGACCCACACTGTGACGACGAGGCGCGGCGCGGCCGGGTGAGGCGGCGCCACGCCGGACCGGCAGACGAAAGGAACGGGGCGCATGTACTGTCCTGAGTGTGGCACCGAGGCGGGCGAGGCGAAGTTCTGCCCCGAATGCGGCGCCGATCTCGGAGCGGTGCGGGGCGCCCTCAAGGGCAAGGTGGCCGCCAAAGGGCCGGGCGGCAAGGCCGGCCCGGGCGGCAGGGCCGGCGGTGGGCGCCAGGGCGGCGCGGCCGGCGGCGGCAAGGGCCACGCGGGCTCCGGCGGGCCTGCCGCTCAAGAGGCCGCTCCGGCTCCGTCCGGCGGCCTCTCCCCCCGCGTCCTCTGGGTGATCGTCGCCGTCGTCGCCGTCGCGGTCGTCGTCGCGGTCGCACTACTCTCGGGCGGCAGCGAGCAGCCGGCGGCCGACGCCGGCTCCGGGGGCATGACGTCCGGGGGTGTCACGCCCGTGGCCGTCGACCTCTCCGGCAGCTACCGCGAGCTCGTGCAGCGGGCCCATGACCTCTACGACCAGGGTGATGCGCTCATCCAGGCCGGGGACTTCGAGCAGGGCGTCGAGTACTTCGCCGCCGCCGCCCAGGTCTACGAGGCGGCTTGGGCCAAAGAGCCCGGCGACCCCAATGTGGGCACCGACTGGGCGACCTCGCTCTTCTACAGCGGCGACTTCGACGCGGCGGTCGCCCAGGTCGAGGTCGTCCTCGAGGAGAGCCCCGACTTCCAGCCCGCCTGGTTCAACCTCGGCAACTACCTGCAGCACCAGGCGCGCATGGCCGAGAGTTCGGGCGACACGGCCGAGGCGGAGCGGCTCAACGAGGCGACGCGAGAAGCCTACGAGACGGCTGCCGAGATCGACCCGGCCTCGGACACGGGCATCGAGGCGGCGGCACGCGCCGCCGAACTCGCCGAATAGTCCGTGCCGGGCACGCCGTGACCGAGCGCACCGACCCGCTCGCGCAGTGGCGACGGACGAAGATCGTCGCCACGCTCGGCCCCGCCACGGCCGACGAGGCCACCGTGGAGGCCCTCGTGCGCGCCGGCATGAACGTCGCCCGCATCAACCTGTCTCACGGCACCCCGGAGGAGCACGCCGCGCTGCTCACCACGGTGCGCCGCGTCGCCGCGCGGCTGGACGCCGCGGTCGGAGTCATGGCCGACCTGCCGGGGCCCAAACTGAGGGTCGGCGACCTCGCCGAGCCCGTCGCGATCGCCGTCGGCGACCGCGTGACGCTCGGCGCCCACGCCGACCTCCCGGCCAACTTCCCCGGACTGTTGCGGCACTTCGCCGCCGGGCAGCGCGTGCTCATCGACGACGGCGCCGTCGCGCTGCGCGTGGCCGCCGTCGAGCACTCCGGCGGCTCCCACGCCAAGGTCGTCCTCGAGGCCCAGAACGCGGGCGTGATCGAGACGCGCAAGGGCGTGAACCTCCCCGACACGCCCCTGCCCATCCCGGCCTTCACGGCGGAGGACGAGGGACATCTGCGGCACGTCCTCGAGCTCGGCGTCGACTTCGTCGCCGAGTCCTTCGTGCGCTCTGCCGCCGATGTCGAGTTGTTGAAGCGACGGATCGCCGAGCTCGGCGGCGACCAGCTCGTCGTCGCCAAGATCGAGAAGCGCGAAGCACTTCTGGCTCTCGACGACATCGTCGCCGTCGCCGACGCGCTGATGATCGCCCGCGGCGACCTCGGGGTGGAGATCCCGCCCGCCGAGGTGCCGGTCTGGCAGAGGCGCATCATCAATGCCGCGCGCGTCGCGGCGCGGCCGGTGATCACGGCCACGCAGATGCTGCAGTCGATGGTCTCGAACCCGCGCCCCACGCGGGCCGAGGCGAGCGACGTCGCCAATGCGATCTACGATTCGACCTGCGCGGTGATGCTCTCGGGCGAGACCTCGATCGGCGCCTACCCGGTCGAAGCCGTCGGCACGATGGCCGAGATCGCGCGCGTCGTCGAGGCCGACATCGCCCGCGACGGCTGGCCGCTGCAGGAGTGGGCCCAGCGCCGGGCACGGACCTCCGACGCGATCAGCTACGCCGCCTGCGACCTGGCCCGCAAGATCGGCGCCGTCGCCATCGTGACGCCGACGGCGACGGGGGCGACCGCGCGCGCCGTCGCGCGCTACCGCCCGTCGCCGCGTATCGTCGCCGTCAGTCCCCGCCCCCGGACGGTCACACAGCTCGCGCTCGCCTGGGGCGTCACGCCTCTGCTCCGTGAAGAGGTCCCTCACGCGGACGCCGTGATCCCGAGCAGCAACGACGCCGTGCTCGCGGCCGGGCTCGCCGGTGCGGGCGACCTGGTGGTCATGACCGCCGGCCTGTACGCGACCGCCGGCTCCACCAACCTCATCAAGGCGCACGTACTTCAGTAGCCGGCTCCGCGCGGCGCAGGCAGTGCAGCCTCCGGAGGTGTGGCGCTCGGGCAAGGATGCGCCTGAGCCCGTGGCGTGTGGGCAGGGATGCTCGTGCCGCGGCGCGAATCAGTCGGGACAGGGCATCGCGGCCGGCGCGGCATGCTTCCCGCCGTCTGTGAGACCCAAGGCCTTGAGGACCCGAAGGGGCGAACGAGCATGGCAGCCACACGACGCAGGGCGCGCACGGCGGCCGCACGGCCGCGCGTACGCTGGGGCCGGTTCATGGCTCTCGCGCTCGTGCTGATCGCGGCCGCCCTCTACGCCGAGCCCCTGCGCGACTACTTCGTCCAGCAGGACCGCTACCAGAAGGCGGCCGGAGCCCTCGAGACGGCGCAGGCCGAGAACGCGGCCCTCCGCGCCGAGATCGAGCGCCTCGGGACCGATGCCTACATCGCCGAGAAGGCGCGCTCCGACCTGCAGATGGTGCCGCAGGGGATGCAGGCCTTTGTGGTCAAGGGCCTGCCCGGCGAGGAGGCCGCGGCGGGCGGCGCCGACGAGCAGGCGGTCGTGTCCGAGCGGCTGTCGCCGTTCGAGCGTCTCAGTGACCTCTGGCGGACGCTCTCCGAGTAGCGCCGGCTCCGCCGTCACACGAGCGAGTGTGACGTGCCCGATGCGAGTCGCGCGGGTCGTGGCGGGAGTGTGACGTCTCCCGCCGCGGCGTGTACGCTGCCGGCATGGTCGCCGACCCCACGCGTCAAGCAGAGTCGTCCTTCCCCGGCGCCGTCACGGCCGACGACCTGCGCGTCGTGGCTGGCCAGCTCGGGCGTCGGCCGCGCCGGATGAGCGCCGTCGCGGTCCGCTGCCCGCACGGGTTCCCGGCGGTCGTCGAGGTCCTGCCGGTCGACGAGCGCGGCCGCCCCTTCCCGACCCTGTACTACCTCACCTGCCCTACCGCGGTCGCGGCGATCGGGGCGCTGGAGAGCGCCGGCGGCGTCGAGCGCTTCCAGCGCGCGGTCGACGGCGATGACGGCCTGCGGGCGGCGCTCGCCGGAGCCGTGGTCGAGACGCGCACGCGGCGCCAGGAGCTCGTGCGCGAGCTCGCGCACGAGGATGCCGCCTTCCGGCTGTCGGCCGCGGGTACCGCGAGTCTCGCCACCGGCGTCGGCGGCGTCGCCGACCCGTCGTGCCTCAAGTGCCTGCACGCCCACGCGGCGCACGCCCTCGCGCGGACGGCGTATCGCCTGGGCGCGGAGATCATCGCCGCGGTCGGCGAACTCTGGTGCGAGGACCGCCGCTGCGCGGCGTTCGTGCCGGAGGAGGCGCAGTGAGGGCGCCGCAGCGCGCCGTGTGGGTCAAGAAGGACGCGCCGTGAAGGTCGCCGTCGTCGACCTCGGGACCAACACGTGTCGTCTGCTGCTCGCCGACGTCGTCGACGGGCGTCTGACGAGTGTGACGGCGCGCGAGACCCAAGTCGTCCGGCTCGGGCAGGGGGTCGACGGCCGCGGGCGTCTCGCGCCCGCGGCCGTCGACCGCACCCTCGCCTGCCTCGCTCGCTACACGGCCGCCACCGCGGCCTATCGTCCCCAGCGCTCGCTGCTCTTCGCCACGAGCGCCCTGCGCGACGCCTCCGACGGCGAGGAGTTCCTGCGCCGCGTGGAGGCCCGGTACGGCTGGCCCTGGGAGATCATCGAAGGCGATCTCGAGGGGCGGCTCGCCTTCCGCGGTGCAGTCGCCGGGCTCGCTCGTCCCGTGCAGGAGCGGCTCTTGGTCGTCGACATCGGCGGCGGCAGCACCGAGCTGATCGTCGGTAGCGGGGTCACGGGGCAGGTCGCCGCCGTCCGCAGTGTCGACATCGGGGCGGTGCGCCTGACCGAGCGCTGCTTCGCCGACGATCCGCCGACCGACGTGCAGTGGGCGGCGGCGAGCACACTCGTCGCGAACGCGCTCGCCGCCGCCTCCGCCGAGGTCGCCGCCGCCGCGGGACGTCCCGGGGTCGGTCTCGGCGTCGCCGGCACCTTCACCACGCTCGTCGCCTACGTCTTGGAGTTGCGCGAGTGGCGCCGCGAGCTCGTGGACGGCTACGAGTTGAGCCGCGAGACGATCCTCGGCGCGGTCGCCCGCTTCCGGTGCCTCACGAGCGCCCAGCGGGCCGAGCTGCCGGGCATCCGCCGCGGCCGCGAGGATGTGATCCTCGCGGGCGCGCTCATCGCTGCCGAGTCGTGCGGCGCCTTCGGGCTCGATGCCCTGCGTGTCTCCACGTCGGGCATCCTCGAGGGCGCCGGCCTGTGGGTCGCCGGGCGGCCCGACCTCGGTTGAGCCGACCGGTGTCGGTGCCCGCGCGCGCGGCGTGGCACTCGGGGAGCGGCAGAGAAGGCGGGCGGTCGAGCGGACCGGCGCTCGACGGGCCATCGGCGTCCGCCCGCGTATACTCTGCGCTGATGCCGGAGTGGCGGAACTGGTAGACGCAGGGGACTTAAAATCCTCAGTCCCGCGAGGGACGTCCGGGTTCGACTCCCGGCTCCGGCACCACAGTGCAAGAGTACACGCCGGGGACGTGAACGAACGCCTCCGGTCGTGGGAGAGACGCGCTACCAGCGCCTCGGCATCTTCGGCACCGGGGTCTCGTCGCCCCGAGGGCGGGCCCGAGACCGCTGCCGGTCCTCCACGACTGCCGTGGAGCGTGCCGCACGGGCCGCTTCCTGCTCAGCCGACAAGTCGAAGTCGCGAGGGAGATGACAGGCGATCCGCCGGCCGTCGCGGTCCTCGAGTGGCGGGATTTCTTGGTCGCAGACGTCCATGCGGAACTTGCAGCGCGGATGGAAGCGGCAGCCGCTCGGCGGGTCGATGGCGCTGGGCACATCGCCGGAGAGGGCCGCACCCGCACTGCGCCGGTCGGGATCCGGCGACGGCACGCTGGCCAGCAGCGCCAGTGTGTAAGGATGACGGGGATCTTCGAAGATCGTGGCCGTCGGGCCGCTTTCGACGATCTTGCCCAGGTACATCACGGCCACTGCGCTGGCGACCGACTCGACGACCGCCAGATCGTGGGCGATGAACAGGTAGGAGAGAGTGAGTTCGATCTGCAGCCGGTGCAGCAGGGTGAGGATCCGGGCCTGCACCGAGACATCGAGGGCAGAGGTCGGTTCGTCCAGCACCATGAGGTCGGGCGACAGCGCCAGCGCCCTCGCGATGGCGATGCGCTGGCACTGACCGCCGCTGAACTCGTGCGGCCGCCGCCAGAGGTGCTGCGTGCCGAGGCCGACCATCTCGAGCAACTCGACCACGCGCTCGCGGAGAGCGTCGCCGCTGATCTCGCTGCCTACCCGCAACGGTTCGGCGACCAGGTCGTGGACCGTCATGCGCGGATTCAGCGAGGAGTAGGGATCCTGGAAGACGACCTGCATCCCTCGGCGCGCGGTCCGTTGTGTACCCCTCGAAAGAGCCAGCAGGTCGCGCCCGGCGAAGACGATGCTGCCCTTCTGCGGCTTGTTGAGCCCCAGGATGGCGTGCGCAACGGTTGTCTTGCCGGAGCCGGACTCGCCGACCAGAGCAAGGGTCGTGCCTCTCTCGAGCGAGAAGCTCACTTCGTCGGCGGCGTGCACTGTGTCGATCGACTTACGCGTCAGACCGCGGCGTATCTTGAAGTGGACGGTCAGGTCCTCGACCTCCAGAAGGGACACGTCACTCCCTCCTGATGTCGTCGCCGGATTCTCCTGTCGCCGGTCCCCCGCCGGCGGTGTGCTCGATGCCCGGATCGCGATTGAAGGGAACACCGGCGGCCCCGACGCCTGGCTCGTGACCGGTCGTGACGCCGACACCACGGCCGCTCTTCTCTTGCACCCAGTGACATGCGGTCCAGTGGTCACGCGCCACTTCGAACGGGGTCGGCATGGTGTCGCGACAGATGTCGCGCACATGTGCGCAACGTTCATGGAACCGGCAACCGGCCGGCGGGTCGATCAAGTCCGGCACCGCACCGGGGATCGTCTTGAGCTGTTCAGCACTCTTCCCTTGCGGCAGACACTCGATGAGTGCCAGCGTGTAGGGGTGTCGCGGGCGCTTCAGGACGTCCGCCGTCGGGCCCTCTTCGACCACGTTCCCGGCGTACATGACGGCGATCCGATCGCAGGTCTGGGCAGCGACGCCGACGTTGTGGGTGATGAGGATCTGCGACACCCCCAGTTCGTCGCGCAGGCGAAGCAGCAGTTTGAGTATCTGCATCTGTATGGTCACGTCGAGCGCGGTGGTCGGCTCATCGGCGACCAGCAAGCCTGCCCCGCAGGAGATCGCCATCGCCATGCAGACGCGCTGACGCATGCCGCCGCTGAGTTGGTGCGGGTACGACTTGAGCAACGCGTCCGTGGGCGGCAGACCTGTCGCCTGCAGTGCCGTGCGAACAGCCTCCAGGGCTGCCTTCTTCTCGAGGTCATGATGGACCCGTACGACGCGGCTGATCTGCTCGCCGACAGTGAAGACCGGATTGAGGGAGGCCAGCGGGTCCTGGAAGACCATGGAGATGACCTTGCCCTTCAAGGCGCGCATCTCCTGCTGCGGCTTGGCCAGCAGGTCATCTCCCTTGAACAAGATGCGACCCGACGTGACTTGTGCCTGCGGTTTGGGGAGCAGTCCGAGCACCGAGTAGCCGGTCACCGTCTTGCCGCACCCCGACTCGCCGACCAGGCCGACTATCTCACGCTCGTGCACCGTCAGATAGACGCCGTTGAGCGCCTTGACAACGCCTCGAAGACTGCGGAACTCCACTCGTAAGTCTTCTATCTCGAGGACGGGTCCGCCGACCGGGCCTCGCTCGGCGACTGCCGCCCCGTCTTCCCTGTCGGCACCTGCGGGGGGCTGCTTCGCGGTGACCGGTGCTGGTCCTTCCGCCGCGGTTCTTCTCCGAAACACCCTGTTCACCTCTTGAGCCGCGGATCGAGTATGTCGCGCAGGGCGTCACCGACGAGGTTATAGGCCAGGACCAGACCGAAGACGGCGATACCGGCGAATGTCGACAACCACCACGCGGAGAGGATGTACTGACGCCCCTCACTGATCATCAGGCCCCACTCCGGCGTCGGCGGCTTGGCGCCCAAGCCGATGAAGCTCAGCGCCGCGACCTCGAGGATGACCGCACCCACGTCGACCGTCATCTGGACGATGACCGGACCGAACGCGTTGGGGAGGATGTGGCGGCGAATGATGGTGAAGTGGGAGACACCCATCGTTTTGGCAGCCAGCACGTAGGGCCGTTCGCGCAGCGAGATCGCCATGCCGCGCACCAGGCGCGCATACCAGGGCCACCAGGTGATCACGAGGGCCAGCGCCACGTTACGAAGACTGGCCCCCAAGAAGGCGACCAGCGCCATGGCGAACACCAGCGCCGGGAAGGCGAGGAAGATGTCCGTGATGCGCATCACCGCTTCGTCGATCCATCCGCCGAAGTACCCGGCGATACCGCCCAGCGGCACGCCGACGAGGAGCACGCCGGCGGTGACCACGACGCTGATGACGAGTGGGATACGAGCTCCGAACATGACGCGGCTCAGTACGTCGCGGCCTTGCTGATCAGTGCCCATGATGTTCTCGGCACTCGGCGGCTGCAGTCGGTTGGCCATGTCGGAATCGCCACGTCCCTGCTCCGGATAAGGCGCCAGGTACGCGGCGAAGACCGCGACGACCACAGTGGCCACGATGACGATCAGTCCTGCAACGGCGAGCTTGTCGCGCAGGAACACGTGGAGATTGTGCCTGGCTTCCTCGATGCCCGACTGGTGACGGGCGCGCCAGTCGGCGAATCGGCTCGTTCTCACCGCCACCGTAGTGTCCATCATCGGCTTCTCACGAGAGCATCACCCGCGGGTCGAGCTTGGCGATGATCAGGTCGACTATCAGGTTCACGGTCACGTAGGCGAGAGCGACGATGATCGTGACGCCCATGATGGCCGGGTAGTCGAGATTCAGGATCGAGATCGTTGCGTAGGTCCCGAGACCGGGCCAGGCGAAGATCTGCTCGATGAAGAAGGTGCCCACGAGCGCGTACGCGAACAGCAGGCCGATCACGGTGAGCACCGGCGCCATCGCGTTCTTGAGCGCGTAGCGGCCGACGATCACTCGGTCAGGTACGCCCATCGCGTAGGCCATGCGCGCATAGTCCGATTCGAGAGCGTCGAGCATTGCCGATCGTGTCATTCGCATCGTGGTGCCGGCGCAGTAGGCGGCCAGCGCCAGGGTGGGCAGGATGAGGTGTCTGAGCGCATCCCAGAACGCCACCCAGTTGCCGGTGATGAGCGAATCCACGACGACCATCCCGGTGATGTCCGTGACAGGGTACTCCCGGGCGACCGAGATCGAGAGCTGTCCGGCGACCGGCAAGAGGCCCAGCACGCGGAAGAAGACGATCTGCAGGACAAGAGCCAGGAAGAACGACGGTAGCGAGACACCGGCGATGGCGGCCACCCGCCCCGTATGGTCCGCGAGGCGACCTTTGCGATATGCAGCGAACGCTCCCATGGAGATACCCGTCACCACAGCCAAGGCCATCGCGCTCAGGATGAGTTCCAGCGAGGCCGGTAGAAAGCCCATGATGTCGCCCAGCACGGGGCGGTGGGTGCGCAGCGAGTTTCCCCAGTCACCTCTGACGAAGTCCTTGACGTAGAGACCGAACTGCACGACGAGCGGCTTGTCGAGCCCGAGGGCTTCTCGCGCCGCTGCCTTCTGCTCCGGTGTGTGGCGCCCGCCCCCAAGGTACAGGGCCGTGGGGTCGGTGGGAATCACACGGCTGACGACGAACGTGACCGCCATGACGCCGAGGATGACGAAGACCAACAGCGCGAGACGGCGGATGATGTAGGCACGGAATGTCATTGGAGTCGCTCCGCTGTTCGCGTGCCGGTCGCCATGACGTCACCGGGCTCTGTCAGACCCAGAGACAGGGATGACACCACTCGGGTCACGGCCGTCGCGTCGCCTTGGTCACATCACCCTCTGTTCTCCAGGAGTCGCCTCGCGGTCGGGCACATCGACTGATCGTTGGTCTTGCCGGCCCGAGGGGCGCCTCATCGGTGAGATCGCCTGGACAGAAACGCTTCCAGTGAGACGAGATGGGGCGGCGCGGAACGAACCCGCGCGCCGCCCCACCTACAGCAGCAAGAACCCGGTGGACGCCGCGTCATGCGCCGACTTCCGCCGAAGTCCGCAACACAGACTACAGAGTGATCCCCGTCCAGAAGGGCCCCCGGTAGATACCGTTGAGTGCGTCCGGCACGATGGTGACGGTCGCACTCGCCGCCCATACGTCGGCCGGGTCGAACAGCGGGATGATAGGACACTCCTCCAGCACGATCCGCTGGATCTCGTTGTACATCTCCTGCGCTCTGGCAGAATCCGTGGCCTCGACCTGCCACGCTTCATCGAGCAGCCGGTCGGTCGCGGGCGAACTCCAGTAGCTGGCGTTGTATTCCACTTCATCGAAGCTGTGGAACTGGTAGTTGAGCATGTCGTAGGCGTGCGCGTAGGACGGATAGGCACGCTCGGACAGGATGTCGTGACGCTGATCCATGGGTCCCTGGACGAGGGGTTCCCACGCACTGGCGAGGATCGGTTTCATCTCGATCTCGAGCCCGAGCTCTTCGTACGCCTCTTTGACGAGCGGCGTGTACTTGTCGTGGAGCGCTACATCGGTGAGGTAGTAGAGCGTCAGCTTGCGAGCGCCCTCGCCATCGGGATAGCCGGCCTGGGCGAGCAAGTCCGCGGCCTTCGCGGGGTCGTAGCTGTACTGCGGCAGATCGGCCGATGCTCCGTACATGGCTTGCGGCACGTAGCCGATGGCCCGCGGCGCCAGCGCGTCGCCGCCGCACGCTGCCTGGATGTCATCGTACGGTGTCCCCCAGGCGAGCGCCTGACGGAACGTCTTGTCGTCGAGCGGCGGCGCCAGCGTGTTGAGTACGAGCTGGTACTGATACGTCGAAGCGACGGAGAAGACCTGCAGGTCTGGGTTTCCCTGCATGGCGGCCGCCGCGTCGCGGTCGACCTGGTAGATGAAGTCGACTTCCCCGGCCTCCAGCATCTGTCGCTGTGTACTCAACTCGCCGACGATCTTCAGCACAACGGTCTCCGGGTTACCGTCCTGCCACTCGCCCCACCAGTTCGGATTGCGGACGAACACATACTCGTCACCGAGCTTGTGCGACTCGATCATGTAGGGGCCGGTGCCGAATGACTTGCCGGTCCAGTCCTCCGTCTCGAGACCCGCGCTGGCCGGGCTGAAGATATACGTCGCATCGCAGGCCGACAGGACTTTGTCCAGCGGGAACGGATACGCGATCTTGAACGCCACCGTGTACTCGTCGACCACATCGATGGACTCGATGTCGCCGAGGATGTACGAGGCGCCTCCACCGCGCTCCATCGTCGATTCGAAGGAGAACTTGACGGCGTCGGCGTTGAACGCCTCGCCGTCGCTGAACTTCACGCCCTGGCGTAGATTGAACGTCCAGGTCATGCCGTCCTCGGAGACCTCCCACGACTCGGCGAGCTGCGGGATGAACTCTTCTGCGCTGCCCGGAGGGGCAGCGATGAGCAGGCCGTCGTACATATTGCGGAGGTATGCGCTCTCTGCGAAGCCGCTGACGCGGACGTCCCAGCTGGTGGCGAACTCGTAGGCGGAGGCGAGCCGAAGGGTCTTGGGTGTCTGCGCTTCGTCTCCGCTGCCTTCGTCGTCTCCGCCGCAGGCCAAGACCAGACCAGAGGCGGCGGCGAGGAGCAGGAGGGCTGCCAGCCCGAGCAAGATGGCCCCTCCACCCTTTCGTCTTCGGACTGCTGAAACGTGGAATCTCATGTCGCCCCCTTCGGTGGACTGGGCATGCGACTCGGCCGACGACGGAGACTGCGCGACGACGGCCGCTTGTCTACACAAGCAAGATGCCAGAATCGCATCTAGTATCGGCGATGGCTCGCGGGGGTGTCAAATCATTGGCGGGCGCTTGCAGTATGAATAGTGCGCACGGTCCCCACAGTCCCCGTCTGTCTCGTGATTCACTACCGATCTCGCCGCGATGACGGGAGACCTTGACATGATCGGGCGGCCGTGAAAGGGTGCAGCCTGGTATTGTCTGTATGAACAAGCTATACCGGCCGCTTGGAGCGTTGCGGGAGCATCTGCCAGAGACCATGCGGGCAGGCAGCACCGGTCTCGTCGGCCAGAGGGCCTGCCATCGCACCCATCAGGCCGGAGATACGCGAGACGAAGCACGCGGTGGCTTCGGGTACTCGTTGAGTCGTTGCCTCGGCGTCACCGTCGTCGGCGTGGGGGCCGAGCACGCTGAGGCTCGCTGAGGTTGAGACCTCGCCCTGTCGCGGGGCGCGGTCTTTCTCTGACCAGCACGTTCGGAAGGAGGCCTCATGAGGACACGCATCGAGTGGGCGACGGCAGACGAGCGGAGGCTTGTCGTCGACGCGGCCCTGGGCCTGCTGGAGCGGAACGGCATGCGATTCGGGCGAGGCGATGCCCTGGATGCGCTGGGTGAAGCCGGGGCACGCGTCGATCGCGCGGCCGGTGTAGCGCGCATTCCCGCGACGCTCGTGGAGGATGCGCTGGCCCGCTGTCCGCGCGAGTTCGTGCTGGGCGGGGCGGCGCCCGAGCACGACTGTCTGATCAAAGACGGCGTGCCGCACCATCTGTGCTCCGGGTCGCCGCCGATCATCCTGGATCATCGTACCGGTGAACGTCGCAGCGCCACCGTGCGCGACCTGAGCGAAGCGACCTCGATACTGGATGCGACGTGCACCGCGAGCATGGTGTGGGCGCTCGTCTCGGTCACCGACTGTCCCGCGGAGCGCTGGGAGCTCACCAGTCTGTCGATCATGCTCGCGCATACCCGGAAGCACGTGGGGTCTGACGTCGATGGCCGCTGGCAGGTGCCGTCGATCGTCCGCATGGCAGAAGCGGCCGGCGGCGACCTGCGCACCCGCCCGCGCATCAGCGTCGTGTGCTGCACGGCCTCTCCGTTGCAGGTGCACCCGGAACTGCTCGACGCTTCGGCCGATCTGGCGGCTGCCGGCATCCCCATCGTGGTGATGTCGATGCCGATCGCGGGCGGCACGGCGCCGATCACGGTCGCCGGGTCCGTCACCCTCGGCGTCGCAGAGATCCTGGGGGCCGTCACGGCCATACAACTGCGGGCCCCGGGGGCCAAGCTGTTCTTCAGCATGGTCCCCGGCCTTCTCGACATGCGTCAGACCACCTTTGTCTACGGCGCTCTGGAGGCTCATCTTCAGGCAGCGCTGGCCGTCGAGATAGGCCACGACCTGGGTCTGCCGGTGCTGGCTCCCGGGCTGTCGACCGATGCCAAGCGACCCGGTATCCAGGCCGCCTTCGAGAAGGCCCTGAAGGGTCTCGTCGTCACATCGACCGGAGCCGACCTGATGACCGGCATCGGCATGCTCGAATCGGCTGGTCTGGCCTCGCTGCCGCAGATCGTCATCGACGACGAGGTCGCTCAGATGATCAAGGGCCTTCTCGGCGGCATGGAGATCACACCCGAGACGATCATGGCGGCCGATATCGAGCGCTTGGGCTTCTCCGCCGCGTATCTCAAGGAGAGGGAGACGCGCCGCCGGTTCCGCGCCGGTGAGCAGTTCATGCCGATCATCGCCGACCGCAGCTCGTACGATCACTGGCAAGCGGCCGGTAAGGACGAGCTGGCCGTGGCCTGCGAGCGCGTCGAGGAGCTACTGGCGGCGGCGGAGGGCCGGGGCCCACTGCTCGGCGGAGACCAGCAGGCCGTGATGCAGGCGGCTATCGATGAGGCCGCGGCCGCGGCGCCGGTGTCGTGACCGAGAACGGACCGCAGCAGGGCCGGCGTCGCCGGCGTCTCGTACTTCGTGTCGGGATATGACGGGCGGCGGGGGAGTCGAGAACGAAGGTGCTGATCGTGGGCGCTGGGGAGCCAGGCCACATTCACACGTGGGTGCTTGCGAGACAGCGCGATGACAGCGACATCGTTGTGGCTGACCAGGAAGAGGACAAGGCTGCGGAGGTCGTCGCCCGTCAAGGTCAGGGCAAGGCGCAGGCCGTCAACCTGAACGGGTCGGTGAGAGGAACAGCAGCCGATGGGTGATCACCCACCCATCGAGCCGCTTCTGACGTCGGTTCGCCTGCGGTTCCACACCTGGGAGGAGCTTGAAGAGTCTCGCGCCGCGACCCAGCGTCCGGCGTGCGTCTCAGGCAAGGGGTCAGGTACGTCTGCAACGACGGTTGCGGAGACCTGCTTCTCGACGCCGTCAGCGGTCAGACACGGTATCCGTCAAGAAAGACCTGGCCGTAGCCGCTCGAGTCTGCGACCAGCTCTCAGCCGTGGCCTCTCTGTGGCCCGTTGTGGCGGCGCAGGACTGCGGTCGCACCGCGTCGCTTCACGAACTCGCGGCGATGTGGAGCAGAAGCGTGAAGCACGTCCAGGGGTCCGTGCACGGCGCGGCCGCCGTGCGCCTGGCCGTGGACATGGCGACGATCGTGGCAGGGAGCGAGTCGGCGATGCGGACACGGCGGCAGCTCTCGGCCATGCTGCACGGTAGCTCCCCTCACGCACGACGGGGAGGCGATCGAGGCGGCGCCGGAGTTCACCGCCTCGGGGATCCCGGTCGGCTTCACCGCCATGCCGACTCCCGGCACCACCGCGCCCGCCACGACCGCAGGCGCGCTCGCCATGGCCGATGCCGAGGTGATCAGCGCCACCGTCGCGGTACAGCTTGCCGCCCCCGGGGTGGCCGGCTCCCACGCGATCCTGCCGTCGGTCTGCGACCGTCGCACGGGAGCCTCAGTCAACAAACCTCTCAACCGCTCCGGCCGTCACGCGGTGGTGGAGATCGCCAACCACGAGGGCATGCCCTCGCAGGCGGAAGCCTTCGGCACGAGCTCAGCCGTTCCCGGCACTTGGCAGTCCGGCTCGGAGGTGGCTCTGGATCCGCACCCGCTGGCTCTGGCCGGGGCTGATATCGTCGCAGGGATAGGACTCACCGAGGACTTTGCGTCCTCTGCGCTCGAGAGCTTGCTGCTCGACGCAGATGTCTACCACCGGGCGCGTCATGCGCTCATGAACGTCGAAGTCGACGCGCGCAGACTCTGGCGCGCGACGCGATCGGAGCGGTCGGACCGGGTGGTCACCTCCTCGGGGCGAAGCACACCCGACAGCACATCCGCGAAGCTGCACGGCTCGGTCTGCAACACGAGCGTGGCGAGGACGGTCTGCTGCGCGATTCCCTCGTCGTCGCGCGTGAGCGTGTCGAGTGGAGCCGTGATCACCATGAGCCAGAGTCGCTGCCCGCTGAATCGAGGGAGGAACTCGCCGCCAAGCCGGCGGAGGCGCACCGCCTGCTACGCTGACGGGGATCCTCTCCCGCCCTCCGAGTCCGCAGACTCCGGACACCGCCGAGCCAGGTAGTCGCACACCATGGTCTCCCAGAGCCGAAGAGCCGCCCCGACGTCCACGTGCGGGCCCGCTTGATAGCGCAGCGCCACACCCTCCGCTATCGCGGAAGTCAGCGTCGCAAGGGCATCGAGATCGGCATCCGAGCCGTCATCCGCGATGGGTGCCAGCACCCATCTGTTCAGGTCCGCATACCAATCTGAGAACGCTCTGAACAGGGGTCGGAGCTCCGGATCAAGAAGAATCGTCGCCACCACACCAAGGAAGGCGCGATACTCCTCGACTTCGCGGGCGATGCTCTCGCATTCACGGAGGAGTGCGTGATAGCGCGGGACGCCCGGTGGTTCCTCCGACACGGTACTGAGTATGGCTCTGGCCTCGAGATGCAGCTCCCGCACGATGAGCGTGCGGAGAAGCCCAGCCTTGTCCCCAAAATGGTAACGAATGAGTGACTGAGTCTCTCCCGACTCCTTGGCGACGGCCTCATAGGTCACGCACGAGAGCCCGTCGCGGACCAAGATCGTGCGCGCAGCCTCGAGGAGGCGGCCTGCCGTCGGCGACAGATTCGGCGTCGGGTCTTGGAGAGGTATCGATGCGTTCTTCATCGTATGGGCGAATGTGGAATCAATCGCAGAAGCCTTACCGAGAAGCCACGCATGTGACTCGGATGCACAGCCTGTCGACGGGTACGTATAGCACCTCCTGAGTCTCCAGCGCAACGCAGGGATGCGGGCGACCGCGAATCTCCCCCTCGGGAACCACCACCGGACGGTTTCCGCATGGCTGTGGAGTGCACTGCGGAGTGCAGCTCGTGCCGTCGCGCACGGGTGCCTGCAGCACCCCGCTGGACAGCGTGTGAAGGTTCCGCGCGGGCGACCCGCACACCGCCGCGGAGGTGTTGAGGCCCGGGGCGGGTGCGCCGTCCGCCCAGGGTCCCCGTGTGTCGCGGTCGCGGCTTCAGGCTCTGGCGTCTCCGCGTGCCGCGCGCGGCGTCGGAAGCGCGGCATCGCGGAGCGACCTCACGGGATGTAGATCAGCGTGGCCTTGCCGTCGCTCTGGAAGACGTGGCCGTCGCCCTCGGGCAGGGTCCCATCCGGAAGCGGCAGCGGGTCGTAGATGAGATTGCCGCAGGGGAAGACGTCGGGCGTGACGGTGTACCCCAACCCGGCGAACGATCCGGAGAGCTGGACCTCGGCCGACTCGTTCAGGCCGGCCCACTTCGCCGCTCCCGGCACCTGCCCGAACTCGTTGTAGTCGAAGTGCGTCGTGCAGAGGACGTACCGGCCCCAGGTGGCGTTGCGACTCGCGTAGCCGTAGCGCGCGTAGAGCCTGATGTGGAGGCACTGCACCCGCGGCACCAACTGGCCGCCCTGGACCGTCAGCGCCGTCTGCTTGCAGCCCAGGTCCACGTCCCACTGCCAGCGGTAGGGGCTGTCCTTGAGTCGAGCGTAGATGGGCATGCCGACGGACGGCAGGAAGGACCGGACCAGGGCCTTCACCTTCGGGACGGTCGCGTTGCCGGTGAAGATGACGGTGACCGGCCAGTCGACCTGGGCCGTCGTCGGGTCGCTCGGCGGCAGGTAGTTCGGTGAGTAGAAGTCGTAGTTGTAGAACTTGTCGCCGTCGACGGTGACAACGGCGGGGTCCGGCCTCTCGTAGGCGGTGACCGCGAGGGCGGCCGGCGCGGCCATCGCAGCGAGAGCCAAGACGATGACAGGGATCACGAAGCGCAGGTGACGGAGTCGCATGGTGCCCCTCCTTCAGTCGACGACCCCGGGCAGAAGTCGCTCGACGCCGCACGGGCGGCTCCTGAGGTGGCCCACCCAAGAGTGTCTCCGGAGGACGGGTCCTTGACCCCGTTGCCGACGTGCCGACGCCGTCCCGCCCGGCGCCCCGTCGACGCCTGGGCCGGCGCGCCGCCGGCCGCCGCTCGACTCACCACCCGCGCGTCCCGGGTCCTCCCTTGAACGGCCCCTCGACGTCGCTCGTGATCCAGCCGCCGTAGAAGTCGCCGGGCTGGGCGGCGACGCGCTCGTCGTCGACGTAGCAGGCGTCCATCTTGCCGGGGTAGAAGGCGAGGTGGTCGCGCAGGCTCTCGTAGCCGGGACGCGGCTCCGCGTAGCTCCAGGCCGCGTCCCGGATCACGCGCCCGCCGATCACGAGGTCGTGGTACGACGCGACGCCCTTGAACTCGCAGAGGGTGCGCCGCGACGATGGACGCAGCAGCTCGCGGCGCACGTCCTCCGGCGGTATGTAGTAGACCGGCGGGTGGCTCGTCTCGAGCACGCGCAGGGCGCGGCGCGTGTCGGCGACGACTTCGCCCCCCGCTACGACGCGCACCCGGCGGTCCGTGGGCTCTACGCGTGGCGGGCGCGGGTAGTCCCAGACGGACTCGCGCGGCCGCGACGGCCGCTCACTCTCTCGCCGGGATCCCATGGCGACAGCATTCCCCGTCGCCGCGAAGTCGTGTCGCCGACCTTGCGGGGCGGCCTTGGCCGACGGCGTCCGCGGGACTGCCCCTGCTGGAGCGCCCCGTCGTACGGGCCCCGTGCGTCAGTGATCGCAGGCGTTCGCGCCGGTCACGAGCGTGCCGGCGAGATAGGCATCGGCCAGGGCTTCGGGGGCACCCGGCTCGGCGCCCACGATCACCTGGATCCCGTGCTCGCAGAAGAGGTCCTGTGCCCGGCGGCCCATGCCGCCGGCGATGATCGCATCGACGTCCCGCTGCGCGAGCCAGGCGGGCAGCAGGCCGGGCTCGTGCGGCGGCGAGTCGACGTCCTGGCGACCGAGGACGCTCTTCGTCTCCTCATCCACATCGATGAGGGCGAAGCACTGACAGTGCCCGAAGTGTGCCGACAGGGTGCCATTGACGATGGGTATGGCGATCCTCATTCCGTGTCCTCCTGTTTCCGGTCTCCGTCATGGGCAGGCGCGCCGACCTCGCTGTGGACCTGCAGGGACTCCCGGCAGGCGGCGTGGAGGGTGTTGGCGGCGAGCAGGGCGCAGTGCTCCGTCTCGGCGGGCATACCGCCGAGCGCCTCGAGGATGTCCGCCTGGCAGAGGCCGAGGACGTCGTCGACGGCCCGGTCCTCGGACAGCTCCGCCGCCATGTCCCCGCACGCCCGGGCGCTCCCGCAGCCGTCGGTGACGAACGAGGTGTGCCGCACGCGACCCGAGTCGATATCGACCCAGAACTCCATCGTGTCCCCGCACGGCCCCTTGATGCGGGCGTGGCCGCTCCAGGCGTCGAGGCGCCCGTAGTGATCGGGGTGCAGCGCGTGCTCGCTCGCTACGGTCGAGAGCTGCAGCTCGTCCATCTCGTGCTCGTGCGTCATCGATCGTCTCCTCGTCAGTGCCACCGCGTGCCGTGCGCCTCACGTGGCGCGGTCAGTCGACGCACACGGAGATTGGGCATATGCTCATAATACCAGCTTGCGGTCGGGTCTTCGGCGAGATCGCGGCCGCCACGGAGCGGACACGACGAGGGGAAAGGCACCGGACCGCTGTGCACACCGCGCTCGACTGCATTCCGTGCTTCACCCGTCAGGCCCTCGGGGCGCTGCGCTGCGCGGCCACCGCCGAGGCGGCGCAGCGTGAGGTGATGCGCCACGTACTGAGGGCGCTCGCGGCAGAGGTCGACCTCGGATCGTCACCGCCGGAGATCGCGCAGCGCGTCCATCGCCTCGTGCGTCGTCTCATCGGCGACGGGGACCCGTACGCCTCCCTTAAGGCACGCGCGAACGCGATCGCCCTCGCCGCGGAGCCGCATCTGCAGGCGTCGGTCGAATCCGCTCCCGACCGGTTCGCGGCCGCCACACGTCTGGCGATCGCCGCCAACGCGCTCGACGCCGGCATCAGCACGGCGGCGGCCGTCGGCGGCGAGCATCGACGCGGCGAGAGTCAAGGCGCCGCGGACCGGCTCGTGCGCGACCTGCGCCGGGGCCTGGAGGAGCCGCTCCACGGCGACCTGGAAGAGTTCCGCGGCGCCATCGCGCGCGCCGAGCGCATCGTGTATCTCACCGACAACAGCGGCGAGATCGTCGCCGACGGGCTGCTCGTGGGGCAACTCCCGAAGGGTCGCGTCATCGTTGCCGTACGCGGCGCCCCCGTGCTGAACGACGCGACGCTCGCGGATGCTCGTGCGGCCGGGCTCGACGCGCTGGCCTCGGTCGTCGAGAACGGGTCGGACGCGCCGGGTACCGTGCTCTCAGACTGCTCGCCCGAGTTCCGGCGCGTGTTCGCCGAGGCGGACGTGATCGTCTCCAAAGGGCAAGGCAACTACGAGTCGTTGAGCGACGTCGACGCCCCCGTCTTCTTCCTCTTCAAGGTGAAGTGCCCGCTTGCGGCGCGGCACGCGGGACTGCCGCTCGGCGCCCACGCCCTGCTGCGCTCAGCGGGCGCGGGGGCCTGAGGTCGGGCCGCGGGCCGGCGCACGGTCCCGCCGACCCGCGCGGGCCGCCGCGGTCGTCCCCGGCCGGCGCGCGGCGTACGGCGCCGCTTGCTTGGCCGCGCCTTCCGCTCTCTCCCGCCACGCACTATCATGGTGGGCGACGGCAGTCTGGAGGGGTCTGGCCGGTGAGAGCGCCGGGCGGCGGCTGCCCATGTCACCGAGAAAGGGGTCACCGTGGGCTACATCATCACAGCTGCCGTGGTCGTCTTCGTCGTCCTCGTCCTGGCGCTGCTCCTGGCGGGCATCCGCATCGTGCGCCCGACGAGCCGCGGCCTCGTCGAGCGGCTGGGCAAGTACAACCGCTTCGCCGGACCGGGCTTCCACGTCATCATCCCGCTGATCGAGCACATGTATAAGGTCGACATCCGCGAGGCGCTGGTCGACGCGCAGCCGCAGACCATCATCACCAACGACAACCTCAACGCGCGCGTCGACGCGCAGGTCTACCTCAAGGTCAGAGCCGACGAGGAGAACGTCAAGGCCTCGCAGTACAACGTGGCCCAGTACGAGCGCCAGATCGTGAACCTCGCGCGCACCACCCTGCGTAACATCATCGGCACCATGAGCCTCAAGTCGGCGAACAGCGAGCGCGGGCGCATCAACGAGGAGCTTCGCTCGACGCTCAAGATCGAGACCGCGAGCTGGGGCATCGAGATCCTCCGCACCGAGCTCAAAGAGATCGACCCGCCGGCCGACGTGCAGGAGACGATGAACAAGGTCGTGAAGGCCGAGAACGAGAAGATCGCCGCCATCGACTACGCGACGGCGCGCGAGACCCAGGCCGACGGCGAGCGGCGCGCCTCGATCCAGCAGGCGGAGGGCATCAAGCGGGCGCGCGTCCTGGCCGCCGAGGGCGAGGCCGAGGCCATCAAGCTCGTGAACGAGGCGGCCGACCGCTACTTCGTCGGCAACGCGCAGATGCTGCGCCGCATCGAGGCCGTCGAGCGCGCGCTCTGGCAGAACGCCAAGGTCGTGCTGCCGAGCGACGCCGAGCTTGTCAACGTGATCGGTGATCTCGGCGGGCTGACGCCGCTGCCGAAGGGCGACGGCGCGAAGGTGCCGGACGCTCCGGTGGCGCCGAAGAAGAGGTAGGCGACCCGCGCCGGCCGCGCGTGCCCCCGGCAGGCGCGGCGCCCGGAACCCGTGGGCGGCACCGCGACGGGCCGCAGGCGGCGCCGTGGCCGGGTCAGCCGGGGCGTGCGTCGCCCAGCCGGCGCCAGACCAGGCCGCGGTGCGGGGCGAGGAAGAACGCGGCGACGAAGAAGGCCGTTGCGGTCAGCACGATCGCCGCCCCGGAGGCGACGTCGAGGTAGTAGCTCAGGTACAGCCCGACGACGCTCGAGACCACGCCCACGACGGCCGCGACCGCCATCATCGTCGGCAACCGCTGCGTGAGCAGCGACGCCGTCGCACCCGGCGTCACGAGCAGCGCCGTCACCAGCCCGACGCCGACGGTCTGCAGGGACACCACGACGGTCAGGGCCAGCAGCACGAGGAGCGCGAGCAGCACGAGCCCCGGCCGGCGGCCGAGCGTGTGCGCGAGCAGCGGGTCGAACGAGGCGAGCAGCAGCTCACGATAGAGGAGGGCCACGGCGAGCAGCACCGCTGCGGCGAGCCCGCCGGTGAGCCAGAGGTCGGTCGTCGAGACGCCGAGCACGTCGCCGAAGAGGATGTGCGTGAGATCGGTGGCGTACGAACCCGTCGAGCTGATGAGGAGCACACCGAGGGAGAGCGCCGCGGCAAACAGGATGCCGATCGCGGTGTCCTCGCGGACGGTCCCGTGCCGGGTGAGGAAGCCGATGCCGAGCGCGACCAGCAGCGCCGCGACCAATGCTCCGGCGAGGAGGTCGACCCCGGCGAGGTAGGCGAGGGCGATGCCGGGCAGGACGGCATGGGCCAGGGCGTCGCCGAGAAACGCCATCGAGCGCAGGACGACGTAGCAGCCCAGCACCGAGCAGACGAGGCCGACGACGACGGCCGCCACGAGGGCGCGTTGCATGAAGGCGAGGGCGAAGGGCTCGGTCAGCCAGTCGATCACGCGGTCCTCGCCTCGACCGCTGCAGGACCGCACGGGACCGCCGTCACGCGTCTGCACCCGGCCGCCGTCACGCGTCTGCACCCGGCCGTCGTCACGGAGCCTTCTCCTCGCCGGTGTGGCTGTGGCGGTGGGCGATGCCGTCGCCGACGTGGCCCGGGCAGCACTGGTCGACGACGACCATGTCGCCGACGAAGAGCGCCTGCCCGCCGTACGCCTCGCCGATGTGGGCGGGGGTGAAGACCTCGGCCGGCGGGCCGTAGGCGATGAGCCGCTGGTTCAGAAGGGCGGCGAGCTCGAAGCGCGTCGCCGCCGTGTTCATGTCGTGGGTCGAGACGAGCACGGTGATGTCTTCGCCGCGCAGGACCTCGAGCAGCCCGAGCAACGCCTCCTTGGCCGAGGCGTCGACGCCGGTGAACGGCTCGTCGAGCAGCAGGACGTGCGGCTCCTGGGCGAGCGCGCGGGCGAGGAAGACGCGCTGCTGCTGCCCGCCCGAGAGCTCCCCGATGGGGCGCCGTGCGAGGTGGGCGATCGACAGCTCGTCGAGGGCGCGGGCGACGGCCTCGCGGTCGGCCGCCTGGGGGCGTCGTACCGCCCCCAGGCGGCCGTACCGCCCCATCATCACCACGTCGGCGACCGTGACCGGGAACCGCCAGTCGATCTCCTCGCGCTGCGGTACATAGGCGACGGGGTCGGTCTGGTCGCCGGGCGGGCGCCCGTGGACGAGCACGTGTCCGTGCTGCGGGCGCAGCAGGCCTACCATCGCCTTGAACAGGGTCGACTTGCCGGCCCCGTTGGGTCCGACGATCGCCACCTGCGCACCGTGCGGTACGTGCAGCGTGACCCGCTCGAGCGCGGGCTGGCCGTTGTAGCGGACGGTGAGCTCCTCGAGGGCGAGCATGGCTGTCATCGCAGGGCCTCGAGTCTCATTGCGGGGTCTGAGGCTTCATCGCAGGGCCTCGACGATGCGCTGCGTGTCGTGGCGCAGCATCTCGATGTAGGTGGCCGCCCCGCCGCCGGGCTCGCTCAGCGAGTGCACGCGGAGGTCGTCGACGACCTCGATGCCGGTCTCCCCGGCGATCTGGCGGCCGAGACCGGGATCCTCGCCGATGTCCACGAAGATCGCCTTCACGCCGGTCGCGCGCACGGTGGCGACGAGCTCCGCGAGGTCGCGGGCGCTCGGCGTCTCGCCGCTGCTCACGCCGGGGATCACGGCACCGACGATGCGCAGGCCGTAACGGTCGGCGTAGTAGCCGTGGCTGACGTGGTTCATGACCAGCTGGCGGTCGTCCGGGGCGATCGTCGCGATCTGTGCGGCGATCCAGCGGTCGAGCTCATGGAGCTCGCCGACGTAGGCCTCGGCATTCCTGCGGTACTCGTCGGCGCCGGCGGGGTCGATCTCGATCAGCGCGTCGCGCATGGTCGTCACGTAGCTCACGGCGAGCGTGGGGTCGAGCCAGAAGTGCGGGTCGACCTCGCCGTCCTCGGCGTGGTCATCGCCGCCGCTCTCGCCCTCGTGAGCGGGCTCTCCGGGTCGCGGCGTGCGCGGCTCGAGACCGGCGGCCGCCTCGATCACGGGCGCGTCGCCGCGGGCCTCACGCAGCATGTCGGCGAGCTGACTCTCGAGCCCGGCGCCGTTGAGGACGACGAGGTCGGCGCGGGCCGTTTCACGGAGGTGCGAGGGTGTCGGCTGAAAGACGTGGGGGTCGGTCCCGGAGGGGATCAGCGACGTCACGGCGGCGCGCTCGCCGGCCACGTTGCGCGCCATGTCGGCGAGGAACGCGGTGCTGGCCACGACCTGTAAGCGGCCGTCGTCGGCCGCCTCGCCGCCGCAGGCGATGACCCCGGCAGCCGCGACCGCCAGCACAAGCGGCAACATGAGCGCCAGCCCGACTGTCGGCGCGACGAAGGCTCGTCCTGTACGCGGCCGGCTCACGCCGCCTCCAGCGGGTCGTCGGCGCGGCCGGGGTCGACATCGGTGCAGCCACGATAGGTGCCGCCGACATCGCCGTGGCCGGCGCCGCCGACATCGCCGTGGCCGGCGCCGCCGACATCGCCGTGGCCGGCGCCGCCGACATCGCCGTGGCCGTAGCCGCCGAAATCATCACGGTCGGAGCCTGCGGCACCGGCGGTGCGACGCACCCCGCGGGCCTGGCACTCGGCACACACGCCACTCAGCTGCAGGAAGTGCTCCTCGATCGCGAAGCCCGTCTCCTTCGCCGCGCGGCGGATCAGGGAGGAAACGTCGCAGTCGGTGAACTCGCCGACCTTGCCGCAGCCCAGGCAGACCACACTGTGCCCGTGGTCGCTCTCGGCCGGGACGAACGCCTCGCAGTGCCCGTCGGCGTGGACGCGGCGGATCGCCCCGGCCTCGCTCAGGAGCTCGAGGGTGCGGTACACGGTCGTCAGGCCGAGGTCGGGGCAGTCCCGCCGGCCGGCGTCGAACAGCTGGAGGGCGCTCAGGGCGGCGTCGGTGCGCGCCAATGCCTCGACCACGGCACGCCGCTGGCGCGTGAGACGTAACCCGCGGGCGCCCAGCCGCCCTGCCATATCGGTCGCGTCCAGCCTCATGAGCGTGGGGTGCCGTTGAAACTGAAAATCGTTTTCATTGTGGCGGCAGCGTACACCTCACTGTAGCCCGGAGCAAGGGCGCGTGCGGCGCGGGTCAGGCCTGCGACAGGGGGCAGGCGGCGATGCAGATGCCGCAGACCGTCTCGGGACTCTCGCCGTAGGTGACCGCCATGTGGTGACGGCAGGCGGCGGCGTCGAAGAGCCTGGAGAGCGGCATGCCGGCGCGCCAGCGCACGTCACGGCCACAGCCCGCGGGGCAGGCGTCGATGCAGGCGCGGCAGTCGCCGCAGCGCCCCTCGAGGATCGGCGTGCCCACCGGTAACGACAGGTCGGTGAACACCGTGGCCAGGCGCACAGCGGGACCGAAGTCGTTGGAGACGAAGAGGGCCGTCTTGCCGATCCAACCCAGTCCCGCCTGGGTGGCGGCGGTCTTGTGGGGGAAAGGGGCGTCGTGGCCGTGACCGCGGTCGTCGTGGCCGGGGCCATCGCCGTTGCCACCGGGCCCGTGGCCGCCGGCCCCGGGCGTCGTCGTGACGGTGGCCGGGATCGCCTCGGCACGGTGACCGTGTTCGCGCAGCGCGGCGGTGAGGGTCGCGGCCGCGGCATCGAGCGCGGCGTTCACGCGCCGGTGCTCCTCGCGGTAGTCGTCGGTGGGTCCGTGGTGCAGGGCGCGCAGCACCGCCGGGTCGAGGCGCATGAGCATCGTCACCGCGGTCGGGAGGTCCGGTGCCAGCGGATCGAGCCTGGGATCGTTGGCGGCGACACCCCACGCGGCGATGTCCCTGCTCCTCAGGAGTCGGCCGATGGTGTGCCGGTCGAGCACGTTCAGCATGGACAAGCCCCTCTGGTCGGCACGGCGATCGCCGCCGCGACGAGTCGCTCAGATGGTGGCACCCGGGTCAGTCGCGCCGCAATGGACGGAGGCACGGACTTCGCTCTTCCACTTGGCCCTTCTGGACAGTCGCGCGGGCGGGTTCGACAGTCTGTCGCGACAGGCCGGATCCGTTTGTGACGAAACGGTGAAATGTGCCTCGCTGCACAAGCGACGGGTTTGCGCCCGGGTGTCCTCCGGACAAACTAGGAGTGCGACAATCCGATATTGCGGAGGAGGTGAGACCGATGCAGGGGTACGCCTATCTGTACTACAGGCTCGCCCGCGGGGAGCGGCGCGACAGGTCGCGCAGGTGACCATCGGCTGACGATGAGCACGCGACCAACAGACGTATCGTCCTGAAGGGGACGGTCTGCTGAGGCGGATCGTCCCCTTCTTCACGTCCGGGGCCCTGAAGTCGCTCGCGGCAGCAGTGCGCGGGAGTCGTTCGCGGCAGGCGTCCGCGGGGATCGTGCGACGGTCAGCGCGGGCGGAAGCGCCGCAGCCTGAGGCTGTTGCTCACCACGGTCACGCTCGAGAGCCCCATGGCCGCGGCGGCGAAGATGGGGTCGAGGAGGATCCCGAAGGCGGGGTAGAAGACGCCGGCTGCCAGGGGGATGAGGGCGGCGTTGTAGGCGAAGGCCCAGAAGAGGTTCTGCTTCACGGTGCGGATCGTGCGCCGCGACAGCTCGATGGCCACGGGGACGCCGCGCAGGTCGCCCGAGATCAGGGTGACGTCGCCGGCCTCGACGGCGACGTCGGCGCCGGTGCCGAGGGCGATCCCGACGTCGGCCTGGGCGAGCGCGGGCGCGTCGTTGATGCCGTCGCCGACCATGGCGACCCGGCGTCCCTCGGCCTGCAGCCGCTCGACTTCGCCGGCCTTCTCGTGGGGCAGCACCTCGGCGCGCACGTCGTCGAGGCCGACCTCGCGGGCGATGGCCGCCGCCGTGCGCCGGTCGTCGCCGGTGAGCATGATCACGTCGAGCCCGAGTTCGCGCAGCCGGTGCACGCCCTCGACCGAGCCCTCCTTGACGCGGTCGGCGATGGCCAGCGCGCCGGCCGGCCGGTCGTCGACCCATACGAAGGCCAGCGTGGCGCCGGTCTCGCGCAGGGCCGCGCCGCGCCGCTCGAGCTCGTCGATCGGGGCGCGTTCGCCGGCGAGACGCGCGCTGCCGACCTCGACGAGCCGGCCCTCGACGCGGGCGCGCACGCCGTGGCCGGCGAGGTCCTCGAATTCGGTGAAGGCGGGCGGCTCGAGGCCGCGCTCGCGTGCCGCCTCGAGCACCGCGCGCGCCAGGGGGTGGTCGCTGCCGCGCTCGGCGCCGGCCACCAGGCGGAGCAGCTCCCCGGCGTCCATGCCGTCGGCGTCCATGCCCTCGGCGGCCGTGTCGCCCCCGGCGACCAGCACCTCGACGACGGCCGGACGGCCCTCGGTGATCGTGCCCGTCTTGTCGAGGACGATCGTGTCGAGCTTCTGCGCCGTCTCGAGAGCCGCGCCGTCGCGGATCAGGATGCCGTTCTCGGCCCCCTTGCCGGTGCCGACCATGATCGCGGTCGGGGTGGCGAGGCCCAGGGCGCACGGACAGGCGATGACGAGCACGGCGATGAAGTTGAGCAGGGCGTACGTGAGCGCCGGCTCGGGGCCGAAGATCAGCCAGACGATCAGGGTGACGAGGGCGATGCCGATGACGATCGGCACGAAGTAGCCGGCGACGACGTCGGCGAGGCGGGCGATCGGGGGCTTCGAGCCCTGTGCGCGCTCGACGAGTTGGACGATCTGCGCCAGGGCGGTCTCGCTGCCGACGCGCGTTGCCCTGAAGGTGAACGAGCCGCTCGTGTTGACCGTCGCCCCGATGACCTCGTCGCCGGGCTCCTTGGCGACGGGGAGCGGCTCGCCGGTGAGCATCGACTCGTCGACCGCCGAGGCGCCCTCGACGACGACGCCGTCGACCGGAACGCGCTCACCGGAGCGCACGAGGACGAGGTCGCCGGGGCGGACGTCGGCGACGGCGACCTCGCTCTCGCTCCCGTCGCGCACCACGCGGGCCGTGTCGGGCTGGAGCTTGACCAGGGCGCGCAGGGCCTCGCCGGTCTGGCCCTTGGCGCGCGCCTCGAGCAGGCGGCCGAGCAACACCAGGGTGATGATGATCGCGGCGGAGTCGAAGTAGACCGCCCCGGTGAGGCCCTCGGCCTCGAACAGCGTGGGGAAGAGCACCACGAGCACGCTGTAGAAGTAGGCCGCCGAGGTGCCCATGGCGATGAGCGTGTTCATGTCGGCGGCGCCGTGGCGCAGCGCGGCCCAGGCGCCGCGGTAGAAGCGCGCCCCGACCCAGAACTGGACGGGGGTGGTGAGCGCCCACAGGAAGTAGCCGTTGTTCATCCAGTCGGGGAGGAAGGGGAACCAGTGGTGCTGCATCGTCCCCGCGAAGATCACGACCGAGAGGACGGCGCCGATGACGACCCGGCGGCGCAGGGCTTCGTACGCGCCGCGCCGCGCCGCCTGCTCGACGTCGAGGGCCGCCTCAGTCGCGGCGGCCCCATCGCCGCTGGGCGGCGTCTCGGCAACGCCGTAGCCGGCGTCGCGGACCGCCTTCTCGAGGCGTTCGCGTACGCCGGCCCCGGGGAGCACGGTCACGGTGGCGCGCTCGGTGGCCAGGTTGACCTCGGCCTTGAGGACGCCGGGCACGTGCTTCAGGGCGCGCTCGACGCGCGCCACGCACGAGGCGCACGTCATGCCGGTGATCGGCAGGGTCTCCGTTTGCGTCACGACGCCGTACCCCGCTTCGGCGACGGTGTCGACGAGGTCCCGCGCGCTGAGGCGCGCGGGGTCGAACGTGACCGTCGCCTTCTCGGTGGCGAAGTTCACGCTGGCCTCATCGACGCCCTCGGCTCGTTGCAGGGCGCGCTCGTTGCGCCGCACACAGGCCGCACAGGTCATGCCGGTGATCGGCAGCTCGATCGTCTGTCGCTCGTCACTCATCCTGCCTTCTCGGAGTGCGCCTGAGCTTGATCGCGGCGTCTGCCCGGACGCCGCTCGGCGGTGTAGCCCTCCGAGCTTCGACTGCGTCCGGCCACCGCGCGGCACGGGCTCGCCAAGGGCCGGCCTCCGCACTCCTACGACCTATTCCCCGTGCGGTCCGCTTATACCCCCCTGGGGTACGCGTGCTCGCCCCGCCCCTGGGCGCCCGGTATGATTGCCGCCGGTGCGGCCCGCGACCATGTCCGGCCCTGTGAGGTGACGACGCATGAGCATCTGGGACGCGTCCCATGAGACCATGGACCGCGAGCGGCTGCGGGCTCTGCAGCTCGAGCGCCTGCAGGCGACCGTGGCGCGGCTCTACGAGCGCGTACCGCACTACCGCGAGCGCCTCGCGGCGCTCGGCGCCGAGCCCGCAGACGTGCGCGCGCTCGACGACCTGCGCCGCCTGCCGTTCACGACCAAGGCCGACTTCCGCGACCGCTACCCGTATGGGCTCTTCGCCAGTCCGCTGGCCGACGTCGTCGAGGTGCACTCGTCTTCGGGCACCACAGGCAAGCCGGTCGTCGCCGGGTTCACCCGGCGCGACCTCGACACCTGGGCCGAGCTCGTCTGCCGTGTGGCCGTGATGGCCGGCGTGCAGGCTGACGACGTCGCCCAGGTCTCCTTCGGCTACGGCATGTTCACCGGCGGCTTCGGGCTCCACTACGGCCTGCAGCGCGCCGGCGCGACCGTGCTGCCGATGTCGGCCGGCAACACCGCACGGCAGCTGCAGTTCATGCAGGACTTCGGCACCACGGTGCTGGTCGCCACGCCGTCGTACGCGCTTTATCTCGCCGAGTCGATCCAGGCGCTCGGTGCTCCCGACGCCTTCCGCCTGCGGCTCGGGCTCTTCGGCGCCGAGGCGTGCAGCGAGGAGATGCGGCGGCAGATCGAGAGCCGCATCCCGATCCTCGCCACCGACAACTACGGTCTCACGGAGGTGATGGGGCCGGGGGTCGCGGGCGAGTGCGAGTGCCGCGCCGGCATGCACGTCGCCGAGGATCACTTCGTCGTCGAGGTCGTCGACCCGACGACCGACCAGCCGGTCCCGGAGGGCGAGGTCGGTGAGCTTGTCTTCACCTCGATCACGCGTGAGTGTTCGCCGGTCCTGCGCTACCGCACTCGCGACCTCTGCAGCGTCACCACCGAGCGCTGCGCCTGCGGTCGCACGCTGGCCCGCATGGGCCGCATCGTCGGCCGCACCGACGACATGTTCATCATCAGCGGTGTCAACATCTTCCCGTCGGCCGTCGAGCGCGTGCTCTTCGCCATCGAGGGTATCGAGCCGCACTACCGGATCGTGCTCGGCCGCCGCGGCGCCCTCGACACCTTCGAGGTGCAGGTGGAGGTGAGCGAGGCGCTCTTCAACGGATGGATGGACGACCTGCGGGCCTTCGAGCGCCGCGTGACCGAGGAGTTGCGCTCGGCCCTCTTGGTGCGGCCCAAGGTGAAGCTCGTCGAGCCGGGGACACTGGAGCGCACCGAGGGCAAGGCACGGCGGGTGATCGACGAGCGGCCGCGGTAGCCGCTCGGCCGCGTCTGGCGCTTTCTGCGTGCCTCGCGGGTCCTCCGCACCCGCTGCTCTCGCCCCGCGCCCGCTCTGCGCTTCTCGCGCCGAGACGCCGTGACCGCCCCGGCCGCAAAGCCGGGCGGTCACGGCGTCTGACGTTCGAAGGCCGACGGCGCGGGCCCCCGCTCCGCACCGCCGGCCAACCTTGTGGACCTTCCGCTCTCTCTCTGCCTCGTGTGGTCTCCCCGCTTGAAGGTATCGGGCCGGGTGTCCGCCGAGCAGATAGGACACGCGTCTAGACCATCGTCAGGCGAGCGCGACGGGGTCGTGTCGCCACAGCCTGCCGGGCACCGGCGCCCGCATCTCCATCACACCGTGGCGCGCAGCAGCTCCAGGTGGCTCGTGGCACCGCCCAGCACCTTCTCGACACCGTCGTCGCGCAGCGAGGTGACGCCCTTGGCGCGTGCCGCGCGCTGGATGTCGAGGGCGCTGCCGCCGCCGGCCACCATCTCGCGGAGCTCCTCGTCGAGGACGAGGACCTCGTAGAGGCCGAGCCGGCCGCGGTAGCCGGTGCCGAAGCACTGCGGGCAGCCCACCGGTGTGTAGAGGTGCAGGCGCTTCTGGGGCGCCGGCCCGAGACCGAGCTCGGCCCATTGCTGCTCGCTCATCGTGACCGCTTCGCGGCAGTGGGGGCAGAGGCGGCGTACCAGGCGCTGGGCCACGAAGCAGCGCCAGGCGGCGGCGACGAGGTAGCGGGGCACCCCCATCTCGACGAGGCGCTGGACCGCGGCGCTGGCGTCGTTGGTGTGCATCGTGCTGAAGACCTGGTGCCCGGTGATCGCCGCGTCGGCCGCCATCTTGGCCGTCTCGAGGTCGCGGATCTCGCCGACCATGATGACGTCGGGGTCGGCGCGCACGAGGGCGCGCAGCGCCTGAGCGAAGGTCAGGCCGATGCCGGGCCGTACCTCGGTCTGCACGACGCCCTCGACCTTGCGCTCGATGGGGTCTTCGACCGTGTAGAGCTTGCGCTCGGTCGACTTGACGAGCTCGAGCGTCGTGTAGAGGGTCGTCGACTTGCCGCAGCCCGTAGGGCCGACGATGGCGATGCCGCCCTCGGGAGCCTTCAGCGCCTGCTCGTAGCGCTCGAGGCTCGCTCCCGCAAGGCCGAGGTCGCCGAGGGTCGGCGGCAGCGGCGCCACCTCGAGGATGCGGATCGTCAGGTGCTCGCCGTAGAGGCTGGGGATGCTGGCCAGCCGCAGGTCGGCGGTCTCGCCGCCGGCCAGCTCGAAGCTGGTGCGACCGTCCTGCGGCAGACGGCGCTCGGCGATGTTCATGCCGCCCATGATCTTGAGCCGGCTGATGACGCCGGCCTGCGTCTCCTTGGGCAGGGTGCGCAGGTCGTGCAGCACGCCGTCGATGCGACAGCGCACGTGCAGGCTGTCCTCGCGCGGCTCGATGTGGATGTCGGAGGCGGACATGCCGGTCGCGTCGGCGAGGAGGGTGTCGACGATCTCGATGATGGAGGCGTCGACGGCTTCGGGGCCGACCGGCTCCTCGCCCGCCTCCCGGCCGGCCTCGCGGAGCTTGCCGCGCGAACTGAAGTAGACCGCGAGCGCGTCGTCGAAGGCGCTCTCGCTGCAGATGACCGGCACGACGCGGCGCTTTGTGCGCATGCCGACCTCGTCGATGGAGATGACGTCGAGGGGGTTGGTCATCGCGAGGACGAGGGCGCCGGCGTCGTCGATGCGCAGAGGCATGAGCCGGTGGCGGACGATGAAGTCGCGCGAGAGGAGCGCCATGGCGGCGGGCTCGGGCGCCGTGGCCGTGAGGTCGACGACGCCGATGCGCATCTGGCCGGCGAGCGCGGCCACGATGTCGTCCTCGCCGACGAGGCCCTCGCGCACGAGCAGCTCGCCGAGGCGACCGCCCTCGCGCCGCTGACGCTCGAGGGCGCGCTCAAGTTGCTCGCGCCCCACAAGACCGCTGGCGGCGAGCATGGCCCCGAGCCTGAGGCGACCGGCGGCGCGGTGGGCGCGACCCGCGACGAGATGGTCGACCGTGGTGCGCACTTCGTCGAGGGCCAGCGGCTTGAAGAGCAGCTCGGTGGCACCCAGCCGGCGCACGCGGTCGACCGTGGCGGTCGGGGCCGGTGCGGAGAGGGCGATCGTGGGGACGCCGTGCAGCTCGGCGGCGTTACGCAGCTGCCGCAACACCTCGAAGCCGTCGATGACGTCGAGCTCGAGGTCGAGGAGGACGGCGCTCGGGCGCAGCTCCTTGAGCGCCGTCAGCGTCGCGGGCTCGCCGACGTACGTCTTGACGTCGTACGCGTCGGCGAACCGGCGGGCGATCTCGCCGCGCAGGGTGTCGTCGTCCTCGATCACGGCGAGGACCTTCACGGTGTCGGTCGTCACGGCTGCCCTCTCTCGTCGCCCGTCACATCATAGAAGATGCCGGGCGCCGTCGCGGCCTGCGCGTCGCTTCGCGGGTCGACGATGTCCCCGGCGTGACGCGCGGCGTCTTGGGCGACGACACACTTGACGAGCACCCGGCGACGAGACGGCTCGAGACGGCTCGCGGCCTACGGCGACGGGCCGCGGCGCAGCTGCGACGATGTGGGGAGCGCGACGCGCGCCGGTGAGAAGGGAGTGTGCCGGGCCGGCGGGGGCCTTCACTCGGATGCGGGCTGTCCGGTGTCTGTCGAAGGAGACCGGCCCGGCAGAGAGAGAGGATACGGAATGCCGGGCGGGTGCCCGGTGAGTTGTCCCCTGGTCTCAGGGTTGGTATCGGCAGGGGAGGGGGCCCCATGAGGGTGCGCGGCGTCAACGCGTAGCCCCCGCGAGCAACGCACTCCGGCTTCGACGGGCGGTCGGCTCGCAGTCCTGCGGCGGGAGCCGCGGGAAGCCGCCCGCGGCCGGGCTGGGGTGCCTCCCGGTGCTCCCGGCCGCGGCCGCTGCTGCTATACTGCGCGCCACCCGTCCGCGAGGTCGCACCACGTTCGACAAGGTCCTCATCGCCAACCGCGGCGAGATCGCCATCCGCGTGATCCGCGCCTGTCGCGAGCTCGGCGTCGGCACGGTCGCCGTGTACTCCGAGGCCGACGCCGACTGCCTGCACGTGCGCTACGCCGACGAGGCGGTCTGCATCGGGCCGCCGCCGGCCACGCAGTCCTACCTGGTGAAGCCGGCCCTCATCCAGGCCGCCCTCCAGAGCGGTGCCCAGGCGATCCACCCGGGGTACGGTTTCCTCGCCGAGAACGCCGAGTTCAGCGGCCTCTGCGCGCAGCAGGGCCTGAAGTTCATCGGCCCCGGCCCCGAGTCGATCGCCCTGATGGGCGACAAGGCGTCGGCGCGCACGACGATGACCGCGGCCGGCGTCCCCGTCACGCCCGGGTCCAAGGGCGTGATCGCCGACGCGACCGAGGCCGAGCTCGTGGCGAAGCAGATCGGCCTGCCCGTCATGGTCAAGGCGTCGGCCGGCGGCGGCGGCAAGGGCATCCGCATCGTCAGGGACGCCTCCGAGGTGGCGGGCGCCGTGCGTCAGGCGCAGGCCGAGGCCGAGGCTGCGTTCGGCGACGGTTCGGTCTACGTCGAGAAGTACCTCGAGGCGCCGCGCCATATCGAGATCCAGGTGCTCGCCGACGGGCAGGGCCACGGCGTGCACCTCGGCGAGCGCGACTGCTCGATCCAGCGGCGCCACCAGAAGCTGATCGAAGAGGCGCCATCCCCGGCCGTCGACCCGCTGCTGCGCTCCGAGATGGGGCACGCCGCGGTGGCTGCTGCTGTGGCCGCGGGCTATGAGGGGGCCGGTACCGTCGAGTTCCTCCTCGACCACTCAGGCGACTTCTACTTCATGGAGATGAACACCCGCGTGCAGGTCGAGCACTGCGTGACCGAGATGGTGAGCGGCGTGGATATCGTCAAGACCGGCATCCGCATCGCTGCCGGCGAGGGCCTGCCTCTCCGCCAGGAGGAGGTCGAGCTCGAGGGTCATGCCATCGAGTTCCGCATCAACGCCGAAGACCCCGGGGCCGACTTCATGCCGTCACCGGGCACGGTGACGAAGTGGGTCGCACCCGGCGGGCCCTGGGTGCGCCTCGACTCGCACGTGTACCAGGGCTACATGGTGCCGCCGTTCTACGACAGCCTGCTCGGCAAGCTCGTCGTCTGGGGACGCGACCGCGAGGAGTGCCTCGCCCGCTCGCGCTGGGCGCTCGACCAGTTCCTCGTGGAGGGTCTCGCCACGACGATCCCCTTCCATCGCCGCGTCCTCGATCACCCGTTGTTCGTCGCCGGCGAGGTCTCGACCCACTTCATCGAAGACCACCTGGGCTGACGCGCCGCCGGCGCATTCCGCGCGTGGCCCCGGCTCGTCGGCCGGGCGCTCTTCGTTCCCGTAAACGGGTAAGAAGCGCAGAAGACGCCGGGGCGGCTCCTGCCGAGCCCCCCGCCCCGGCCGCCCGCGGTCGTCAGGAGGAGAGCGCATGGCCATCATCACCGCCGAGGACGCAGCCACGCTGCGCACGCTCCTCGAGGAGCAGCTCAAGAGCGACGTCACGCTGGTCCACTACACGCAGCATGAGAGCAAGATCTACGTGCCCGGCGTCGTCCCCTGTGCCGCCTGTCGCGACACCAGGGAACTCCTCGGGGAACTCGTCGAGCTCAGCGACCGGCTCCACCTCGAGACGCTCGACTTCGTCGCGGACGCCGACGTGGCTGCGGCCGCCGGCGTCGACAAGATCCCCGCGACGGTGGTGCGCGGTCGCGACGGCGGCGAGCGGGCGCGCTTCTACGGCGCTCCGGCGGGCTACGAGTTCACCAGTCTGCTCGAGGACATCCTCGACGTCGGCGACGGCGGCCCGTCGCTGCCCGAGCCCGTGGTCACGGCCCTCGGCAAGGTCGACCAGCCGGTCCACATCCAGGTGTTCGTCACCCCCACCTGCCCGTACTGCCCGGTCTCGGTGCGGGCCGCGCACGTGCTCGCCCTGGCCAGCCCGCACGTGACCGCCGACATGGTGACGGGGCCGGAGTTCCCCCACCTCACCCAGCGCTACCAGGTCATGGCGGTGCCGAAGACGGTGATCAACGACACCCACCACTTCGAGGGTGCGCTGCCGGTCGAGGACGTCATGGGCGCCGTGCTGCACGCCATCGGCAAGGAGGCCGAGCAGCTGCCGGAGGAGTGAGGCGCCGGCCGACTCGGCAGGCCCCCGGTCGGCCGGCGGTCGCCGCAGCCCGCCGGTCGTACCGCGGCCCGGCGGTCCGCCGCGAAAGGGCTCAGTCGCCGGCGCCCGTCGCCGCCGTCTCGGCGGCGATGCCGAAGCCGGCGGCCGTGACTCCGTCGGCGACCTCGGCCGCCGCCGCGTCGAGGAGGGCGCCGACCGTCTCCGCGTCGGGCCCGCGTGCCGACAGGGTGATGCGGATCGCCGGCGTCGAGCCGATGACCTTGGCCCGCGACTTCACGTAGACCGCGGGGTGCGCCGCCGCGGCGGCGCGCAGCACGTCGGCGATCGCCGACTCGTCCTGGAGCTCGACGACCAGGGTGCGCTCCTCGTAGTGAGCGCCGCCGAAGACGCGCCCGAAGAGCTCGTCGAGCGAGTCGTGAACGATGGCCCGCAGCTCGCCGGGCACCCCGGGGAGCGAGACGACGGCGGTGCCGCCGATCTCGAGGACGACGCCGGGGGCGCCGCCTATCGGGTTGTCGGCGGGCTCGGCGCCCTCGGGGAGGCGGGCCATCTTGCGGCGCGCTTCGTTCAGTTCGGCGAACGGCACGTCGCCCCGGGCGTGGAACTCGGCGTACCGCTCCGCCACCATGCGCTCGGCGTCGGCGTGCAGGGCGAGCGCGCGGCCGGTGCCCAGGGCGACGCCCTCGAGGGTGCGGTCGTCGTCGGTGGGGCCGAGTCCGCCCACAGTGAAGACCAGCGCGGGGCGGCGGGCGAGCGCTGCACGGATCTCGTGCGCGATCGTCTCGACGTCGTCGCGCACCGTCGTGGTACGGCTCACGCGCCCCCCGAGTCCGGTGACCAGCACGCAGAGCTCGTGCGTGTTCGTGTCCAGGACGTCGCCGTTGAGCACTTCGTCGCCGGCGGCGAGGATCTCGACGGCCGGCGCTGCGGAGTCTGCGGCGGCGTTTGGGAGGATGGGCCGCTCGGGCATGGGGAGAGTATACTCACCGCGCCGCGCGGGGGGATTCGCGCGGCGCCGCGAAGCCGGCGGCGGACCGGGGGTATCGAGGCCATGCGACCGATCGCGATCCTTCAGCACGAGGACGACGACCCTCCGGGCAGCATCGCCGTCGCGCTGTCTGACCTCGGCGTACCGTTCGAGGTGCGTCTGCTGCACGCCGGCGACCCGCTTCCGATGTGGCCCGAGGAGACCAGTGGCGTCATCTCCATGGGCGGGGCGATGCACGTGACGCAGGAGCGCACGTTCCCCTTTCTCGCCGCCGAGAAGCGGCTCCTGCGGCGCATCCACCACGAGGGCGGGCCGGTCTGGGGCGTCTGCCTCGGCGCCCAGATCCTGACCGAGGCCGTCGGGGGCTCGGTGTACCGCCGCCGCCGGCCCGAAGTCGGCTGGGTCGAGATCGAGAAGCTCATCGACGACCCGCTGCTCCACGGCATCACCTCGCCGTTCGTCGCCTTCAACTGGCACGAGTACTCGTTCACGCTCCCATCGACAGCGCATGCGGTCGCGGAGCGCCGGGACGGGCTGCAGGTCTACCGTGCCGGCGGGCGCTCGTGGGCGACCCAGTTCCACCCCGAGGTCGACGCTGCGATGGCGCCCCACTGGGTCGAGGACGCGGTGAAGGAGCAGAAGCACCTGGGGCCGGAGTTCGCGGCGCAGCTGCAGGCCGACACCGAGCGGTACCTGCCCGGCTACCCGGCGTTCTGTACGAAGCTGACCGAGAACTTCGTCCGCGCCGCGGGCCTACTGACCTCGGCCGGGTGAGGCTTCGTCGTCTGACCGTCCTTGAGGCTCGACCGTGAGCTTCGCTCGACCCTCCCTCCGGCCGCGCGTCTCTCGCGTCGTTTCGCTCATCCCTCGGCCTGCGGATGCCGAGAAGGTGGAGCGAGCATGGAGACGTCGACCCTCGACTCGAAAAACGGCAGCCCGACGGGGAGTCGGGCCTGTGAAAGGAGCCATGGGGTGGTACCTGGGGGTACCAGCACGGGGAGGGGTGTGTGGAGGGGGACTCCCGCGTGCAGGCGGTATATTACCACCGTTGCAACCGTTGAAACAAGAGGTGGTCGCAATTCTTCTGTCGGCTGTCTGACACCGCGCCTGGGGCGCCGCCCGTGAGCGCTACGGTCGGTGCTCGGGAGGCCGGCGGGGCCGGCGGGACGACCGGGGCGGGTGGAGGCGGCGGCCGCGGGGTCACGACGCGCCCCACGGTCTTCGCCGTCCAGCGCGAGCAGCGCTGGCGCATCTGGCTCCTCTTCGCCTTGCTCGTCCTCATGGCCCTGGTGTCGGTCTGGGTCGTCGCCTTCCTCGCCACGGCGGCGGTGGCGCTCACCTTCGGGGACCCCGACGCCTGGAGCGTGTTCTTCAGCGTCCGCGCCGTGGGGATCCTTCTGTTCGTGGCGCTGGCGGCCTCCGCCGTGTACTGGTTCGCCGCCCAGGTGGGCGCCAAGGGCCGGTTGCTCGAGGCCATGCACTGCCGCCCCCTCGAGCGCACCGACCGGTATCATCGGCGGCTTGCCGACGTTGTGGAAGAGATGCGTCTGGCGACCGGGGCGCCGCGCATCGAGTGCGTCACCGTGGCCACCCTGGGGATGAACGCCTTCGCCTTCAGCGACCTGCGCGGCGGGGGCGTCATCGGCGTCACCGAGGGCGCTCTCGCCCGCCTGTCGCGCCAGCAGCTCCAGGCGGTCGTCGCGCATGAGTTCGCGCACGTCCTCTCCGGCAGCTACGTCACCGCCACGGTCAGCTGCCTGCTGTTCGGTATCTACTCGTCACTCGCCGATGCCCTCGACGCTCTGATCGCGGGCGGCGTTGACGATCGGAGCACGCACGGATCGGGGAGCGGCGTCGGCGGCCTGGTCATCGTCGGCGCGTTCTTCCTGCGCGTCTGGGTCTGGGTCCTCGGCCTCGCCTCCCAAGTCGCGAACGCGGCGCTCGCGCGCGAGCGCGAGCGCCAAGCGGACGTCGCTGCGGCGCGCTTCACGGGTGACCCCTTGAGCCTGGCCGAGGCGCTGCGCATGATCGCGCGGCACCCGGGCGGCGCCGGGTTCGTGCCGCCCGGCCTGGCACCGCTCTGCATCCGCGCCGGCGAGACGGCCGGCGGCGGCCTGCTGGGCCGCTGGGGCGATACCCACCCGCCGATCGGCGAGCGCATCAACGCCCTTCTCCTGCTCGCCAACGTCGCCCCGAGCGACTTCGAGCGCCAGGCGGCGGCCGCTGCCGAGCGGCTCACGGCCAAGGAGCACGTGCGGCGGCCGCCGGCGTCGCCGGCGGCTACGGACGGGGTGGCCCCGCTCGCCGGCATCGAGGCTCTGGCGCCGGTCCTCGACCAGATCGGTGTGGCCCCGCTCGCCGCTCTCGACACCCCGGAGGGGCGGGCCAGGCGGGGCGTCGCGACGCCGCGCCTCGGGCCGCCGCCTCTCGCCGGGTGGACGCCGCTCTGTCCGGCGTGTGGGAGCGCGCTGCGCGAGGCCGACTACGAGGGTGTGCGACTGCACGCCTGTCGCGCCTGCGGCGGACGCCTCGTCGGAGGCCAGGGCGTGCGCCGCGTCTGCGCCCGGCGCGAGGTGGCCTTCAGCGACGAGCAGCGCCACCTGACGGAGCTGCTCGTCGCCCAGTCCGACCACCTGCGGCGCGGCGCGGTCCTCGGCCGCGGCCGCTACGCCGCCGAGCTCGTGGCCTGCCCCGAATGCGGGCGCACGATGATGCGGCGGCACTACAGCTACGAGCACGCGGTCGAGGTCGACGTCTGTACGGTCTGCGACCTCTACTGGTTCGAGAGGGACGAGCTCGAGGTGCTTCAGCTCTTGCACGAACGCCAGGTCGACCGCCGGCCCGGCTGAGCGCGGGCGGCCGGCCGCACCGTCGCGGCTGCTCGCCGGCCGGCCTCGCTCGCGGCGCGCGCCGGTGGTCCGGCTTCGCGGCGCGCGCCGGTGGTCCGCGTCCGCGGCGAGCGCAGGTGCTCCGAGCTCAGGGCGAGCGCCGGTGCTCCCCGCCCGGGGCGACGACCCCGCGCGCAGCGTTTACACTTCGTTCATCGACGATCCCCGGCGCGACGCGCACCCGCCGGTCGGGGGCGCCCGGTCGCCGGCCGGCCACCCGCCCGCGAGTCTCTCAGGACCGAGCATGGACGAGCACGCAGACGGGCCTCCGGGCCCTGTCGACGACATCATCGGCGCAGCGCCCCTCGACGGCCGGTACCGCGCGACGCGCCGGATCGGCGGCGGGGGGATGGCCGACGTCTACCTCGCCGAGGACCTCGTCCTCGGTCGGTTCGTAGCCGTCAAGGTACTGCGCCGCGAGCTCGCGCTCGACGCCGAGTTCGTCGAGCGCTTCGACACCGAAGCGCGCGCTGCGGCTTCGTTGAGCCATCCCAACATCGTCGCCATCCACGACCGCGGGCGCTCCGGCGAGCCCTGGTACATCGTCATGGAGTACGTCCCCGGGGAGACGCTGAAGCAGCGGGTGCGCCGCGCGGGTGCATTGCCGTGCCGGGAGGCGGCCGCGATCGCCGTCGACGTCCTCGGGGCGCTCCAGGCTGCCCACGATCGCGGCATCGTCCACCGTGACGTCACCGCGCAGAACGTACTCCTCGGCGACGACGGCAGGGTCAGGGTCGCCGACTTCGGCATCGCCCGCATCGGGGCGTCCTCGCTCACCAAGACCGGGATGACCCTGGGGACCAGCCTGTACCTGTCGCCGGAACAGGCGCGGGGCCTCGTCGCGGACGCGCGCTCCGACGTGTACGGGGCCGGGGTCGTGCTGTACGAGATGCTGACCGGGCGCGTGCCGTTCGACGGCGACACCGAGGTGGCGATCGCCTGGCAGCACGTGCACGAGGCGCCGCCGCGCCCGCGCGAGCTGCAGGCGAGCGTGTCGGAGGCGCTCGAGGCGGTGGTGCTGCGAGCGCTCGCCAAGGACCCCGGCGAACGCTTCCAGACGGCGGCCGAGTTCGCTGCGGCGCTTGTCGCGGTGGTGGCGGCGGAGAGGCCGGCTGCAGGTGCTGACGAGGATCGCCCCGGGGCGCCGGCCGCCGTTTCGCAGGGAGCAGGCGCTCAGGCTCCGGCCGCCGGCACCGACGAAGCGGGCTCACGGCCGCCCGCCGCGCCGCCGTCCGCACCGCCGCCGGCAACGGCGGTCGCGGCCGCCTCGGCCACGGCCGCGGCGGCGACCGCCGTGGCTGCCGGCGTCGTCCCCGTCGGGGTGACCGCGCCCACCGCTCTCACCGCCGGCGCGGCGTCACCGCCGGGGGAGGCGATGCCGTCCGCGGGCGCTGAGCTCGCGAGGGGACCCGACCCCGCACGGCGACGCTCGCGCCGGTGGGTGGCCGTCATCGCCGCGGTCCTCGTCGTGGCGGCCGTCGCCGTCGGCGTGTGGCTCTACAGCCTCTCCGTCGGCACCGCCGTCCCCGACGTCGTCGGGCTGAGCGAGACCGCCGCGCGCGGTGCGGTACAGGACGAAGGCCTGCGTGTCGTGACTCACCGCGAGTACGTCGACGGTGTCCCCCTGGGGTACGTGAGCCGCCAGAAGCCGCGGGCCGGCCGCGAGGCCGCCGAGGGCGACCGCGTCGAGGTCTGGGTCAGCCGTGGCCCCCTCACGGTGCCGGCGCCGGACCTGCGCGGGTCGTCCGCGAGCGCTGCCGAGGATCGCCTCATCGACGCCGAGCTCGTGCCCGAGCGCCGCAGCGGTCGCTCGGACGACGCAGCCGCGGGCGACGTCTTCCGGCAGGAGCCGCAGGCCGGTGCACTCGTCACCCGTGGGGACACCGTCGTCTACTGGGTCAGCACCGGGCTGCCGCGGGTGCGCGTGCCCGACGTCGTCGGCCTGTCGTCGGGGCAGGCAGCGACGCTGCTCGAGGAGGCCGGGCTCACCGCGAGCGTCGACCTCACGTTCGGCTGGGGCGAATACCCCGACACCGTCGTCGAGCAGGACCCGGTCGCCGGCGAGAAGGTCGATCGAGGCGTCGAGGTGGTCATCCGCGTCGCGGTCTTCTGACGCGGCGCCGCTGCCGCACACCGCCCACGCCGGCAGCCGGCAGCCTCTATCGGCGGCCCCTCTTCTACATCACCACGGCCAGGATGCTCACCCCGGCGATCGTCGCCAGCACGCCGGCCGTCTGCCACCACGCCGGGCGCTCGCGCAGCAGCAGGAACCCGAGGATGGCCGAGACGGTCGCCGTCTGGGCGAGCAGGACCGAGGCGACCGACACCGGGCCGAGGGCGAGGGCCGCGCTCGCCGCGAGGAAGGCGAGCATGTCGAGCACGCTGACCCCGATGATGCCCGCCGCGCGCCCGCGCGGCGGAAAGAGGACGCGGCCGGCGGCGGCGATAGGGACCATGACGGCGAGCCCCGCGACCGACGCCACCGTCACCGTCGTGAGCGGCGAGAAGGCGTCGATCGCGCCGTAGGCGACGAACACGACGGCCATCGCCACCGCCGTGACGAGGGCGAGGCCGGCGCCGGCGGCGAAGCGCCACCGGCGCCGCTCCGCGCCCGGGGTCGCCTCACGATCGCGCTCGACCGCGGCGAGCAGGCCGCCGCCCGCCGCCAGGACGAGGCCGGCGGCCGCGGCCGCGCTGAGTGTCTCGCCCGCGGCGATGGAGACCGTCGCCGCGAAGGCGCCGTCGAGGCACGCGAGCACGACGACGAGGGAGAGCTTGCCCACGCGCAGGGCGAGCAGGAAGGCGCCCGTCGCCGCCGTATAGAGCAGGCCGCCGACGGCGGCGAGCCCGAGGTCGCCGAGCTCGGCCCTGCCCGGCAGGCCGTCGACGACCAGCGCCGGCACGCCCAGGAGCACGATGCCGGTGGCGAACATCGCGACGGTGATCGTCATCCACGAGACGCTGCGCAGCAGGCGCTGGCTGAAGAGGTTGTAGAGCGAGTAACCACACGCTGCCGTCAGACCGAGGGCTATCGTCGTCATCGCTCCCGAGTCTACGTGGCGTGCTGCCGCCGCGGAAGGCGCAGGGACGGGGCAGAGGCGCGGAAGGCGCAGGGACGGGGCAGAGGCGCGGGAGGGCGCGCCGGCCGTGCCGCACGGTCGGTGGCGGCGCGCCCGGCCCGGCGTGCCCTCCCCGCCCCCCTTGTGGCCGCAGCGCGTGCAGAAGAGCGTCGAGGGCCTGACGCAGAGGAACGGCTACCGCGAGCGCCTCGGGCAGACCCGCGCCGGCGAGAGCGCGCTCGCGGTCCCGCGGCTGCGAAGCGGCACGTACTTCCCCAGCTTCCTCGAGCCGCGCTCCCGGAGCGAGAAGGCGCTTGTCGCCGTCGTCCAGGAGGCCTGCGTGGGAGGCGTCTCGACGCGCAAGGTCGAGCGCTTCGTCACGCATCTCGGGCTCGCCGGCAGGAGCCGGTCGGCGGTCAGCCGCCTCTGCACGAGATTCGACGAGCAGGTGCGCTTCTTTCGCGAGCGGCCCTTGGAAGGGAGGTACCCCCACCTGTGACTCGACGCCAAGGTGGAGCGCGTGAGAGCGCCGGGGGGGTGCGTCACAAAGCGCTGGCCAGCGCTTACTGCATGCACGAGACGGCAAAGCGGGAGGCGATCGGCATCGACGTCGGCGAGACCGAGGCCTTCCGGCGTGAGTCCCTCGGGGGCCTGAGGAGTCGCAGCCTGACCGGCGTTGCCGCCGCCCTCGAGGGTACGGCGGCCAAGGTCGCCCGGCTGCTCGCCGCTGCTCGTGGGCACGTGGGCCGACGCCGCCTGGGCGGTCGGCCGCGACGAGCGGCATGGTCCCGGCTCGTGGCGTCGGTGAAGAGGGACCGCCCGCTGCGGCGCCATTTGACCCAAGAGACCACCCTGTCCGGGTGATGTGCGGCTTCGTCCTTCGGCCTACGCTCGTCTCGTGAGTGCAAGGAGAACGGAGGAGCGGAGGAATCATGAGCGTCACCGTCGCACACAGCCCCCACATCCATCTGCCCTACAAGTCGATCGCGTTCTTCCTCGCCGCGGCCGCGGTCGCCGCGGCGGTGCTGGTTCTCGTCAGCCAGTCCCGGGAGTCGCAGCACGCGAGCCAGACAACGAGCATCGCGACGGGCAAGGCTGAAGCCGTCGCCATGCCGAAGCCGGAATCGTGGTCCCTGCTGCGGGCCCACCCCGAGCTGGCTGTGGCCGCGGGGGAGACTACGACCGGCGCCACGACGACGACGGACGTCGAGCCGCGGCACAACCTGGCGATCAGCACCACGCTGGATGGCGAGGCCGCCTACATCTCCCAGCCGCCGACGCCATGGTACGCGCCGGGAGAGGTCGAGAACGCGCACCCGATGAACTTCATCGCCGGTTCGACGCGATGAAGCGCCACAGGATCCGCGGGTCGCTCCGCGGGCCCGGCGGTCCGGCCGCTCCGTAAGGGGGCCGCCGGGGCGACGCCCCGGCGGCCCCCTCGTCACTGCCGGCTGAGCCCTACCGTTGACTGCGCGCCCCTTGTCCATACACTAGCTTCGCAGGAGGGTCACACCGGCGAAGGCAGGGACCGTGGGCTGCACAGGGCGTCGGGCGCAGCCAGGCGACTCGTCCACGAGCGACGGGCTGCAAGGCGCCGCCTGCGACGCCTCCGCCGCTGGGGCGTCGCGCGCAATCGACGTCGATCTGCTTCGCACCCGGCCCCTGAGTCCGAAGCTGAAGCCGCCGCGGCCGGATCTGCCGCTGGTCACGCGGCGCGCCCTGCTCGCGACGCTCGCCGAGTGCTCGGCTCCTCTGGTCGTCGTGTCCGCCCCGGCGGGCGCCGGAAAGACGATCTGTCTGCTCGAGTGGGTCGACGCAGATCCGCGGCCGGTGGCGTGGGTCACCCTCGACAGGGCCGACGACGACCGGGTGGTGTTCCTCTACTCGCTCGTCCGAGCGCTCGACCCGGTCACAGCGCTCGAGCCCGATCTGCTCGATCTGCTGCAGCTTCATTCGCCGCCCGTTGAGGAGCAGATCCTGCCGCGGCTCGCCGCCGCCCTCGGCCGCGCCGCACCCTTCGTACTGGTCCTCGACGACGCCCATCGCCTGCGGAGCGCGCCCTGCTGGAGCGTCGTCCGCGCAGTGCTCGACGCCTTGCCGCCGGGGGCTCAGCTGGCTCTGGGCACGCGCCGCGACCCGCCGCTGCGGCTGGCGGCGCTGCGGGCGCGAGGCGCAGTGCTCGAGATCCGCGCCGGCGATCTCGCGTTCGACCGAGAGGAGGCGTCGAGGCTGCTCGGCGAGCACGACGAGCCGCCCGATGGACCGACGCTCGACGCGGTGATGCACGCCACAGAGGGATGGGCCGCCGGCCTGTACCTTGCGACGCTGGCCGGGCGCACGCGCGGGCGGGAGCGCGACGCCGGCGGCCGGCTCCGGGAGCTGGGCGGCGACCAGCGCGAGATCGCCGAGTACCTCGCCACCGAGGTCCTCGAGGGCCAGGCCCCCGACGTGCAGGAGTTCCTGCTGCGCACGAGCGTCCTGGAGCACGCGGGCACGGCGGAGTGCCGTGCCCTGACCGGCAGAGAGGACGCGCACGAGATGCTCGCCCGCCTTGCCGGCGAGAACCTCTTCGTCGTCCCGCTCGGCGCCGGCGCGTACCGCTACCACCACCTTTTCGCCGAGTTCCTGCGCGCCGAGCTGAGGCGCCGCGCGCCGGACGAGGCGCGGCGCCTCCATCAGACGGCGGCGGACTGGTTCTGCGAGGAGGGCGACGTGGACCAGGCCGTCCATCACTGGCTGGCCGCCGGCGACGTCGACCAGGCCGCCGCCACGGTCACCTCCGCGTGGCCGCGGATGTGGAACCGCGGCCAGATCGAGACCGTGCGGCGCTGGCTGCAGGGCTTCACCGACGAGCAGATCCTCGAGCGTCCTGCCCTGACGCTGTGCGCCGGCTGGGTGCTGACGGCGCTGAGCGACACCCGCTTGGGGCGGCGCTGGGGGCAGGCCGCCTGCAGCGCCCACGTCGGCGACGAGCCGTCGCCCGACGGCGCCGTCTCGCTGCGCTCGTCGCAGGCGCTGCTGCGCGCGAATCTGGGGCTCGACGGGGTCAAGCGCATGCGCGCGGACGCCGAGCTCGCGGCCGAACTGGAGAGCCGCCCCGGAACCAGCTGGTACGCAGACGCCCAAGGCGCGCTCGGCGTCGCGCGCTGGCTTTCGGGCGCCGAGCGGCACGCCGAGGCCGCACTCCAGAGGACGGTGCGCGAGGGTGAGGTGTCGAACCCGTCGGCCGAGCTGGCGGCGCTCGGCACGCTCGCGCTGATCGCCGCCGACCGCGGCGACTGGGACGCGGCCCGCGAGTTCGCCGACCGCGCCGCGGCGCTTCTCGAGGCGTGCGGCTTCGGCACGGGTCGGCGCAGCCTGCCGATGCTTCTCGCACGGGCGGACCTGCTGGCACGCGAGGGGGACCCGGAGGTTGTCGCCGTGGAGGGCCGCGCAGCGCGCGTCCTCGAGACGATGGTGCCGCACCCGTGGCTGACGCTGCTGGCGAGCGTCGTTCTCGGCGAGACGATGCTCGAGCACGGGGACGTTCGGGCGGCGCAGGGCTGGAGCAGGCGAGCGGCCGAGCTCCTGCGCCACTACTCCGACTCCGGGATCCTCGGTCCGCGCGCCGAGCGCCTGCGCAGGTCGGTCGAGGCCGCCTCGTGCACCGATGCGCTGACCGCGGCCGAGCACCGCGTGCTCGAGTTCCTCCCGACGCACATGAGCGACGCGCAGATCGGTGAGCACCTGTTCATCACGCGCAACACGGTCAAGTCGCACCTGCGCGCCGTGTATCGCAAGCTCGGGGTCGCGTCGCGCGACGAAGCGGTCGCGCGGGCGCGCGGGCTCGGGCTGCTCAGGAAGCCCTGAGCAGGGCCTCGGTCTCTTCGAGCGCCGGCCTCGCCTTGAGGCGCGCGAGATTGATGCGCCATGTGGTCGGCGAGCTCGTCCAGCCTTGCGCTCGCCGAGTCCTCGAACCACGCCACAACGCTCGCGTGCTTCCGCGCCTTCACAGCTCGCGTGAGCTCTGCGCAGGCGACGTCTCGCGCAAGGCGGCAAGATCCTCCGCCCGTTCGAGAAAGGCCTGGCGGTCGTGCCGCCGGGCTGCAGGCCGGCGCGCGCGAGGGCTCGCGTGGCGAGCCAGACCTGTACGGGCTCGCTCTTGCTCCTGGCGACGACCGGCGGAAGCCTCTCGTACTCGAACAGCCGGCTGGTCAGCTCGTGGGTGAGCGCGCCGACGGCGACGCCGCCGGGCGGGGCGGCCGCCTGCAGGCGCGCCGCCGTGTTGACGGCGTCGCCGTGCACGAAGCCGCGCCCACTGGCGGGATCCACGTCGAGGCGCGCCAGGACCTCGCCGGTGTTGATGCCGATGGCGGACCTCAAGGGGTCCGCCATCGGGACGAGTCATGCCCTCGAGCGCTTCGAGCAGGCGCAGGCCGGCGCGCACGGCGCGCTCGGCATCGTCCTCGTGCGCGGTCGGTACGCCGAGCACCCCGGCCACGGCGTCGCCGACAAACGTCTTCACAGTGCCGCCGCGGCTCTCGATCACCCGCCGCCCGGTCTCCTGATAGCGGCCAAGCAGGGCGTCGAGGTCCTCGGGGTCGGCACTCTCGCCCATGGCGGTGAAGCCGACGAGATCGGCAAACGACATCGTGGCGAGCTCTTGCTCCTCGTCGAGGCAGGGCGGGGCCGTGAGCCGTGCCCGCATCGCCCACAGAACGTAAAGCCGTCGGGGTTCTCGGCGCCGCAGGAGGGGCACATCAGCACGCCGCGGCCCCTCTGCCGACAAGCGCCGTGCGCGAACGGTGTCGCCCGAGCGTCGCGGTCCTCGTCACCCGCAGCCCCCGCACGTTAAGCCCAGTCGGCTCCGTTGCCCCACGGTAGACCGCGCACGGGGAACGGACAATGGAGCCGGCGCGCAGCGCCCCGTGCGCTGTCTCAGCCCGTGCGCCCGGGCCGCGTCTGCGGCTGCACGCCGGGCAGCTCCCAGGCGTCGGCGCGGCGTGGGCCGGCGCCCGCCGGCAGCTCCTGCGCCGGCACGGGCGCGTTGCCGACCGGGCGCCCGGGGCGGCTACCGGGGGCGCGGCCGACCACGCGCAGCAGGTCGTCGACGCGCTGCGCGACCACGGCGAGGCCGTGCTCCTCGCTGTTCTGCAGCTCGCCCTCGACGTAGAGGTAGAGGCTGTCCTTGAGGACGCGCCCGCAGCGCAGGTAGACGTCGTTGAAGACCACGACCTGGGCGAGCTCGGTCTCGTCCTCGAGGGTGAGGAAGAGGGTGCGGTGCCCCGAGCGGACCCAGGGCATCTGGGCGCGCTCGAGCACCCCGGCGAGGCGCACGCGGCGGCCGTTGGGGACGGCGGCGAGCTCGGCGAACGGGGTCACCCGCAGCGCCTTCAACTCGTCACGCACGAGGCGCAGCGGGTGGGCGCTCACGTTGAGGCCGAGCACCTCGAGCTCGGCGCGCACGCGCTGCTCGAGCGACCACGAGGGGATGAAGTCGAGCGGCGCGAGCTGGTCGTCGAGGGCGAGGCGCGGCTGGTCGAGGCCGGCCGCCGCCGGTGCGCCGGCCTCGTCGCCTGCGCCTTGCCGCCCACGCCCGTCATCCACTCCGCGCCCGCCACCGGTCATGCCACCGGTCATGCCACCGGTCGCGCCACCGGTCACGACGCCCCGGCGGCTGCCCGCGCGCTCGCCGCCCTGCCGCCGCCCGCCTGGGCGGCTGCCGGCGTAGAGCAGCGGCAACTGGGCGATGAGCTCTTCGCGGCGCACGCCGAGGGCGTCGAAGGCGCCGGCGCGCGCGAGGTTCTCGGCGATCTCACGGCTGATACGGGTACGGGCGACGAAGTCGGGGAGCGACGTGTACGGCCGGGGCAGCCCCGGCGGCGGACCCGGGGCAGGCGGCGCGCCCGCAGCGCCGACCGCGCCGAGCTCGTCGCTCGCTTCGCGTGGCGCCACCCTGTCGCGCCCCTCGACGATCGCCCGCCGCGCCGCCGCGCTCATCTCTTTGACGTAGGCCAGCCCGACGCGCAGGGCGCGGCCGTCGGCCTCGACCTCGAACCACTCGCCGCTGAGATTGACGTCGAGCGGGCGCACCTCGAGCCCCCAGCGGCGCGCGTCGTTGAGCACCACGCGCGGCGAGTAGAAGCCCATCGGCTGATTGTTGAGCAGGCCGCAGTAGAACTCGGCGGGGTAGTGCGCCTTGAGCCAGGCGCTGGCGTTGCAGACCACGGCGAAGCAGGCGGCGTGCGCCTTGTTGAAACCGTAAGCGGCGAAGCCGCGGAGCTGGCGGAAGACCTCTTCGGCCGTGGCCCGCTCGACGCCCCGGGCCACGGCCTTCTCGACGAACGTGCGGCCGATCTCGTCCATCTCCTCGAGCGAGCGCTCGTGGGTCATCGCCCGCCGCAGCAGGTCGCCCTCGGCGAGGCTGAAGCCGGCGACCGCAGCGGCGACCTCGATGACCTGCTCTTGGTAGAGGATCACGCCGTAGGTGCGCCTGAGGCTGGGCCACATGTCGGGGTGCGGCACGGTCGCGGGCTCGCGACCGTGCCGCCGGCGTATGAACGGCCCGATCATCTCGGCCTGCAGCGGCCCCGGGCGGAAGAGCGAGATGGCGGCGATCACATCCTCGAAGTCGCGCTCGCGCAGCCGGGTGGCGAGGTTGCGCTGCCCCGAGCTCTCGAGCTGGAACATGCCGAGCGTCTGGGCCGAGCTGATGAGGCGGTAGACGGCGGGGTCGTCGCGGGGCAGCGCCCACGGGTCGATGCGCTCGCCGATGCGCGCCTCGATGCGGCGCACCGCCTCGGCGATGGCGGAGTGCATCTTGAGGGCGAGGATGTCCATCTTGACGAGGCCGAGGGTCTCGACGTCGTCCTTGTCGAACTGGGCCACGACCACGCCCTTGGCGGCCCACTGCAGGGGGACGCGGTCGGTGAGCGGGTCGCGCGAGAGGATGAAGCCGCCGAGGTGGGTGCCGAGGTGCATGGGGAAGCCGGAGAGGCGCTCTGCGGTGTCGACGAGACGGTGGTAGTGGGGCTGCCGGAAGTCGTGGCCCTCGAGCTCGGGGCGCTCGGCGAGCATCTCGCCGAGCTTCGCGGCGCTGCCCCAGGGGACCTTGCGCGAGAGGCGGTCGGTCTCGTCGGGGGTGAAGCCGAAGGCGCGGCTCACGATACGCACCGCCGACGGCGCGCGCACCGTGTTGACGGTGGCGACCATGGCGACCCTGTCGTGGCCGAAGCGCTCGTAGATGTAGCTGATGACCTCGTCGCGGCGCGCCGAGTCGAAGTCGATGTCGACGTCGGGCATGCCGCGGCGCGCCGGGTTGAGGAAGCGCTCGAAGAGGAGCTCGTGGGCGATGGGGTCGGCGTCGGTGATGCGCAGCACGTAGCTGACGATGCTGTTGCCGGC
>JAFGAW010000028.1 GCA_016933475.1 Thermoleophilia bacterium
GGCGCCGTCAGACCCTCAGACCAGCTCGATGTAGACCTGCTCCGAGCCGTCGCCCTGGCGCGGCCCGAGCTTGATGATGCGCGTGTAGCCGCCGGGGCGGTCTTCGTACCGCGGCGCCACGTCCTTGAAGAGCTTGTACACGATCTGCTTGTTGCGCAGCATCGCGACGGCCTGGCGGCGCGCGTGCAGATCGCCGCGCTTGCCGAGCGTGATCGCCTGCTCGACGACGCTGCGTACCTCTTTGGCGCGCGCCTCACCGGTCTTGATCTTCTCGTGCTCGAGCAGCTGGCAGGCCAGGCCGCTGAGCAGCAGCCGGCGCTGGGCCGGCGACATGTTGAACTTGCGTCCCTGCTTCTGGTGGCGCATTCAGTCCTCACCCCGCAGCCCGAGACCCCGGGCGATCAGCTTCTCCTTGACCTCGTCGATGCTCTTCTTGCCGAAGTTGGGGATGTTGAGCAGCTCGGCCTCGGTCTTGGAGATGAGGTCGCCGACCGTCTGGATCCCCTCGCGCTTGAGACAGTTGTACGAGCGCACGCCGAGCTCGAGCTCTTCGATCAGCACTTCGTCCATGCCGCCGCCGGCGGGGGCCGGCTCGAGGCCCTCGATGGCGAACTCCTCGCTCGGGCGGGCGCGCTCGGGATCGGCGAAGATCGAGAGCCGGTCGACGAGCAGCTCGGCCGCCTCGCGCACCGCCTCGTCGGGCGACAGCGACCCGTTGGTCGTGACCTCGAGGATGAGCTTGTCGTAGTCGGTGCGCTGCCCCACGCGGGCGCTGTCGACGTGGTACGACACGCGCTTGATGGGGCTGAAGATCGAGTCGATCGGGATATCGCCGATCGCCATGTCGGGCGTCTTGTTGCCGTCGGCCGGCACGTACCCGGTGCCGCGGCGGATGGTCAACGTCATCTCGAGCACCCCGCCGTCGGCGAGCGTCGCGATGTGGTGGTCGGGGTTGAGGATCTCGAGCTCGGCCGGCATGTCGATGTCGGCGGCGACCACCTTGCCGGGCTTGTCTTTGACGAGCCGCACCTGGACCTCGTCGATCTCGCCGTGCAGGCGGCAGACGATCTCCTTGAGGTTGAGGATGACGTCGGTGATGTCCTCCTTGACCCCCGGGACCGTGGTGAACTCGTGGGCAACGCCCTCGATCTTTACAGAGCTGACGGCGGCTCCCTCGAGCGACGAGAGGAGGACGCGGCGCAGCGCGTTGCCGAACGTGTGCCCGAACCCGCGGTCGAGCGGTTCGACCTCGAAGCGCACCCTGTTGGTGGCCAGTTGTTCGCGCGTGATGTTCGGCATCTGGAAGTGGAGCACCTTGCCTCCCTGTCAGGTCTTCGCCGCTGGAGTGCCGCTACAGCGGTTACTTCGAGTAAAGCTCGATGATGAGCTGCTCCTGCACCGGCGTGTCGATGTCGTCACGCTCGGGAAGGCGCAGGATCTTGCCGGTCAGGTTGTCGTGGTCGGCGAGCAGCCACGGCGCCACCGCGGAGGTGAGGTCGGTGGCGGCGCGCACGGTCTCGACAGCCTTGCTGGAGGGCTTGACCGAGATCACGTCGTCTGGTCTGACCTGATAGGACGGGATGTCGACCTTGCGCCCGTTGACCAGGAAGTGCGCGTGGCGCACGAGCTGGCGGGCCTGGCGCCGCGAGGCGCCGAACCCGAGGCGGTACACGACGTTGTCCAGCCTCGTCTCGAGGAGCCGCAGGAGGTTCTCACCTGTGATGCCCTGCCGCCGGCTGGCCTCGACGTAGTACTGGTGGAACTGCTTCTCGAGCACCTGGTAGTAGCGGCGCGCCTTCTGCTTCTCGCGCAGCTGCAGGAGGTACTCGGACTGCTTGATGCGGCCGCGGCCGTGCTCGCCCGGCGGGTAGGAGCGCCGTTCGACGGCGCACTTGTCGCTCAGGCAACGCTCGCCCTTGAGGAAGAGCTTCTCGCTCTCCCGGCGGCACTGCTTGCACTGGGGTGCTGTGTCTCTCGCCACTAGGGGACCTCTTTAGACGCGACGCCGCTTGCGCGGACGGCAACCGTTGTGGGGCACCGGCGTCACGTCCTTGACGCCGAGGATCTCGAGGCCCGCCGCCTGCAGCGAGCGCACGGCGGTCTCGCGGCCGGAGCCCGGCCCGCGGACGAAGACCTCGACCTTCTGGAGACCGTGCTCCATGCCCTTCTTGGCGCACGACTCGGCCGTCACCTGGGCGGCGAACGGGGTGCTCTTGCGCGATCCCTTGAACCCGACCGACCCGGCGCTCTCCCAGGCGATGACGTTGCCCTCCTGGTCGGTCAACGTCACCAGCGTGTTGTTGAAGGAGGTCTTGATGTGCGCCTGACCGATGGCGATGTTCTTGCGGACCCGGCGCCGTGTGCGCCCTTTCGCTCTCTGAGGCTTGGCCACTCTGCACTACTCCTGACGACGTCGCTCCGTGGGGAGCGGGCTCACTTCTTCTTCTTGCCGACGGTGCGCTTGGGACCCTTGCGGGTGCGGGCGTTGGTGCGCGTGCGCTGCCCGTCGACCGGCATGCCGCGACGGTGGCGGATGCCCCGGTAGCAGCCGATGTCCATGAGGCGCTTGACGTTCTGCGAGCGCTCACGGCGCAGGTCGCCCTCGACCATGACCTGGCGGTCGATGGCGTCGCGCAAACGGACGACCTCGTCTTCGGTGAGGTCGCGGACCTTGGTGTCGGGGTCGATGCCGACGACGGTCAGGATCTTGTTGGACGTGGAGCGGCCCACGCCGTAGATGTAGGTGAGACCGATCTCGACCCGCTTCTGCGGCGGGATGTTGACGCCCGCGATTCGTGCCATCTGGACCCTACCCCTGCCTCTGGCGATGTCGCGGGTTAGAGCAGATCACCTGCACGGTACCGTGCCGGCGGATGATCTTGCACTTCTCGCACATCGGCTTGACTGACGCTCTGACCTTCATGCCTGTCCTCGCTCACGGGCGCGCGGCGGCCGCCACGCGACACTACCCTCCGGGTGACCGCGGGCGGCCACTACTTGAACCGATAGGTGATCCTGCCCCTGCTGAGGTCGTACGGCGAGAGCTCGACCTTGACCCTGTCGCCCGGCAGGATGCGGATGTAGTGCATGCGCATCTTGCCGGAGATGTGGGCGAGGACCTCGTGGTCGTTGTCGAGGTGCACGCGGAACATCGTGTTGGGCAGCGCCTCGACGACCTCGCCTTCGATCTCTATGGCTTCTTCTTTTTGCGCCATACTCCCTCTGGCTACGAACAGCGGCCTGCAATATTACCACAAACGGGAGACTCGACAAACAAGGCCGCCGAGCCTCACCCGCCTTCTTCGCCCGCTCGCCGGGTGAGCACGCGGGGGCCGTCGGCGGTGATCGCCACCGTGTGCTCGAAGTGCGCCGACAGCGAGCCGTCGCCGGTGTGGATCGCCCAGCCGTCGTCGGCGACGAAGACCTCGTGGGCGCCGTAGTTGACCATCGGCTCGATGGCGAAGACCATGCCCTCCTCGAGGCGTGGGCCGCGACCCGGGTCCCCGTAGTTGGGGATCTGCGGGTCCTCGTGCATGTCCTTGCCGATGCCGTGACCGACGAGCGAGCGCACGACGCTGAAGCCGGCGGCTTCGACGACCTCCTGCACGGCGTGCGAGACGTCGCCGAGACGACGGCCGGGGCGGCACTCGAGGATCGCCGCCTCGAGCGACTCACGGGTCACATCCATCAGGCGCAGGGCCTCGCGCCCGACGTCGCCGACCGCCACCGTGAGAGCCGAGTCGGCTACGTACCCCCCGAGCGTCACGCCGGCGTCGATGCTGAGCAGATCGCCCTCCTCGACCCGCTGCCGACCGGGGATGCCGTGCACGACCATGTCGTTGGGCGAGGCGCAGATCGAGGCGGGGAAGCCGCGGTACCCCTTGAAGGTGGGCACCCCGCCGCGACGGCGGATGAACTCCTCGGCGAGACGGTCGAGGGTCCCGGTGGTCACCCCGGGGTGGGTCTTCTCGGCGAGAAGCGCGAGGCACTCGGCCAGGATCCGCCCGGCGGCGGCGATGAGCTCGATCTCGCTCGTGGACTTACGGATGATCACGACGCGGCGCCGTCGAGGATCTCGGTGACCCGCTCGAAGACCTCGTCGGGCAGCTTGCCGCCGCCGGAGGCCGTGTGCAGGATGCCCCGGCCGCGGTAGTACTCGACCAGCGGCTCGGTCTGGGCACGATAGACGGCGAGGCGGTTGCGTACGGTCGCCTCGTCGTCGTCGGCGCGCTGGTACAGCTCGCCGCCGCAGACGTCGCAGACACCCTCGCGCGCGGGCGGGTCGAAGACCACGTGGTAGCCCTTGCCGCAGACGCGGCAGAGGCGACGCCCGGCGAGACGCTCGACGAGCTCGTCTTCGGGCACGTCGAGCTGGATCACGTGCGTCAGGCCGCGCCCCGCATCGGCGAGCAGCGCGTCGAGCCGCTCGGCCTGGTCGATCGTGCGCGGGAAGCCGTCGAGCAGGAACCCGTCGCCGGTGTCGCCCTCGGCGAGCCGCTCGCGCACGCAGCCGATGACGACCTCGTCGGGCACGAGCTCGCCGGCGTCCATGTAGCGCTTCGCCTCGCGACCCGTCTCGGTGCCTCCGGCGACCGCTGCGCGCAGCATGTCGCCGGTGGAGATGTGCGGCAAGCCGTAGCGGGCGACGATGCGCTCGGCCTGTGTGCCCTTGCCCGAGCCGGGCGCACCGAGAAGAACGACGTTGCGTTCGCGGGGCCTCGCCATCGCCGGGCGCTACTTGAGGAAGCCCTCGTAGTGGCGCATGAGCAGCTGGGCCTCCATCTGGCGCATCGTGTCGAGCGCGACGCCGACGACGATCAGCAGCGACGTGCCGCCGAAGTAGAAGGGCACGTCGAAGTACCGCGAGAGGATCCACGGCAGGAGCACGACGGCGCCGAGGAACAGCGCGCCGGGCAGCGTGAGGCGGGTGAGGATGCGGTCGAGGAACTCGGCCGTCGGCCGCCCCGGGCGCACCCCGGGGATGAACCCGCCGTACTTCTTCAGGTTGTTGGCCTGGTCGACCGGGTTGAAGGTGACCGCCGTGTAGAAGTAGGTGAACAGGATGATGAGGAGGACCTCACCGATGATGTAGAGGTAGCTCTGCGGCCCGAACGCAGTGGAGATCCACTCGGTCGGCCCGGTCGGGATGAACTGCGCCAGCGTCGGCGGGATCAGCATGATGGACGAGGCGAAGATCACCGGGATCACCCCGGCCATGTTGACCTTGAGCGGGATGAACGTGCTCGAGCCGCCCATCATGCGGCGCCCCACCACGCGCTTGGCGTACTGCACGGGGACGCGGCGCTCGCCGGTCGTGATCCAGATGACCCCGACGATCACCGCGAGGGCGATCACCACGAAGCCGATCTGGGCCACGAAGCTGAACGTGGTGAAGAACTGCACGACGCCGCCGGGGATGCTGCTCACGATGCTGATGAAGATCATGATCGACATGCCGTTGCCGATGCCGCGCGCCGTGATGAGCTCGCCGAGCCACATGACCGCGGTCGTGCCGGCGACCAGCGTGGTCACGATGAGCGTGGCGCGCCACCAGTTGAGGTCGGGCAGGGCGTTGTAGCTGTTGAAGATCGTCAGGTAGCCGATCGACTGGACGAGGGCGAGCGCGACGGTCAGCCAGCGCGTGTACTTGGTGATCTGCTTCTGGCCCTGCTCCCCCTCCTTGGCCAGCTCCTCGAGCTTGGGGATGACCACAGTGAGGAGCTGCATGATGATCGAGGCGGTGATGTACGGCATGATGCCGAGGGCGAACACCGCCACCTGACTGAGAGCCCCGCCGGAGAACAGGTTGAGGAGCCCGACCACACCGGTGGCGCCGGTCTGGAAGAATTCCTCGAGCGCGTCGACGTCGACACCCGGCGTCGGCACCCAGCAGCCGAAGCGGTAGATGGCGATCATGCCGGCGGTGAAGAGCAGCTTGGCGCGCAGCTCCGGGATCTTCCAGGCGTTGACCAGCGACTGCCAGAGCTTGTTGTCCACCATGCCCCCCGGCGCCGTCAGAGGAGCTCGACGGTGCCGCCGGCGGCCTCGATCTTGGCCCTGGCGCTCGCCGAGAACAGGTGCATGCGCACGGTCAGCGCCTTGTCGAGGTCGCCGTCGCCGAGGATCTTGATCGGCGTGCGCGTGTTCTTGACGATGCGCTTCTCGACCAGAGCCTCGGGGGTCACCTCGGCGCCCGCCTCGAAGAGAGCGGCCAGGCGGCCGACGTTGACCGGCACGGCGTAGGTGCGGAACGGCCCGATCGGCATGCTCTTCTTCATGTGCGGGCCGCGCAGCTTGCCGAGCCGCATGTAGAGCGGCATCTGGCCGCCCTCGTAGCCCGGGCGCACGCCGCCGCCGGACCGGGCGTTGTAACCCTTGTGGCCCTTGCCGGCGGTCTTGCCCTGTCCGCTGCCCTTGCCGCGCCCGAGGCGCTTGCGGTCCTTGGTCGATCCCGCGTTGGGGCGGAGGTCGTGGAGTCCTATCTCAGCCATCTCAGCCCTTCGTGACCTCGCGTACCTCGAGGAGGTACGCGATCTTCTTCACCATGCCGCGGATCACGGGCGTGTCGTCGTGCACTACCGTGTGGCCGATGCGCTTGAGACCCAGCGCCCGAAGGGTGCCGCGATGGTCGGGCTTGCGCCCGATCGCGCTCTTCGTCTGGGTGATCTCGAGCCGCGCCGTCATGCCGACGCCTCACCGGCCGGAGCCGTCGTCTCCGCCTCGGCGCTCTTCTCGCGCTCGATGCCGAGCACCTGCGAGACGGGGATGCCACGCAGCCGCGCGACGCCCTCGGGCGTCTTCAGCGACTGCAGGCCCTGCACCGTGCCGCGCACGAGGTTGATGGGGTTCGTCGTGCCCAGCGACTTGGTCAGGATGTCGCGCACCCCGGCCAGCTCGAGCACGGCCCGCACCCCGCCGGCAGCGATGACGCCGGTGCCTTCGGAGGCCGGCTTGAGCAGCACGCGGGCGGCGCCGTAGCGGCCGATCACCTGGTGGGTGATGGTCGTCTTGTAGCGGGGCACCTTGAAGAGGTTCTTCTTGGCGTCCTCGATCGCTTTCTGGATCGCGAGCGGGACCTCGCGCGCCTTGCCGTAGCCGGCGCCCACGTGCCCGTCCTCGTCACCGACCACGACCAGGGCCGTGAACGAGAACCGCCGGCCGCCCTTGACGACCTTGGCCACGCGGTTGATGTCGACGACGCGCTCCTTGAGCTCGTTGCCCTCGCTGTAGACTCCTCGAGCCACCTTGCCTCTCTTCCGTCGTCAGAACTCGAGGCCGCCCTCGCGGGCGCCCTCGGCGAGCGCCTTCACGCGCCCGTGGTAGAGATAACCTGACCGGTCGAAGACGACGCTGGAGATACCCTTCTCCTTGGCCCGCGCCGCGACCAGCTCGCCGACCTTCTTCGCCACCGCGCTCTTGTCGAGGCCCTTGGTGTCGACCTCGGCGGAGCGCGCCGCGACCAAGGTGCGGCCGGCGCCGTCGTCGACGACCTGCGCGTAGATCGCCTTGTTGGAGCGGAAGACCGCGAGACGCGGCCGCTCGGCCACGCCCGAGATCTTGCCGCGGACGCGCCGCTTGCGTCGCGCGCGCGCCTCTCTCACGTTGACTGCACTCATCGTTCTCGCGGTCCTCTCGTCTTCAGTTCACTAGGCGCGCTTGCCGACCTTGCGCTGTACGTGCTCGCCGGCGTAGCGGATGCCCTTGCCCTTGTACGGCTCGGGCGGCCGCAGGGCGCGTATCTTGGCGGCGACCTCGCCGACCACCTGCTTGTCGATGCCCTTCACGAGTACGACGGTGGCCTGCGGCGTCTCGAAGCTCACGTGCTCGGGCGGCTCGACGACGACCGGGTGGCTGTAGCCCACGACGAGCTCGAGGGCGTCGCCCTTGAGCGTCGCGCGGTAGCCGACCCCGACGATCTCGAGGCGCTTCTCGAACCCCGCCGTGACACCGTCGACCATGTTGGCGATCAGCGTGCGCGTGAGGCCGTGCAGCGAGCGGTGCCGGCCGGACTCGGTCGGCCGGCTCACGGTGATGACGCCGTCCTTCTGCTCGACGAGCATCTCGCGCGGCACGCGCTGGCGCAGCTCGCCCTTCGGGCCCTTCACGGTGACGAGGGCGTCGTCGTAGACCACCTCGACGCCGTCGGGGACCGTGATCGGTGCTCTTCCTATCCTCGACATCAGCCGTCCTTACCAGATGAAGCAGATGACTTCGCCGCCGACGCCGAGCTTCTTGGCCTCGGCGCTCGTGACCAGCCCGCGGGACGTGCTGATGACGGCCGTCCCGAGGCCGCCGAGCACCTTCGGCAGCGAGTCCTTGCGCGCGTAGATGCGACGCCCCGGCTTGGACACGCGCTTGATGCCCGAGATGACGCGCTCGCGGTTGCGCCCGTACTTGAGCTCGATGCGCAGCACGTCGCCGTGCTCGCCCTGGACGACGTCGTAGCCGGACACATAGCCCTGCTCGGTCATGATCCGGGCGATCTCGAGCTTCATGCGTGATGTGGGCATCTCGACGCGCGAGTGCCGCTGGGCGCTCGCGTTACGCACCCGCGTCAGCATGTCGGCGATCGGGTCTGTCATGGACATCGCGCTCGCCTCCTCACCAGCTCGACTTGGTCAAGCCCGGCACGACGCCCTGATGAGCCAGCTCGCGCAGGCAGATCCGGCAGACGCCGAACTTGCGGTAGTACGCCCTGGGCCGCCCGCAGCGCGAACAGCGGTTGTACTCGCGTGTCCGGTAGCGCTGCCGGCGCGAGGCCTTCACCACCAGTGATGTCTTGGCCATGCTTCAGCTACTCCTGGTTGGCGCGGAACGGCATACCGAGCCGGGCGAGGAGCGAACGCGCCTCGTCGTCGGTCTTCGCCGTCGTTGCGATGACGACATTGAGCCCCCGGGTCTGGTCGACCGAGTCGTAGTCGATCTCGGGGAAGATGGTCTGCTCGCGGACACCCATGGCGAAGTTGCCACGCCCGTCGAACTGGCCGGGGTCGATGCCGCGGAAGTCACGGATGCGCGGCAGCGCGATAGAGACCAGCCGGTCGAGCATCTCGTACATGCGCTCGCCGCGCAGCGTCACGCGGCAGCCGATCGCCATGCCCTCGCGAAGCTTGAAGCCGGCGATCGACTTGCGCGCCCGGGTGATCGACGGCCGCTGGCCGGCGATCAGGGCGAGCTCTTCGACGGCGTCGTCGAGCAGCTTCGCGTTGGTCTTCGCCTCGCCGACCCCCATGTTGAGGGTGATCTTGGTGATGCGCGGGACCTGCATGACGTTGTCGTAGCCGAACTCCTCCATGAGCTCCGGCACGACGTCCTTACGGTACTTGTCCTTGAGCCTCGCCATCATCACACCCTGTCGATGTCCTTGCCGCAGTTGGCGCGCCGGCAGGCGCGTACCTTGCCCCCGTCGGCGAGCAGGCGATAGCCGACGCGGGTCGGCTCGCCGCACGCCGGGCAGACCAGCATCACGTTGGAGATGTCGATCGGCGCTTCGCGCTCGATGATGCCTCCTTGCGGGTTCTTCTTGGGGTGCGGCTTCGTGTGCTTCTTCATCATGTTGAGCCGCTCGACGAACACCTTGCGGTGCTCGCGGTCGACGCGGATCACCTTGCCGGTCTTGCCGGTCTCCTTGCCGCTCACGACCTTGACCTGGTCGCCCTTTTTGATCTTCGACTTATCCATCTCGATGAACGCTCCCTCGCGCCGCCGCGCTAGAGCACCTCAGGCGCGAGCGAGACGATCTTCATGAAGTTCTTCTCGCGCAGCTCACGCGCCACGGGCCCGAAGATGCGGGTACCCCGCGGGTTGCCCTGGTTGTCGATCAGCACGGCCGCGTTCTCGTCGAAGGCGATGTAGGTGCCGTCCTTGCGGCCGAACTCCTTCTTGGTGCGGACGACGACGGCACGGACCACGTCGCCCTTCTTGACGCCCCCGCCGGGGGTCGCCTGCTTGACCGTGCCGACGATGATGTCGCCGACCGTCGCGTAGCGGCGCCTCGAGCCGCCCCTGATGCGGATGCAGAGGATCTCACGGGCACCCGTGTTGTCCGCGACCTTCAATCTCGACTCTACCTGGATCATGTGCTGTCTCCGCCGGCGTTGTCCGCGCTCACTTGGCCTTCTCGAGGACGTCGAGCAGACGCCAGCGCTTGGTGGCGCTCAACGGCCGCGTCTCGACGAGCCGCACGAGGTCGCCGACGCCGGCCGTGTTGTGCTCGTCGTGGGCGTGCAGCTTGGTCGAGCGGCGCACGACCTTGCCGTACCGCTCGTGCTTCTGGACCACGTCGATGCGCACCACGATGGTCTTGTCCATGGCGTCGCTCACGACGATGCCGCGGCGCTCCTTGCGGCCCGGCACGCGCTCGGGCGCCGGCCGCGCGGCCTTCGCCTTGACGCGGGCGGCCGAGGTCTTCTTGGGGGCGGCCTTCGTCGCGGCGGTCTTGGCCGCCGTCGTCTTCTTGGCCGCCGCACCCGACTTGGCCGCCGCGGTCTTCCTCGCCGCCTTGGCGGCAGCCGCCTTCTTGGCCGCCGGCTTGCGCGCCGCGCTCTGCTTGGGAGCGGGCTTGCCGCTGTCGGTCTTCTTCGTCGCCATCAGCCTTCACCACCCGCCGCCGCGCGCTCGCGCTGCCGCTCGTTCTGGAGCGTGAGCAGGCGCGCGATCTCGCGACGCGTCATGTTCAGTTTGTGCACGTCGTCGAGCTGGCCCGTCGCGTGCTGGAAGCGCAGGTTGAAGAGCTCTTTGCGCGCGTCGCGCAGATGCACGAGGAGCTCGTCGTCCGACAGCTCTCTGAGCTGCTTAGCCTTCAAAGAGACTGCCCTCCCTCATCACGAACTTGGTCTTCACGGGCAGCTTGTGCGACGCCAGCCGCATGGCCTCGCGGGCCACAGGCTCACTGACGCCGGCGAGCTCGAACATCACCTTGCCGGGCTTGACCACGGCCACCCACGTCTCGGGGGAGCCCTTGCCGCCGCCCATGCGCGTCTCGGCCGCCTTGCGCGTGACCGGCTTGTGCGGGAAGACGTTGATCCACACCTTGCCGCCACGCTTGATGTGACGGGTCATCGCGATACGGGCGGCCTCGATCTGCCGGTTGGTGATCCAGCCGCACTCGAGCGCCTTCAGGCCGTACTGCCCGAAGTCGACGTCGGTGCCGCCCTTGGCCGCGCCGGCCATGCGGCCGCGCTGCTGCTTTCTGTGCTTGACTCGCTTAGGTAGGAGCATCGTGTCTCGTCTCTCGTGCCCGTCAGCTCTCCGCGGCCGGCGCGCCCTCGGCGGGCGCGCCGCCGGCCGGAGCGGACGGCGTCGGCTTGTCGGTCTTGGGTGCGTCAGGCTTGATCGCCGGCCTCGGCTGCCTGCCGGCCGGGCGCTGCTGGCCGCCGGGGCGCGGAGCGCCGCCGGAGCGACCGCCCGGGCCGTCGCGGCGCGGGCCGCTCGAGCGCCCACCCGGGCCGCTCGGACGACCACCGGGGCCGCTCGGACGACCACCGGGGCCGCTCGGACGACCACCGGGTCCGCCGGGGCGACCGCCGGGCCTGCCGGGACCGCCCGGGCGCCCGCCCGGGCCGTCGCGGCGCGGGCCGCGACGGTCGCGGCCGCGGTCGTCGCGGGCGCGGTCGTCGCGCTCCTGGCGTGCCTTGGCCTCGTCCATCGGGTAGCCCTCGGGCAGGATCTCACCCTTGTTGATCCACACCTTGACGCCGATGCGCCCGAAGGTCGTGCGCGCCTCGCGGAAGCCGTAGTCGATGTCGGCGCGCAGCGTGTGCAGCGGCACGCGACCCTCGCTGTAGTGCTCGGAGCGCGCCATCTCGGCGCCGCCCAGGCGGCCGGCGCAGCGCACGCGCATACCGGCGGCGCCGGAGCGCATCGCGCTCGTCAGGGCGCGCTTCATCGCCCGCCTGAAGCTCACGCGGTTCTCGAGTTGCTCGGCGATCGACTGCGCCACGAGGACGGCGTCGAGCTCGGGCCGCTTGACCTCGAGGATGTTGACCTGGACGTTCTTGCGCGTCATCGCGTGGATCTCTTTACGCAGCGCGTCGACCTCGGAGCCGCTCTTGCCGATCACGATGCCCGGCCGCGCGGTGTGGATGTCGATGGTCACGTTGTTCTGGTCCTTGCGGATGATGATGCGCGAGAGGCCGGCGTGGGACAGCTTGCCCAGGATGTGCCGGCGGATGCGCGCGTCCTCCGCGAGGAAGTGCTTGAACTCTTTCTCCGTATACCAGTGCGACTTCCAGTCGTGGATGACGCCGACTCGGAACCCGCCGGGATGCACCTTCTGGCCCACTAGGAACGGACCTCCCTCTGATCCACCGCGATGGTGATGTGGCTCGTGCGCTTGCGGATGCGGTTGACCCGGCCCATGGCGCGGAACTGCCAGCGCTTGAGCGTAGGGCCCTCGTCGACGCGGGCCACCTTCACGAACAGGTCGTCGGCGGCCATGTCGTTGTTGTTCTCCGCGTTGGCCACGGCCGAGTCGAGAACCTTCTTGACCACGCCGGCGGCGTTGCGGTTGGCGAAGAACAGCGTGCTGCGCGCCTCCGCGACCGACTTGCCGCGGATGAGGTCGGCGACCTCGCGCGCCTTGCGCGGCGCGACCCGTACGTACTTCGCCTGTGCCTGTACTGCCATCGTCGCTCAGCTCACCTTCGCGCCGCACGGTCGCCGCGCACGTGCCCGCGGAACGTGCGCGTCAGGGCGAACTCACCCAGCTTGTGCCCGACCATCGACTCGGTCACGAACACGGGCACGTGCTTGCGCCCGTCGTGCACGGCGATGGTGTGGCCGACCATCTCGGGGAAGACCGTCGAGGCCCTCGACCACGTCTTGATCATCTTCTTCTGGTTGCTCGCGTTCATCGCCACGATGCGCCGCATGAGGCGCTCGTCGACGAACGGGCCCTTCTTCGCTGACCTGCTCATCGCTCGCCTCCCGCCTTACCCACGCTTGCCGCGCTTGCGGCCGCGGATGATGAACTTGTCTGACTGCTTCTTGCCGGGCCGCGTACGGTACCCCAGCGTCGGCACGCCCCAGGGCGTGACCGGGTGACGCCCGGCGGTCGTCTTGCCTTCGCCGCCGCCGTGCGGGTGGTCGACCGGGTTCATGGCCGTGCCGCGCACCGTCGGGCGGACTCCCCGCCAGCGGGTACGCCCGGCCTTGCCGCCGTCGATGTTGGAGTGGTCGGAGTTGCCGACCTCGCCCACGGTCGCGCGACACTTGAGGCTGATGCGGCGCAGCTCGCCCGAGGGCAGCCTGACCACGCCGTAGCCCTTCTCCTTGGCTTGGAGCTGCGCGCTCGCTCCGGCACTGCGCACCAGCTGTGCGCCGCGACCGGGCTGCAGTTCGAGGCCGTGCACCGTGGTGCCGGTCGGCACGTTCTCGAGCGGCAACGCGTTGCCGGGCTTGATGTCGGCCTGGGGACCGGACTCGACCATGTCGCCCTGCTTGAGCCCGCGCGGGCAGATGATGTAGCGCTTCTCGCCGTCGACGTAGTGGAGCAGGGCGATGCGCGCCGAGCGGTTCGGGTCGTACTCGATGTGAGCCACCTTCGCCGGCACGCCGTCCTTGTCCCTCTTGAAGTCGATGATGCGGTAGCGACGCTTGTGGCCGCCGCCCTTGTGGCGCGTCGTGATGCGCCCGTGGCCGTTGCGGCCGCCGGTCTTCTTGAGCGGCGCCACCAGCGAGCGCTCGGGCTCGGTGCGCGTGATGTCGTCGAACGTCTCGACCGTCATGAAGCGACGGCCCGGTGAGGTCGGCCTGAATTTACGGATGCCCATTACCTGCCCTCGAAGAACTCGATCTTGTCGCCCTCGCGGAGCTGGACGACGGCTTTCTTCCAGCCCGGGGTGCGCCCGCGGCTCCAGCCGCGGCGCTTGGGCTTGCTCGGCACGTGCGAGGTCGCGACATTGACGACGGTCACGTCGAAGAGCTGCGCGACCGCCTGCGCGATCATGGTCTTGTGCGCGTCCGGGTGCACCTCGAAGGTGTACCGGTTGTGGTCGATCTGCGCGTAGCTCTTCTCGGAGATGACCGGCCTGATGATGATCTTCTCAGCTTCTACCATCGGTCACGCCTCGCTCAGGGCGGCGAACGCCTTCTCGGTCAGGAGCAGCGAGCGCGTGCGCAGCACGCGCTCGGTCGACAGCCCGCGGACCTCGACGGTCTCCGCGTAGGACAGGTTGCGCACGGACTTCGTGACCGCCGGCTCGCCGTTGGTCACGACGAGGACCGGGGCGGCGATGTCGAGCCCCACGAGGAACTCGTGCACGCGCCTGGTGCTCGGGTCGTCGAGCTCGAGCCCGGCGGCGACGAACACGTGGCCGTTCTCGGCGCGGTTGGACAACGCCATGGCGAGCGCCTTCTTGACGACCTTGCGGTTGACCTTGATGGCGTAGCTCCGCGGCTTGGGCCCGAAGGCCGTGCCGCCGCCCGTGCGCACCGGCGACTTGATGCTGCCGGCGCGGGCGCGCCCCGTGCCCTTCTGGCGGAAGAGCTTGGCGGTCGACCCGGTGATCTCGCCGCGTGTCTTGGTCGAGGCGGTGCCCCGGCGTCGCGCGAGCTGCTCGCCGCGCACGGCCAGGTGCAGCACGCCGACGTCGGCGGGCACGGCGAAGAGCTCGGGGCGCAGGTCGCGCGACTCGATCTCCTTGCCGTCGAGGCCGACGACGGTCGCCTTGCCGGCGGCGCCGCGACGCGGCTCGGGCCGCTCGGCCCTGGCGGCCTTGGCGGGCTTCGGCGGGCGCTCGGCACGAGCCGGCGCGACCGGGGCCGCGGCCTTGCCGCGGCGGCGCGGCTTGGCCGGCGCGGCCTCGGCCTCGTCTGCCTTCGGCTTCGCTGCCTTCGGCTTCGCGGCCTTCGGCTTGGCGGCGCGGGCGCGCTTCGGCTTGGCCGCCGGCTCGTCGGCCTTGGCGGTCTCGTCGGCCTTGGCGGTCTCGTCGGCCTGCGGCGCTTCGGCTTCGGCGTCGGCCTTCGCGGCCTTCGGCTTGGCGGCGCGGGCGCGCTTCGGCTTGGCCGCCGGCTCGTCGGCCTTGGCGCTCTCGTCGGCCTGCGGAGCGTCGGCGTCGGCCTTCGCGGCCTTTGGCTTGGCGGCGCGGGCGCGCTTCGGCTTGGCCGCCGGCTCGTCAGCCTTGGCGGTCTCGTCGGCCTGCGGCGCGTCGGCGGCCTTGTCGGCGGCGGCCGTGTCGGCCGTGCTCTCGGCGGCTTCGGACGCCGCGTCGCCGGTCTGGTTCTTCTTGGTCTCGTCGGCGGTCACGATCCCCTGCCCTTGACGATGACGACGGAATTCTTGGCGCCCGGCACGGCACCCCGAACGAGCAGCAGATTGTTCTCGGGGTCGCGGCGCACGATGCGCAAGCCGCGCTGAGTGACCTGATGCGCACCCATGTGCCCGCTCATGCGCATGCCCTTGAAGACCCGACTCGGGTAGGCGCTGGCGCCGATCGAGCCCGCCTGACGGACGTTGTGCGAGCCGTGCGTCTCGGGGCCGCGGCCGAAGTTGTGGCGCTTGATGGTGCCCTGGAAGCCCTTACCCTTGGACACGCCGGACACACTGACCGTCTCACCGTCTGCGAACGCCTCGACGGTCACCGTGTCGCCGACCTTGAGCGCGCTCGGGCCGCGGAACTCGACGAGGTGGCGCATGCCGTGCTTGAGGCCGGCCTTCTTGAGGTGGCCGAGCTCGGGCTTGGTCACGTGCTTGTCCTTGCACTCCTCGAAGGCGAGCTGGACGGCGTCGTAGCCGTCCTTCTCGGCGGTGCGCACGAGCGTGACAGGGCAGGGCCCGGCCTGGATGACCGTCACCGGGACGACGTTGCCGTCGTCGTCGAACAGCTGGGTCATGCCGATCTTCTTGCCGATGATGCCGTTCATGCTCGTCACAGTTTGATCTCGATGTGGACGCCGGCGGGAAGGTCGAGACGCATGAGCTGGTCGACCGTCTTGGGCGTCGGCTGATGGATGTCGATCAGCCGCTTGTGCGTGCGGATCTCGAAGTGCTCGCGCGAGTCCTTGTCCTTGAACGGGCTCTTGATGACGCAGTAGACGTTCTTCTCGGTGGGCAGCGGCACCGGACCAGAGATGGTCGCACCGCTGCGCTGAGCCGTCTCCACGATCGACTGCGCGCTGCGCTCGATGAGCTCGTGGTCGTAACTCTTCAACCGTATGCGGATCTTCTGCTGGGCCACTCTCGTCTTCTCGCTCTCGCCGTGTCCGGCTTCGTTCACCTTGTTCACGGGCCCGGGCGTGTCGGCCGCCGCGGCGTGCGCGGCACGCCCGTCCCGTTCTCTGCGTCTGGTCAGTCGATGATGGTCGAGATCGCCCCGGCGCCGACGGTGCGGCCGCCCTCGCGGATGGCGAAGCGGAGACCCTCTTCCATGGCGATCGGGGTGATGAGCTGCACTTCCATCTCGGTGTTGTCGCCCGGCATGACCATCTCGACGCCCTCGGGCAGGGTGATGACGCCGGTCACGTCGGTGGTGCGGAAGTAGAACTGCGGCCGGTACCCGTTGAAGAACGGCGTGTGGCGGCCGCCTTCGTCCTTGGACAGGACGTAGACCTGCGCCTTGTAGTGCGTGTGCGGCGTGATGCTGCCCGGCTTGGCGCAGACCATGCCGCGCTCGACCTCTTCGCGCTTGGTGCCGCGCAGCAGGACGCCGATGTTGTCGCCGGCGCGGCCCTCGTCGAGCAGCTTGCGGAACATCTCGACGCCGGTCACCGTGGTCTTCATCGGCTTGTCGCGCATACCGACGATCTCGATCTCTTCGCCGACCTTGACGATACCGCGCTCGACGCGGCCGGTGGCGACGGTGCCGCGGCCGGTGATGGTGAAGACGTCTTCGACCGGCATGAGGAACGGCTTGTCGACGTCACGCTCGGGCTCGGGGAGGTACGTGTCGAGGGCGTCGGTGAGCTCGATGATCGACTTGCACCACTCGCACTCGGGCTTGCCGCAGCCGCACTCGAGCGCCTTGAGCGCCGAGCCCTTGATGACGGGCAGGTCGTCGCCGGGGAACTCGTACTCGGTGAGCAGCTCGCGGACCTCCATCTCGACCAGCTCGATGAGCTCCGGGTCGTCGACGAGGTCGACCTTGTTCATGTAGACGATGATGTGCGGCACGTTGACCTGGTGAGCCAGGAGGACGTGCTCGCGGGTCTGCGGCATGGGGCCGTCGTCGGCGCCGACGACGAGGATCGCGGCGTCCATCTGGGCGGCGCCGGTGATCATGTTCTTGATGTAGTCGGCGTGCCCGGGGCAGTCGACGTGGGCGTAGTGGCGCTTCTCGGTCTCGTACTCGACGTGAGCGGTCGCGATGGTGATGCCGCGCTCGCGCTCTTCGGGAGCCTTGTCGATCTGGTCGAAAGCAGTGAACTGGGTGTTGCCGATGCCGCGGTTGTGGAGGACAAGCGTCATCGCAGCGGTCAGGGTCGTCTTGCCGTGGTCGACGTGCCCGATCGTGCCCACATTCATGTGCGGCTTGCTGCGGTCGAACTTCTGCTTCGCCATCTCTCCTACTCTCCTTTTGCCGACACCGTGAAGGTGGTGGTCACACAGTGATGGCGCGGCCGGCACCCAGTGCCTGCCGCACCAAAGGACGGCAGTATACAGCAGGCCCGCCCGCGAGGGCAAACATACTTGTCCACGTACCCGGGCGGTTCATCCGCGCACCCTGGCGACGATATCGCTGGCGATCTGCGCCGGCACTTCGGCGTAGTGCTTGAACTGTGCCGTGTAGGTCGCCCGGCCCTGCGTGGTCGAGCGCAGGTCGGTCGCGTACCCGAACATCGAGGAGAGGGGCACGGTGGCGTCGATGACCTGCGCCGTGCCCCGCTGCTCCATGCCGTCGATGTGGCCGCGACGCCCGCTCAGATCGCCCATCACGTCGCCCATGAACTCGAGCGGCGCGACCACCTCGACCGCCATCATCGGCTCGAGGAGCACCGGGTGTGCCTTGTGGACGGCGTTCTTGAGCGCCAGCGAGCCGGCGATCTTGAAGGCCATGTCGGAGGAGTCGACCTCGTGGTAGCTGCCGTCGATGAGGGTGACCTTGAGGTCGACCATGGGGTAGCCGGCGAGGACCCCGGTGCTCATGGCCTCCTGGACACCCTCGTCGACCGCGGGGATGTAGTCGCGCGGGATCGTGCCGCCCTGGATGCGGCTCTCGAAGACGTAGCCGCCGCCGGGCTCGTTGGGCGCCAGGTCGATGTACACGTGGCCGTACTGGCCGCGGCCCCCGGTCTGGCGCACGAAGCGGCCCTCGACCTTGTGGACCGCGCGGCGCACCGTCTCGCGGTAGGCGACCTGCGGCTTGCCGACGTTGGCGTCGACGCCGAACTCGCGGACCAGGCGGTCGACGATGATCTCGAGGTGCAGCTCGCCCATGCCCGAGATGATGGTCTGCGCGGTCTCCTCGTCGCTGCGCACCTGGAAGGTCGGGTCCTCCTCGGCCAGACGCTGCAGCGAGGCGGCGAGCTTCTCCTCGTCGGCCTTGGTCTTGGGCTCGATGGCGACGGCGATCACCGGCTCGGGGAACTCCATCGACTCGAGCACGACCGGCTTGGACGGGTCGGAGAGGGTGTCGCCCGTGCTGGTCGACTTGAGACCGATGGCGGCGGCGATGTCGCCGGCGTAGAGCTCGTCGCGATCCTCGCGATGGTTGGCGTGCATCTGCAGGATGCGACTGATGCGCTCGCGCTTGCCCTTGGTCGAGTTGAGGACGTACGACCCGGCTTTGAGCGTGCCCGAGTAGACGCGCAGATAGGTGAGGCGGCCGACGTACGGGTCGGTCGCGACCTTGAAGGCGATGGCCGCGAACGGAGCGGTCTCGTCGGGTGTACGGTGGGCGGTCTCGCCGTTGGGCTTGACGCCCTCGATCGGGGGCACGTCGAGCGGCGAGGGGAGGTAGTCGACGATCGCGTCCATGAGCGGCTGCACGCCCTTGTTCTTGAAGCTCGAGCCGCAGAGGACCGGGGTGATGCTGATGTCGAGCGTCGCCTGACGGATGACCTGGCGCAGGTGCTCGACGGTGATCTCGCGGCCCTCGAGGTAGGTCTCGAGCAGGTGGTCGTCGTGGTCGGCCACCGCCTCGATGAGCTTCAGGCGGTACTCGTCGGCGCGCTCGCGCAGCTCGTCGGGGATCGCCTGCGTCTCGAACGTCGTGCCGAGCTCGTCGAGGTAGACGATGGCGTTCATCTCGACCAGGTCGATGATGCCGCGGAAGTCGGACTCGGCGCCGATCGGCAGCTGCAGGGCGACCGGGTTGGCGCCGAGGCGGTCGACCAGCATCTGCAGGCCGCGGAAGAAGTCGGCCCCGATGCGGTCCATCTTGTTGATGTAGGCGATGCGCGGGATGCCGTACTTGTCGGCCTGGCGCCAGACGGTCTCGGATTGCGGCTCGACCCCGCCGACCGAGCAGAAGAGGGCGATGGCCCCGTCGAGCACGCGGAGACTGCGCTCGACCTCGACGGTGAAGTCCACGTGCCCGGGCGTGTCGATGATGTTGACCTGTGTGTCGCGCCAGAAGACGGTGGTCGCCGCCGAGGTGATGGTGATGCCGCGCTCCTGCTCCTGCTGCATCCAGTCCATCACCGCCGCGCCCTCGTGCACCTCACCGATCTTGTGGGTCTTGCCGGTGTAGTAGAGGATGCGCTCGGTCGTCGTCGTCTTGCCCGCGTCGATGTGGGCCATGATGCCGATGTTGCGCGTTCTTTCGAGCGAGTACTGCCGCATGTTTCCTGTCTCGGGGCCGCCGGGCGGCCGGTCGCGGTCATGACAAAGGCCCCTGACCGGCCGGCGACCGGGTCAGGGGCCTTTGCGGGTCACCAGCGGTAGTGCGCGAAGGCCTTGTTGGCCTGGGCCATACGGAAGATGTCGTCCTTCTTCTTGAACGCGCCGCCCTGCCCCTGGAGAGCGTCGAGCATCTCGTTGGCGAGACGCTCGGTCATGACCTTCTCGCGGCGGTCGCGGGAGTAGGCCACGAGCCAGCGGATGGCCAGCGTGCGGGCGCGGCGGCCCGGCACCTCGACGGGCACCTGGTAGGTCGCACCGCCGACGCGCCGGCTGCGGACCTCGAGGTGCGGGGTGAGGGCCTGGACGGCCTCCTGCAGCACCTCGACGGGGTCGCGGCCGGTCTTCTGGCGCACCATCTCGAGGGCGCCGTAGACCATCTGCTCGGCCGTCGACTTCTTGCCGTCGAGCAGGACCTTGTTGATGACCTGGGTCACCAGCTTGCTGTTGTACACGGGATCGGGGAGGACCTCCCGCCGCGTGATCGTGCCTCTACGCGGCATGGCTTACCTCGATCCCTTGGCGCCGTAGCGGGAGCGCGCCTGCTTGCGGTCGGAGACGCCGGCCGTGTCGAGCGTGCCGCGGATGACCTTGTAGCGCACACCCGGCAGGTCCTTGACGCGGCCGCCGCGCACGAGCACCACGGAGTGCTCCTGCAGGTTGTGACCGATGCCCGGGATGTAGGTCGTGACCTCCATGCCGTTCACCAGCCTGACACGGGCGACCTTGCGCAGGGCGGAGTTGGGCTTCTTGGGCGTCGCCGTGTAGACGCGCGTGCACACGCCGCGCTTCTGCGGCGAGCCCTTGAGCGCGGGGGTCTTGGCCCGCTTGGTCTTCTGCTCGCGCCCTTTACGGACGAGCTGGCTGATCGTCGTCATCTACCCTCTCTGGTCGGGCCGGCTTCGGACAGCGGCCACGTAGTCTAGCAATTGAGGGCGGCGGCCGCAACAGCGCGGAGCGCGTGCGGCGGCCGCCGCCCCAGGGCTCAGGTCAGTCGGCCGGGCCGCCCTCGTCGACGGTGTCGGCTCCGCCGAGTGCGTCGGCGTCGACCGCCGGCCCGAGCTCGTCCTCCGCGTCGGCGGCCGGCTCGGGCTCGAGGCCGATGCGCCGCAGCACCTCGAGGTCGCTGTAGCCGCCACCCCAGGTGTCGCCACCCATGAGGCGCTGCGCCTCGGCCAGGGCTTCGCCGCGCCCCGCGGGGTAGATCTCGATGCCACGGTAGCGGCGCAGGCCCGTGCCGGCGGGGATGAGCTTGCCGATGATGACGTTCTCCTTGAGACCGGTGAGGGTGTCGACCTTGCCCTCGATCGAGGCGTCGGTGAGCACCTTCGTGGTCTCCTGGAACGAGGCCGCCGAGAGGAAGCTCTCGGTCGCCAGCGAGGCCTTGGTGATGCCGAGGATGATCTCCTCGGCCTCGGCCGGCTGGCCGCCCTCGTCGACGATGCGCTCGTTGGTGGTACGGAAGGCGTACCGGTCGACGAGCTGGCCGGGCAGGAACTGCGTGTCGCCCGGCGTCGCCACACGGATCTTCTTCATCATCTGGCGGACGATGAGCTCGATGTGCTTGTCGTTGATCTCGACGCCCTGCGAGCGGTAGACCTCCTGCACCTCGTCGACGAGGTAGCGCTCGGTCTTGTCGATCCCGGCGTGCTTGAGCAGATCGGCCGGGTAGAGCGAGCCCGGGGTGAGGGGCGTGCCCTCGTCGACCCAGTCGCCGTCCTCGACCAGCAGGTGGGTGCGCCGCGGGAAGGTGTACTCCTTGGGGCTGCCCTCCTCGGGGTGCAGGAGCACGTGGTAGCCGCGCTCGCCCTCCTCGATGGCCGCGCGCCCGCTGCACTCGGCGATGCGCGCGACGCCCTTCGGCTTGCGCGCCTCGAACAGCTCGACCACGCGCGGGAGGCCGTGCGTGATGTCGGCGCCGGCGATGCCGCCGGTGTGGAAGGTGCGCATGGTGAGCTGGGTGCCCGGCTCGCCGATCGACTGCGCGGCGATGTGCCCGACGGCGTCGCCGATCTCGGCCGCCGCGTTGTTGTGCAGCGCGTAGCCGTAGCAGTGCTGGCAGACCCCGGACTCGGCGTCGCACTTCAGGACGCTGCGCACCGGCACCATCGGGTCGGCCTCCGAGCTGCGCTGCAGGGCCGCGAGGATCTGCTCACGGGTGGCGACGTCGATCAGCGTGTCGCGGTCGACGGCCACCTCGCCGGTCGCCTCCTCGATGACGGGGGCGCCGAGGTAGCGGCCGAGCAGGTTCTCGTTGGGGTCGTGTAGCCAGACCGGCTCGGGTTTGGCCGCGGCACGCCCCTGCTTGACCTTGACCTTGGCGTTGGGCATGTCGGCGAAGACCTCGCGCAGGAGGCCGAGCTCGGCGGGGCCGATCTTGACGCCCTTCTTGAGGACGGTGCGGTCGCTGCGCGGCCGGGCCACGTTCTCGGCCAGGGTCGTGCCCTCGAGGGACGGGTTCTCCTCGCGCCGCCGCGACCACGGCGACATGGGCACCCACTCCTGCGTGCCGCAGTCCTCCTCGCTCACCGTCATGTCCTGGCAGACGTCGACCAGGCGGCGGGTGAGGTAGCCCGAGTCGGCGGTGCGCAGGGCGGTGTCGGCGAGGCCCTTGCGGGCGCCGTGGGTCGAGATGAAGAACTCGAGCACCGAGAGGCCCTCGATGAAGCTCGACTTCACCGGCTGCTCGACGATCTCGCCCTTCGGGTTGGCCATCTGGCCGCGCCAGCCGGCCAGCTGGCGGATCTGCTTGATGTCGCCGCGGGCGCCGGAGGTCGCCATCATGTAGATCGGGTTGAGCGGGTTGAAGTTGGCCTTGGTGGCGGCCGTGATCTGCACGTCGGCCTCGCGCCAGATCTCCTCGACCTTGTTGCGGCGCTCCTCCTCGGTGAGGTAGCCGTCGCTGTACTGCGACTGCGTGTCGGCGACCATGGCCTCGTGCTCGGTGAGGATCTTGGCCTTCTCCTTCTCGGGGATCACGACGTCGTTCTTGGACACCGTGACCGCGGCCCGGGTCGCGAAGTGGAAGCCGACCTCCTTGAAGACGTCGAGCACGCGGGCCACCTTGTTGGCGCCGTACTTGGCGACCAGCACGTTGATGAACGACGCCAGCGCCTTCTTGGTGATCGTGTAGTTGATGTAGCTGTACTCAGCCTCGGAGAAGTCCTCGCCGAGGACCTCGCGGAGCCCCTCCTGGACCTGCTGGTTGAAGAGCACGCGCCCGACCGTAGTGACGATGCGCTCGCCGCTGGGCCGCCGCACGACGATGGCACGGCGCGTGAACTCGGCGATGCCGGCCGCGCGCTGCGTGGGGACCTGCCGCTGGTCGAGGATGCGCTGCTCGTAGGCGCGCAGGACCTCGTCGTAGCTGCCGAACACCGCGAGCGGCTCGTCGAAGTCGGCCGGGGTGACGCCGCTGAGGTCGTCCTTGGGGTGATAGGTGAGGTAGTAGACCCCGATGACCATGTCCTGGCTGGGCACGGCGATCGGCTTGCCGTGCGCCGGCGAGAGCACGTTGTTGGTCGACAGCATGAGCAGCCGGGCCTCGGCCTGCGCCTCCCAGGAGAGCGGCAGGTGCACGGCCATCTGGTCGCCGTCGAAGTCGGCGTTGAAGGCGGCGCAGACCAGCGGGTGGATCTGGATCGCCTTGCCCTCGACGAGCAGCGGCTCGAAGGCCTGGATGCCGAGGCGGTGCAGGGTCGGCGCGCGGTTGAGGAGCACGGGGTGCTCGGTGATGACCTCCTCGAGGATGTCCCAGACCTCGGGCACCATCGACTCGACCATCTTCTTGGCCGCCTTGATGTTCTGCACCATCTTGCGCGACACCAGCCGGCTCATGATGAACGGCTTGAAGAGCTCGAGGGCCATCATCTTGGGCAGGCCGCACTGGTGCATCTTGAGGTGCGGCCCGGCGACGATCACCGAGCGCCCCGAGTAGTCGACGCGCTTGCCGAGCAGGTTCTGGCGGAACCGCCCCTGCTTGCCCTTGAGCATGTCGGAGAGCGACTTCAGCGGCCGGTTGCCCGGGCCGGTGACCGCGCGGCCGCGGCGGCCGTTGTCGAACAGCGCGTCGACGGCCTCCTGCAGCATCCGCTTCTCGTTGTTGACGATGATCTCGGGCGCGCC
>JAFGAW010000194.1 GCA_016933475.1 Thermoleophilia bacterium
GGCTCAGTGCGTCTCCGTCTCCGAGACGACCTCGGTCTTGAGCAGCGCGACCAGGCGCTGCAGGGCGTCGAAGACGTGCTCGCGGATGTCGCCGGCGACGAGCACCTTCATGATGTCGTCGCCGACGGCGAGCGACCCTTCGTTCACCCACGCGCGCACGGCGACGACCCCCGGCCACGTCGCAGCCTCGGCCAGCACCTCGGCCAGCCGTGCCCGGTCGACGGAGAGGTCCATGCCGGTGACCGGCTCGCCCGACCGACTGGTGCCGCGGACCACGCCCTGGTGCGACAGGATCATGCCGATCCGGCCGGCATCCGGCTGCGCCTTCACGGCGCTGATCCAGTCGTTGACGTCGGGTGCGTCCATCTTCTCCTCACCACGGGCAGGCCGCGACACGCATTGTACGCGAGGCCGAAGAGGTCCAGACGGCGACACTCAGCGAAGCAGGCGCCGGCCGAGAGAGGCACACCCCGGCGCGGACTACCTCCGCCGCCGCTCGCCGCGCCAAAGTCTCCCCGCCCAGTCGGCGCGCCGCGCATGCGAGCTTGCACGCGACGACATCTCCCAGGACGTGCGCGCCGAAGAGCTCGCCGCAACTGCACCCGCCGCGAGCAGCAGCGCCGTCCGCGCGGCGAATCCGCCGCGCACCGGGAGAAGGTCCGTGATCAACACCTCCGGGGACTCGTGCAGGATCATGCCCGCCGTCGCCACGACGCCCGTGGAGACGCCCACCGTGAGGGCCGTGGAGTACACGAAGCCGTCGACGAACGAGTGGAAGCCGATGCCGAGCATCGGCACGATCCCGAGCCCGCGCTCGGCAGGGGCCGTGTCCTTCTCGCAGACGAAGGCCGTGAGGGCGCGATTGAAGGGGTGGAGTCCGAAGAAGCCCGCGAGCACAGAGAGCGGAGCGTCCGCGTTCATGGCGATCGCTCTCGGGATCGGGTGGAGCATGGAGGCGGAGACGAGCGCGCCGGCGGCGAACCACATGATGTAGACCGTGCTGCGACGCGCCCGGCCTCGAACCGGCGGATGGTGCAGATGCCCGCCGTCGTCACAGCGGCCGCGCGACTCGTGCTCAAGGCCGCCCAGAACGTGTTCTCCATCCTGGCCCCGGCGTCCGCCGGGCTCCGTCGACACCGCCGACCGCGCACCGCCCACGCTCCGCACGCACTACTTCGGCCAATCCCGCGGGGCGCGGGCCGGAAACGCCGCGAGCCCGCGCACGGGGGAAGGATGCCGTCATGAGGAGTCCTGCGGCATGATCGTCGACGACCCCGCGCTGCGAGACCGCCGAAAGGCGTTTCGCGACCGCGACCACGCCGGCGCCGTGCTCGCGGAGATGCTCGCGCCGCGCTTCGAGCGCCGTCGGGACGCCGCCGTCTTCGCGATCCCGGCCGGCGGCGTCCCGGTCGCCGCACCGATCGCGCGACGCCTGGAGCTCCCCCTCGACGTCGCCGTAGTAAGCAAGATCACGCTGCCGTGGAACACGGAGGCGGGCTACGGCGCCGTGGCGTTCGACGGCAGCGTCCTGCTCAACAGACGTCTGCTGCACGATCTCGGCCTCACGCCCGAGATCGTCGAGGAGGGCGTCGCCCGCACCCGGGCGAAGGTCGCGCGCCGAGAGTCCGTGCTCCGCAGAGGGCGCCGGTCCACGGCCGTCGAGGGATACCACGTCGTGGTGGTCGACGACGGTCTCGCCTCCGGCTTCACGCTGCGGGCGGCCGTCGCCGCGCTCGCCGCGAGCGGGGCCTCGGCGATCAGCGTCGCGGTGCCGACCGCGCACGCGGCTGCGGCGCGCGAGGTCGCCGCGTCGGTCGCCGATCTCTACTGCCCGAACCTGCGCGGCGGCAGGAGCTTCGCCGTCGCCGACGCGTACGCGACGTGGTCCGACGTCGGCGAGGAAACGGTGGCGGCGATCCTCGCGAGCTCTTCACCGCCGCCGTCCGTGCCGGTCGACCAGCGTCAGCGGCCCTGATCCTCGAGGGTGATCGCATCCACGGGGCAGTCCTCGGCCGCCTCACGGCACGCGTCCTCGACCTCCGGGGGGACCTCCTCGACGATCACCTTGGCCACGTCGTCCTCGAGCACGAAGACCTCCGGGCAAGTCTCCTCACACAGTCCGCACCCCGTACAGGCGTCCTCGTCCACGACCGCTCTCATGCCGCCTTCTCCTCTCCGTCCCCGGCCCTCCGGCGCCGACCGTCGGCGCCGCCCCGGCCGGAACTTCTGCGCTCAGCCGCTCTCTTACCGCACCGACGCCGGCCCCAAGCCATCGGAGTTGCACGGGGGCCGGTGGGAAGCCGACCGGCTGGTCGTCCTGTCGAGGGCCGTACGGTCATCAACGGTTTGGCGGTTTCCCGGCCACTAATTCAGGAGAGAATCGCTCCTAATTCCTGCGACACGCCGGGCACCCGCCTCGTGTGGCGACGAAGGGAAGGGAACTGCGTCCTCGGCTCCCTGGCCGTAAGAAGCGGGGCCGAGACAAAGGGGGTAATCATGGCTGCACCAATGTCCCGCCGACAGTTCTTCAAGCTCGGCGGGGGCGGTCTCCTGGGCTTCTACGTGGGCTCCCGTCTCGGGGGCTTCACGCCGGTGGCGGAGGCGGCGATTCCCGGCGGCACGCTCGACCCGACGGGGGTCACGAAATTCGTGACCCCGCTCCTCATCCCGCCCGCCATGCCCAGGGCCGGGACCATCAACCGCAAGGGCGGCAAGCCCGCCGACTACTACGAGATCTCGATGAAGCAGTTCGCCCAGCAGATGCTGCCGGCGGGCCTGCCGCCGACGACGGTCTGGGGCTACGGCGCGGTGGCGTCGGCCAGCAAGAGAGGGCTTCTGCTGCACAACGCCCCCTCGCTGACCATCGAGGCCCGCGTGGGCCGGCCGGTGCGAGTCAAGTGGATCAACGACCTGGTCCACCCGGCCGACGGCAGCTACCTCCCTCACCTGCTGCCCGTCGACCCCACGCTGCACTGGGCCAACCCGCCCGGTGGGACCATGGGGCGCGACACGCGACCCGACTTCAGTGGGCCGTCGACGCCCGGTCCCTACACCGGGCCGGTGCCGATGGTGACCCACGTGCACGGCGCCGTCGGCGTCGGCGACGACAGCGACGGCTA
>JAFGAW010000029.1 GCA_016933475.1 Thermoleophilia bacterium
AGCTCTTAATGCCCTTGGCGACGTCCCCCATGATGGAGGATATGCGCCCGCTGCCCCCAAAGATGAGGAGCGCAACAAGTGCGAGAATGAGCAAATGCCAGCCGCTCAAGCCCATTTCGGTCGCTCCTCAGTTTCTCACCCGACGTTTTGTCAACGTATCGCAGAAAGCGCCCGCCACCGCAAGGCCGGCCATCCCGCCGCCGCAAGAGCTAACCCGTTATGGGCGCTTCGCTTTCGTGCATCTCGGCGGGAAACACCAGCGCCCGGTCCGCGTCGACCTCGACGCGCACCTCGGCCCCGCGGCCCCACCCGTCCAATTCGCGTACGCGGACCTTCAGCGGCCTATCGAACCCTTCGACGCCGACCTCCAGGCGCGCGACGTCGCCTAGGAACTTAATGTCGAGCACGCGCCCGGCAAGCCCGGGACCGTCCCGGGTGAGGGTGATGCCGCGCTCGCGCAGGCAGACGACGGCACTCGCACCGTCGGCGAGACCGGGCACGGCAAGCGCCCCGAGCGGCGTGTCGACGCGCCCGCCGCGCACCGGATAGGCGATCTCGTTGATCTCCGAGAACAGCCGCGCGACGAACAGGTCGGCCGGCCGATGGTAGAGCTCCTCCGCCGTGCCCGCCTGCACGAGGCGCCCCGCACGCATCACCGCGATGCGGTTGCCGATGCGCATCGCCTCCTCGGGATGGTGGGTGACGATGACGCAGGTCGCGCGCGTCTCGCGCAGCAACCCCAGCGTTTCCTCCTGCATGGCCTCGCGCAACTGCACGTCGAGGCCGGAGAACGGCTCGTCCATGAGCATGACGGCGGGGCGCGGCACGATGGCGCGTGCAAGCGCGACGCGCTGCTGCTGGCCGCCGGAGAGGATGTGCGGGTACGCGTCGGCGAGCTTGGCGAGGCCGACGCGCTGCAATGCGGCGAGCGCCTCGCGGCGTGCCGCCGCCTTGGGCAGCGCCTTGAGGCCGAAGGCGACGTTGCCCAGTATGGTGAGGTGCGGAAAGAGGGCGAAGTCCTGGAACATCAGCCCGACGCCGCGCTGCTCCGGCGGGACGAAGCGGCTCGGCCCGGCCATCTCACGCTCGTTGATGAGGACGCGGCCGGCGGACGGCTTCTCGATCCCTGCCGCCACGCGCAAGAGCGTGGTCTTACCGCAGCCCGACGGCCCGAGCAGGCACACGACCTCGCCCGGCGCGATGTCGAGGTCGACGCCGGCGAGCGCCATGGTCTCGCCGTAGCGTCGCTCCAGCTTCTCGAAGGTGAGACGCGCGGCAAACGTCGCGGCGGCGCGCTCGCCGGTCGGCGCCCCGTCGGCGGCCGCCCCGTTGCCCTTTGTTCTGCTCGACAACCACGACGTCACGCTGGCGGGTACCTTTGCACGCTCGAAAGCCCTGTCAGGGCTTATCGGGCTCGTCCCCCGCGGGCAAGGACTGGTCCGCCGCCTCGGCATCGGGCTCTGCCTCTTCCCCGGTCTCCTCGTCCTCTTCGTCCTCGCCCGCCTCAAGCGGCAGCTCGTCGGGCATGAGGTCGGCGACGTCGGTCGGCTCAGGCACGGCGAAATCGGGCGGCAGGTTGCCGTCGAGCAGGCCAGAGG
>JAFGAW010000195.1 GCA_016933475.1 Thermoleophilia bacterium
GGGGAGCTCGGCGGGCTCCCGGGCGAGCAGATCGACGAGGTCCAGCGTCGCGGCGAGCGTAGCCCGCTGCCCGTCTTCGTGCCCGCTGCGGTCGGCCACCGCGGCGCCGGGTGAGTGCGCGGATCGGCCGGCGTCGCCTGCGACTCCGGCGGCGGCAGGCAACAGCGGAAGCAGATCGTCGAGCCGGTAGCGCCGGTGTCCGCCCGGGCTTCGGTGGGCCGGGATGCGGCCGGCGTCGGTCCACCGCCGCACGGTGTTGGCGCTCACGCCGAGCAGGCCCGCGACGTCCTGGACGCGCAGCCGGCCGGCGTGACGCAGCCGAAGGTCTGTGACCGGAGTGCTCACGTAGGCCCTCTATCGGGCACCCGGAGCCTGAACTTGACGAGAACCTCCCAGTGCGGACGGCGGCGCACGTGTCAGCGGCTCCGCCATGGCGTAGGATGCGGCCAACGTAGAACGGGCGTTCAACAAGGAGGGCACGGTGGAACGCAAGGGTCGTGTAGAGGGAAAGGTGGCCCTGGTCACGGGGGTGGCGAAGACCGACAGCATCGGCTTCGCCACGGCAAGTGTCCTCGCCCGCGAAGGTGCGATGCTGGCGCTGGTCGACATCTCGGAGAAGGTGCACGAGTGCGCCGAGCTGCTGCGGGCCGAGGGCGCGACGGTCTCATCGCACACTGCGGACCTCATCCAGATGGCCCAGGTCGAGGCGGCGGTCGCCGAGATCCTCACCTGCTACGGGCGCATCGACGTCCTCGTGAACAACGCCGGCATGGTGATCTTCGGGCAGGAAGAGGACTTCACCGCCTTCCAGGACCTCTCCGAGGCCTCATGGGACTTCGGCATCGCCATCAACCTGAAGACGCAGTTCAACGTCACACGCTGTGTGGTGCCCGGCATGATCGAGCGCGGCTACGGTCGCATCGTCAACGTCTCGTCGGTCACGGGGCCCGTCGTGGCCAACCCGGAGGAGGCCGCGTACTGCGCCGCCAAGGCCGGCGTGCTCGGCATGACGCGCGGCCTCGCCCTCGACGTGGCCAAGCACGGCGTGACGGTGAACGCCGTCGGCCCCGGCTGGATCGCGACGGGCTCGCAGGCCGAGGGTGAGGACGTCGGCGGTCTCAACACGCCGCTCGGGCGCTCGGCGCGCCCCGAGGAGGTCGCGACGGTGATCGGCTTCCTCGCCTCCGACGACGCGAGCTATATGACCGGGCAGCTCGTCGTGGTCGACGGCGGCAACACGATCCAGGAGTACAAGGGCCCGAGCGAGCTCTACTACTGAGAGGGCCGTGTGCGACCCCGGAGGAGGACTCATGGCACGGATCGATTACCTCTTCATGTTCCGCTCCGACGGCTGTGACGTCGGCGTGCACCGTCGCGAGATGGACACGCCCGACGGCCTCGCGACCGTGGTCGGCGTGCCCACGGTCGACGAGGCGTGCCGGGTCGCCGCCCAGGCGCGCCAGGAAGGCACAGCCGACTTCATCGAGTTGTGCGGCGACTTCGGCGAGGACGGGTGCCGCCGGGTCATCGCCGCCGTCGGCGGCGCGCTCCCGGTGGGCTACGTAACCTACTTCCCTGAGGAGGAGGAGAAGGTCGACCGCCTGTTCGCCGGGGGGTGACCCGGCGGGCCGGCGGCCGACTCTGCGAACTGCGCCGAGGCCGCGCGGGCGCCGGGTGGCGGCCGGCGCAGACGTGGCGTGGCCCAGCCCGACGACAGCGGGCGACGCCGAAGTGCCCAGCGGGGCCGCGGGCGTCAGGCGTCGCCGGCGAGCCAGTCGCGCAGGCTCTGCTCGACGGCGTCGCGCCCGGCGCCGACGCGCCCGCGGAAGCGCACGGGCCGCGTGCGTACCGCCTCCATCTGGGGCGGCATCGTGACGTCCGGAGCCAGTTCGAGCACCCGGTCGAGCAGGGCGAAGGCGTCGTCGACGCCGGCCAGCGGGCCGCCCGGGGCGACACCGGTGAGGCCGCGCACGACGTCGGCGGCGAACTTGCTCCAGTGCGCCGTGCTGACGATCAGCAGGGGGGCATCGCCGCCGTGCCGCGCGGCCGTCTCCCAGGCCACGGCGGTGTGCGGGTCGAGGAGGTAGCCATGCTCCGCGTAGACGGCGCCGATCGTGCGCAGGCAGGTCTCGTCGTCGACCCAATCGCCGGTCAGCAGCCGCTGCAACCGCGCCTTCGTCTCGCCGTCGACGGCGAAGCGGCGCCGCTCGCGCAGGTCGTGCATCCAGCCGGCGACCAGGTCGGGGTCGCCGGAGAGGTCGTAGAGCAGGCGCTCGAGGTTCGAGGAGACGAGGATGTCCATGGAGGGCGACGGCGTCTTCACGAGCGGCCGCGCGGAGATGTCGTAGACGCCGGTGGCGAGGAAGTCGGCGAGCACGGCGTTGGTGTTGCTCGCGCAGAGGAGGCGGCCGATCGGCACGCCCATGCGCTTGGCGTAGTAGGCGGCGAGGATGTTGCCGAAGTTGCCCGTCGGCACGCAGACGTCGAGCGGCGCGCCGGCGACGAGCGCGCCGGCGGCGGCGAGGTCGGCGTAGGCGCTGACGTAGTAGGCGATCTGCGGCAGCAGGCGGCCCCAGTTGATCGAGTTCGCCGAGGAGAGGGCGAGGCCGTAGCGCTCGCCGAGCTCGGCGGCGAAGGCCTCGTCGTCGAACACCGCCTTGACCGCCGACTGGCAGTCGTCGAAGTCGCCGTCGAGGGCGAGGACGGTGAGGTTGCCGCCCGGCTGGGTCGTCATCTGGCGCTGCTGGAGGGCCGATACTCCGGCGTCGGGGTAGAACACGGCGATGCGGGTGTGGCCGCGGTCGGCGAAGCCGTTCAGCGCGGCCACACCCGTGTCGCCCGACGTCGCCACGAGGATCAGGAAGTCGAACCTGGTGCGCCCGTCGGCGTGGGCCTGCTCGAGGGCCTGCGAGAAGAACAGCGGCATGCACTGCAGGGCCATGTCCTTGAAGGCCAGGGTCGGCCCGTGCCAGAGCTCGAGGACGAAGCGGCCGGGGGCGACCTCGCGCACGGGGGCGATGGCGGGGTCGTCGAAGTTGGGCCCGTACGCGGCATCGGCGATGGCGGTGATGCGGGCGGCGTCGACGTCGAGGCCGAAGGCCTCGAACACGGCTGCCGCCCGCCGCCGGTACGGCAGCGCCGCGAGGCCGACCACCTGCTCGACGGTCAGGGCCGGGAGGCGCTCGGGGACGAACAGTCCGCCGCCCGGCGCGATGCCCTCGAGGAGCACGTCGGTGAAGGCGCGCGGCTGCGCGCTGCGTCCTCGGGTGTCGCGATAAGCGGTCATGCCCCGGGGATTCTACCGTGCCGCCGCGTCCGGTATCCTCGGGGCGATTCCCTCGTCGTGGTCGAGGGTGTAAGCTCGCCAAACATTGAAGGACCGTTCAGGATTCGCGCCTACGCCGCGTGAGAGCCGCGACCAGGGGGAGCGCATGACGCACGACATGAGCGGTACGACCGTCGTCATCACCGGGGCCGGCGGGGGTGTCGGCAGCGCCGCGGCGCGACGCTTCGCCGCCGCCGGCGCGACGCTCGTCCTCGGCGACCTCGACGGCGTGCGTCTCGAGGAGCTGGCCGGCGAGCTCGCGGCGGTCACGACCGTGCACGCGGTGGTGTGCGACGTGAGCTCCGTCGCCGACGTCGAGAACCTCATGGCCGAGGCGGTCGAGACCGGCGGCGGCATCGACGTGCTCGTCAACACGGCGGGGCTCTGGGTCGAGGGGCCGAGCGAGAGCATGGCCGAGGCCGACTGGGACCGCGTCGTCGACGTGAACCTCAAGGGCACGTTCTTCTGCTGCAGCCGCGCGCTTCCCGAGCTCAAGAAACGGCAGGGCTGCATCGTCAACCTGAGCTCGGACTGCGGGCTCGTGGGGACGCCGGAGACGGCGATCTACACGGCGTCCAAGGGCGGCGTGAGCCTGCTGACCAAGGCGCTCGCCCTCGAGGTCGCCGGCGACCTCGTACGCGTCAACGCGGTCTGCCCCGCCGACATCATGACGCCGATGCTGCAGTACCAGGCCGACACGTACGGCGGCGGCGACCCGAAGGGCTACTTCCGCCGCCTTCTCAGCGGCTACCCGCAGGGCGCGAAGGCGCGCTTCATCACCCCCGAGGAGGTCGCCGAGTTGGTCTTCTACCTCGCCTCACCGGCCGCGGCCCCGATCACCGGCGCCAACATCTCGATCGACTTCGGCACCTCGGCAGGCTACGGCTACGACTGATGCCGGGCGGTGATGCACGAGGCTGTGACGGGCGCGCGCCGGCGCGGCACGCGCCTGTCGGCCGCCCGGACCGCCCGCGCATCCCGGCGCGACACACCGGGAGACACGCCGACCACGAAAGGAGAGGCTGACCCCTGATGGCAGACAAGCCCTTCATCCACCCCTACATCCCCAACGCGGCGCCGGCCACCAAAGAGGCCATGCTCAGCGAGCTGGGGCTGGGCAGCGTCGAGGAGATCTACGCCGAGATCCCCGAGCGCCTGCGCTTCAAGGGGCGGCTCGACATCCCCGAGCCGATCCTCGCCGAGCGCGACCTGCGCAAGCACGTCATGGGGCTGCTCGACCGGAACACCTCGGCGGTCGACTACCTCAACTTCTGCGGCGCCGGCTGCTGGCAGCACCACGTGCCGTCCGTCGTCGACGAGGTCATCAACCGGGCCGAGTTCGTGAGCGCCTACTGCGGCGGTGACTACTCCGACCTCGGCAAGTACCTGAGCCGCTTCGAGTTCAACAGCATGCTCGCCGAGCTGCTCGACTTCGACGCCGTCGCCAACCCGATCTACGACTGGGGCGACGTCGCCGGGCGCGCGTTCCGCATGGCCCGGCGCATCACCGGTCGCGACACGGTGCTCGTGCCGGCGCACATCAGCCCCATGCGCCTCATGGAGATCCGCACCCTGTGCCAGCCGGAGTCGATGCCGAACAGCACCAAGATCCGCTTCTACGAGTGGGACCGGGAGACCGGTATGGCAGACCTCGACGACCTGCGCGCCAAGGTCGACGACAGCCACGCCGCCGTCTACTGGGAGAGCCCGGGCTACCTGGGGACGATCGAGGCGCACGGCGCCGAGATCGTGAAGATGGCGCACGAGCACGGCGCCCTCGCCATCAACGGCGTCGACCCGATCACGCTCGGCGTGCTCACCCCGCCCGGCACCGTAGGCGCCGACATCGCCTGCGGCGACATCCAGGCCCTCGGCATGCACATGCACGCCGGCGCCGGTTGCTCGGGCTTCATCGCCTTCCGTGACGACGACCCCGTCTTCGCCCAGGAGTGCCCGCTCGAGCTCTACACGGTGATGGAGACCAAGACCCCCGGTCAGTACGCGGTCGGCGAGGCCATCGCCGAGCGCACCTCGTACGGCTCGCGCGACCAGGGCGTCGACTGGGTCGGCACGGCGTCGGGCCTGTGGACCATCGCCGCCGCCGTCTACATGGCGGTCATGGGCCCGCAGGGCTTCAAGGAGCTCGGCGAGACCTGCATCGCGCGCTCGCACTATGCGGCCAAGCTGCTCGGCGAGATCCCCGGCGTCGAGGTCAAGCTCTCGCCGCACTTCTTCAAGGAGTTCGTCGTGAGTCTCGACGGCACGGGCAAGAGCGTCGCCGACGTCAATAAGAAGCTTCTTGCGCACGAGATCTTCGGCGGCAAGGACCTCTCGGCCGAGTTCCCCGAGCTTGGTCAGAGTGCGCTCTTCTGCGTGACCGAGTACCACGACCAGGCGGACATCGAGAAGTTGGCCTCGGCCGTCGAGGAGGTGACGGCATGAGCGAGACGCCTCAGGAGAAGGTCGCCCGCCTCGCCCGCCTGCGCCGCGACGGCGGCGTGCTGCGCGACTACCGCTCGCCGCGCTACGACGAGCCCTTCATCATGGAGCAGGGCGCGCCTGGCGAGCGCGGCGTGTTCGTCCCCCTGGCCGAGGACGGCGTCAAGAAGGCCGTCGGCGAGGCCGCGGACTACATCCCCGAGGGGATGGCCCGCGCGGCCGCCCCCGTGCTCCCCGAGATGTCCCAGCACCAGGTCCTGCGCCACTACCTGCGCTACTCGCAGATGACCCTGGGCATGGATCTCGGCAGCGACATCAGCGAGGGCACCTGCACGATGAAGTACAGCCCCAAGCTGCATGAGGAACTGGTCCGCTACCACCGCGCCGCCGACCTGCACCCGTGGCAGGACGAGGACACCCTGCAGGGACTCCTCGAGATCGTCTACGAGACGGGGCAGTACCTGAAAGAGATCTCCGGCATGGACGGCTTCACGCTGCAGCCGGGCGGCGGCTCGCACGCCGTCTACACCAACGCCTGCGTGATGCGCCGGTACTTCGAGGCCCGCGGCGAGCTGGGGCAGCGCGACGAGATGATCACGACGATCTTCTCGCACCCCTGCGACGCGGCGACGCCCAAGGTCGCCGGGTTCAAGGTCATCACCGTCATGCCCGACGAGAACGGCTACCCGGACCTCGAGGCCTTCAAGGCCGCGGTCAGCGAGCGCACGGTCGGCTGCATGATCACCAACCCCGAGGACACCGGCATCTACAACCCACAGATCGACAAGTACGTCGAGGTGCTGCACGACGCCGGTGCCCTGGCCTTCACCGACCAGGCCAACGCCAACGGCATCCTCGGCATCGCGCGGGCCCGCGACGCCGGCTTCGACGCCTGCCACTTCAACCTGCACAAGACCTTCTCGAGCCCGCACGGCTGCGAGGGCCCGGCGAGCGGCGCCTACATGGTCACCGAGAAGCTGGCGCCGTACCTGCCGGTGCCGGTCGTCACCAAAGTCGGCGAGACGTACCACCTCGACTACGACCGGCCCGAGAGCATCGGCCGCGTGCGCGGGTTCCTCGGCAACTGGCTCTGCGTGATCCGCGCCTACGCCTGGATCCGCAACATGGGCCCCGACGGCCTGCGTGAGGTCGCCGAGATCAGCGTCCTCAACAACAACTACCTCGACAGGCTGCTCATGGCGGTCAAGGGTGTGACGCGGCCGTACGCCGAGGGTCACCGGCGACTCGACCAGGTGCGCTACAGCCTCGAGGAGCTCAAGGAGGACACGGGCTTCGGCACCGAGGCGGTCCGCGACCGTATGGTCGACTTCGGCATCCAGAGCTACTGGATGAGCCACCATCCCTGGGTCGTGCCCGAGCCCTTCACGCCGGAGCCCTGCGAGACCTACGACAAGCGTGACCTCGACGAGTGGGCCGCCACCATCAAGAAGGTGAGCGACGAGGCCTACCACGAGCCCGACGTGGTGCGCGAGGCGCCGCACGCCCAGCCCATCGACCAGATGCGGCGCACCGAGGCCATGGAGGACCCGGCTCAGTGGGCCTTCACCTGGCGTGCCTACAAGAAGAAGGTCCTCGGCCGGCAGGGGCCGGCTTGAGCCAGCGGTCGAAGCAGCGAGGGCCGGCGCCGCGCGAGCGGCGCCGGCCCGACTCCGGCCGCTCCGGCTTCTGGCGCTGGCTCGAGTACGCCACGGCGTGGTTCGGCGTGGCGGTGCTCGTGCTCTCCTTCGTGGTGCTCGCCTTCCCCGCCGCGCTCAGCGTGCGCGACGTGCTCTCCGGCGAGCAGACGAGCTCGGGCGCGATCTTCCAGCTCGTGGTCTTCCTCGCCGCCGAGGTGGTCATAGTCTTCATGATCGTGCTCGGCGCGTACGCCGCCGCGCCGCATTGGATCCGGCTCAGACCCGCGACCGTGCGCGTGCTCGGCATGCTCTCCTTCGGCGGCATGTTCTTCCTTCTCCTCCTCGTGCTGCGCGGCGAGCTGTACGCGGCTGTACCGATCATCGTGTACTTCGTGCGCATCCGCCGCAGCCTCGCCGACGAGTTGCCGGTGTTCGCCGGCGGCAGGCTGCCGCCGCAGCGCAAGGAGCCGCGGCGCGACGACGTCGTCAGGCGGCCGCCGCGCAGTTGGGACGACCCCGGTGGCCGTGCGCAGTCGAAGGCCGGTGGGACCACGTCGAAGGCAGGCTCCAGCCAGCCCGCCGGGTCCGCCCGGCGGCGCGGCAAGAAGGGCCGCCGGCCGACCGCCGGCGGCAACCGGCCGAAGGGCCGTTGAGCCCCGTGGCGAGCCCGGGGGCGACCGGAGGCGGCACGGCGCGCCTGCTGCGCACGGCCGGCGTCGCCGTCGTGACGGCGACGGCCTTCTACCTGGCCGTGCAGACCGTGTCGCTGCTCGTCGGCGACGCGGCCGAGGCGGGGGTACAGCGGTATACGGTCGCCGCGGCGTTCGCCCTGGCCACGGTCGCGACCGGGACCATGGCCGTCGATCTCGCCGACCGCTGGCTGCTCGGCGGGCGCATCACGGCGTTCTCGCAGAAGATGATGCGCTCGCTGGTGTTCGTGAGCCTGCTGGTGGCGCTCCTGCTGAGCTTCGTCGTCCGCGGCCCCTCCTTCTTCCTGCCGCTCACGCCCGCCCTGCTCATCTACCTGTTCGGCACGTGGCAGCGGCCGGCGCCGCGGGGCGCCGCGACCCGGCGGCCCGCGGGGACGAGCACCGGCAAAGGCCGGCAGCGGCGCGGCGGGCGCAAGCGGCGATGACGAGGGCGTGGCGGGCGTGAGGGCGACGAGGTGTGGCGTGAGGGCGACGGCGTGTGGCGCGAAGGCGGCGGGGTGTGGCGTGAGGGCGACGGCGTGTGGCGCGAGGACGGTCACGTGTGGCGGGAGGGCAGCGGCCGGCACGGGGGTGATGTCCCGGTGAAGAAGCTCGGCGTGATCGTGAACCCCGTCGCGGGGGTCGGCGGGCGGGTGGGCCTCAAGGGTTCCGACGGGGCCGACATCGTGCACCGGGCGCTCGAGTTGGGCGCCGTGCGCGACGCGCCGCGGCGCGCACGGCTGGCGCTCGAGCGCCTCACGCGCCTCAGGGACGAGATCGAGATCCTGGCGGCGCCCGGCGAGATGGGCGCCGACGAAGCCCGTGCGGCCGGCTTCGCGCCGACGGTCGTCGGCTCGCTCGCCGGCCGCCAGACGTACGCCGCCGCCGAGCGCGAGCGCCTCGGCACCGCCGGCCCGGACCTGGGCGCCGCCGGCGAGTTCACGCTGACCACGGCCGCCGACAGCGAGCAGGCCGCGCGGGCGATGGCGGCCGCCGGCGCCGACCTGATCCTCTTCGCCGGCGGCGACGGTACGGCGCGCACGATCTGCACGGCGGTCGGCACGTCGGTCCCCGTCATCGGGGTGCCGGCGGGCGTCAAGATCCACTCGGCCGTGTACGCGACGACGCCGGCCGCGGCTGGGGATGTCGTCGCGCTCTACCTGCATGACCGGCCGGGCGCGGTGCAGCTGCGCGAGGCCGAGGTCATGGACATCGATGAGGAGGCCTTCCGCGAGGACCGGGTCTCGGCCCGGCTCTACGGGTTCATGGCCGTCCCAGTGGCGCGTGGCCTGACGCAGAGCGCCAAGGCGGGCGGTGTCGCCGGCGAGCAGCGCGCGCTCCTCGACGTGGCCACCGACGTGGTCGCCGTCATGGAGCCCGGCTGCCTGTACATCGTCGGGCCGGGCACCACGACCCGCACGATCATGGAGCGGCTCGGGCTGCCCAAGACGCTGCTCGGTGTCGACCTCGTCGCCGACGGCGCGCTGGTCGCCGCCGACGCGACCGAGGGCGACCTGCTGCGGGCGCTCGAGCGCTACGCGTGCGCCCGCATCGTCGTCACGGCGATCGGCGGGCAGGGGCACGTCTTCGGCCGCGGCAACCAGCAGATCAGCCCGGCCGTGATCCGCCGCGTCGGCCGCGAGCACGTGGTCGTGGTGGCGACGCAGACCAAGCTGCTGTCGCTCGAGGGCCGGCCGCTGCTGGTCGACACCGGCGACCCGGAGCTCGACGCCGAGCTCTCGGGCTACGTCAAGGTCGTCACCGGCCTCGGCGAGAAGATGGTCTACAAAGTCGGGGTCTGAGCCGGCCTCAGCGCGGCGGGTAGGCGGCGGCGAGGAACTCTTCGAAGCGCTCCAGCACCGTAGGCAGGTTCTCGCGCCCGAAGCCGATGCGCAGGTAGCTGTCGTCGAGGCCGAAGAGCGTGCCCGGCGTGAGCATGATGCCGGCCTCCTCGACGCTCTTGAGGGCGAGCGCCTCGACGGAGAGGGCCTCGTCTCTGAGCCGCGCAAGGCAGACCGTGCCGGCCCGCGGACGCACCCAGCTCAAGAGGTCGGCGCGACGGTCGAAGAAGGCGTCGAGCGCCGCCAGGTTGCGCTCCACACGCGCCCGGTGCCGGGCGATGAGGGCCGGGCCGCTGCGCAGCCCGATCAGCGCCAGCACCTCGCTCGGCGCGGAGCTGCAGATAGCCGTATAGTCCTTCATCGCCGCGATGCGGCTACGGGTCTCCTCGTCGCGCACCGTCAGCCAGCCGATGCGCGTGCCCGCCATGCCGTAGACCTTCGACATGCCCGAGAGCGAGATCGCGCCCTCGACGACATCGGCGGCCGCGGGCAGGCGGTCGCCGGGGTCGAGCTCGAGCCCGCGATACATCTCGTCGCAGAAGAGGCGCGCGCCGTGCGTGGAGACGAGGCTCGTGACCGCCCGCCAGTCCGCGTGCGACGGCAACGCGCCCGTAGGGTTGTGCGGCACGTTCACGACGATCAGCCGCGTGTCTGGGCGCAGGCAGGCCTCGAGGTCGGCCGGATGAAGGCGCCACGCCTCGCGCTCGCGCGGCATCCAGCGGGTGACCTCGCAGCCGATGGTCTCGGCCACCTGGTGCAGCGACTGGTAGGCGGGGAAGGTGCAGACGACGTGGTCGCCGGGGGAGAGAAGCGCGATCATGGCGACGAAGATGAGCTCCTGGGGTGCACCTGTGAGCACGTCGTCGGGCTCGGCCGTGTCGTAGAGCCGGGCGATCTCGGCGCGCAACTGCGGCAGGCCGAGGGACTCGGTGTAGGCGAGGGTCAGATCGTGCCACAGGGCGGCGCACTCGTCGTCGGCCGCCGCCAGCACCTCGGCCATGGGCAGGCCGTCGCAGTCGGAACTCGCCAGCAGATAGGGCGCCGTGAACTCGTACTGCGCGAAGTAGCGTTCAAGGGCGAAGGGTTCGGGTCGCACTGGTCACCTCCTGGGGCCATGCTGGCCGCACGCATTGTAACGGATGGCGGCCGGCCGGCCCGTCGCGGTCTGCGACTCGGCCAGCCACGGGCACCCCTGCCGCGTGGGCGACCGAGCGCACCTACGACGACGCCGGCGACGACGCCCTCAAACCTCACGAAATGCTAACTTCGGGCTGGAATTTGCGGTCAGAGCTTATACAATGCCTCTCAGCCCGCTGCTGGAGGGGCGCCGTTGAGGCGTCGCAGTCGAGGGCTCATCGCCGCCCCGGGGGGCGTCGCGACGGTCACGTCATCTGAGAGGAGTGGGTGTGCCATGAAGGTCCTGGTCGTTGGTGTCGGTGGTGTCGGCGAGTCGATCGCGGCGATCGCGAAGCGCCGTGACGCCACGGACTGGCTCGAGACGATGGTGCTCGCCGACTACGACCGCGGGCGTGCCGAGCGCTGTGCCGCGAAGCAGAACGACCCGCGCTTCGTCGCCGAGCAGGTCGACGCGAGCGACGCCGACGCCGTGGCGGCGCTGGCCGCCA
>JAFGAW010000030.1 GCA_016933475.1 Thermoleophilia bacterium
CGACGGCCGCCTCGCCGACGTCGCGGTCTACGTCGTGACCGACCGCGTCGCCGCCAAGATCTCCACCCTTGAGGCGCCGCCCGATGTGCTCGCCGTCTTCCCGCTGCCGGCCGCGCCGCCGCTCTACGAGCTGGTGGGCCCGGGCGGGGGAGCGGCCTCGACGCCGGGCACCGAGGCCGCCCGTGGTACCGCGCCGGTCGGCGGGGCGGCGCCGCCCGGCGCCCTCGTCGTCTACGCCGACCGGGTCGCCGACCCGGGCAACATGGGCACCCTGGTGCGCGCGGCGGCCGCCTTCGGCGCCGCCGCCCTTGCCGCCTCGCCCGGTTCCGTCGACCTCTACGCCCCCAAGGTCGTGCGCGCCGGCATGGGCGCCGCCTTCGCCCTGCCGCTGTACCCCGAGATCGCTCTCGACGAGCTCGTCGCCCGCACCGGCATCGCCGACGTGTACGGGCTCGTCGCCCACGACGGCGCCGACCTGGCCGCGGCCGAGCTCAAGCGCCCCGCGGTGCTCTGCGTCGGCGCCGAGCGGGCCGGGCTCTCGCCTGCGAGCCTCGGCGCCGTCACGCAGCGGCTTACGATCGGCCTGGCGCCGGAGGCCGCCGGCACGGTCGAGAGTCTCAACGCCGGCGTCGCCGGCGCCGTCGCCCTCTACGAGTTCTCACGGAAAGGATGACCATGGACGACGAGCAGCTGCAGATCCTCCAGGAGCGCGCCCCGGCGCTGGCTGCTCTGTACACGACGGGACGCTCCGCGATCCTCGAGGCGCGTGACATGATGACGCTCGAGAAGGTCCGCGTCGCCGTCCTCGGTCGTAAGAGCCCGCTCACCGAGATGCTGCGCTCGATCTCGACGGCGGCTCCTGAGGACCGGCCTCTGCTGGGCAAGGGCGGCAACATGGTGCGCCGCGTGCTCGAGTCGCTGGTCGAGGAGCGCGAGGCCGAGCTCAAGCGGGCCGCGCTCAGCGAGTCGCTCGAGCACGAGCGCCTCGACGTCACCCTCCCCGGGGTCCCGTTCCCGGCCGGTCACGAACACCTCATCAGCCAGACGATGCGCGAGGTCGAGGACATCTTCACCGGCCTCGGCTACCGCATCGCCGAGGGCCCCGAGGTCGAGCTCGATTACTACAACTTCACGGCGCTCAACACGCCGCCGAGCCACCCGGCACGCTCCGCCCACGATACGTTCTGGGTGCAGGAGCCGCGGGAGACCATGCCCGAGGCCGTGGTCGACGCCGACCGCGGCGTCCTCCTGCGCACCCACACCTCGCCCGTCCAGGTGCGGGTCATGGAGCAGCAGCGTCCCCCGGTCTACGTACTCTGCCTGGGCAAGGTCTACCGCCGCGACTCCGACGCGACCCACACGCCGATGTTCCACCAGGTCGAGGGACTGGTCGTCGACGAGAGCATCACGCTGGCCGACCTCAAGGGCACCGTCCACTACTTCACCGAGGAGTTCTTCGGCGGCGACCGGGCGATCCGCGTGCGGCCGCACTTCTTCCCGTTCACCGAGCCGAGCATCGAGGTCGACGTGAACTGCGAGCTCTGCGCCGGCAAGGGCTGCCGCTCGTGCAAGCACTCCGGCTGGCTCGAGATCATGGGCGCCGGCATGGTCGACCCCAACCTCTACGGGTTCGTCGACTACGACCCCGAAGCGGTCAGCGGCTTCGCCTTCGGCATGGGGGTGGAGCGCATGGCGATGCTCAAGCACGGCATCCCCGACCTGCGCCTCTTCTACGACAACGACGTCCGCTTCCTGCGGCAGTTCTGAGAGGAGACGGACGATGAGACTTCCGTTCAGCTGGCTCAAGGAGTACGTGGCCTGGGAGGGCACCCCGGAGGAGCTCGCCGAGGTGCTCACCATGTCGGGCACCGAAGTCGAGGGCATCGACTGGGTCGGCGCCCCGCGCGACCCCGAGAACCTCGGCCGCTTCGTGGTCGGCCGGGTCGTGACCCGCGACCGGCACCCCAACGCCGACAAGCTCAGCCTCTGCACCGTCGACGTCGGCGGACACAACGGCGGCGTGCGGCAGATCGTCTGCGGAGCGGACAACTTCGGCGCCGGTGACATCGTCGCCGTCTCGCTCAGCGGCGCCGTGCTCGAGA
>JAFGAW010000196.1 GCA_016933475.1 Thermoleophilia bacterium
GGCGTGCTGCTGCCCTAAGCTCGTCGCACCACTTCTGCTCGACCCATGGGGGGCCGGTCCAACGACCGGCCCCCTTCGCATGACCGTTCCTGGACGGCGGACCGGGCAAGGCAGCGGTCGAGATGTCGCACCGGCGCATCACATTGGTCGCCAGCCTGCAGTGGCCGCCTGCGGATGTCGTGCCGTTGCCGCCCGGGCGACAGACGTCGCGGAACGCCGCCGGACCGGGCGGCAGGGGTCGCCTCGGGTCGTCACGCGCTCGCGCACGGCGGCCTTGATGGTCCCCGTCGGGAGTGAAGGGCCTTCGCGTGGTGACCGAGCGCCGCCAAACGGACTGCGGACCGGACGCTCGGGTAGACGCCCAGCGAGGCGGACGGCATCGCTCAGCTCAGTCCACGACGAGGCGCCGAGACGGGAGATCGGCATGTGTCCGCAGCCGACAGAGGGGTCCAAAGGCGGCGTCCCGGTCTTCGGCGATCAGGCCCTCATGTTGAGGGTCGCCTTCATCACCTCGCTCGTCGCCTTCGTGATCATCGCGCTGAGCGTCGACGAGGTCGACTGGCTCTGGGCCCTCGGTCTTGTCCTTCTCGTCGCGAGCCTCGCGCTCGCGCCACTGGCACGCTTCACTGCCGGCGGCCGAAGCGAGGGGGAGGGCGACGACGAAGACGAGAGCCGCCAAGACCCGAGGGATGAAGGTCGGACCGGCGAGGAGGGCGGCGAAGGCCGCGCGGACGAGAGCGGCGGCGGCGAGCGCCGCGATGCGCGGCGTTCGTAGCGGCGCGACGCGGCAGATGAGGACCGGAGCGTGAACGGCGAACTGCCCATCGACATCTGGTACTGGCTGCTCGCCCTCTCGCCGCTCGTCCTCCTGCTCGTGTTGCTCGTCTGGGCGCGGTGGTCGGCGCCCGAGGCCGGGCCCATCGGGCTGTTCCTGGCCACGGCCCTCGCGATGATCGGCTTCGAGGCCCCGCTCGAGACCGTGGCGGTGGCCGCCGGCAAGGGTGTGTGGGACGCCATCTTCGTCCTGCTCGTCGTGTGGCCGGCGCTGCTGCTCTACCACGTCACCAAGGAGGCGCGCGGCTTCGAGGCGATCCGTCTCGGCATCCAGGAGCACAGCCGGAACAGGTTGTATCTGGTCCTCGCCTTCGGCTGGGTCTTCGCCTCGTTCCTGCAGGGGATCGCCGGCTTCGGCGCACCGATCGCGATCGTCGCGCCGCTGCTCGTCGGCCTCGGCGTACGGCCGCTCATCGCGGTCGTGATCCCCCTCGTCGGCCACGCCTGGGCGAACCAGTTCGGCACGCTGGCGGTCGCGTGGCTCGCGATGGCACGCGTGGTGGACATCGAGGACGAGCAGCTCACGATGCTCCTCACCGCCCTGCAGCTCTGGGTCCCGAACCTGCTCGCCGGCGTCATGATCTGCTGGCTCTTCGCGCGATGGAAGGGCGTGCGCCAAGGGCTGCCGCTCGTCCTCGTGATCTCGCTGATCCACGGCGGCGGACAGACGCTGCTGACTCAGATCAACGCCTCGCTCAGCACCTTGATCCCCACCGCCGCCGCCCTGGGCGCGGTCGTCGCCTTCACCCGGTGGGAGAGGTACCAGGAGCGCGTCGTCGAGTCGAGCCCCATCCTCAC
>JAFGAW010000197.1 GCA_016933475.1 Thermoleophilia bacterium
AAACTTGACGCTGATGCTATAATCGCATCAGCCGCAAGGCGAACGAGGAGGGGGCTGCATGACATCACGACACGACGCGACGAAGGGCACTGCCATCACCGACAGCCTTCAGCTGGGCCGCGTGCAGACCGCACGCGGGCTCGCCGTCTACCCGCTGACCGCCGACACGACGGGTGGGCCCTGGTACGTCACCCTGAGCGAGGCGCTCGCCGGCAAGCAGGCCCGCGTGCGCGAGGTGAGCGAGGGCGGGGCAGTCCCCGAGCTGCGCTTCGAGAACCGCGGCGACTCCCGCGTCCTCGTGCTCGACGGCGAGGAGTTGCGAGGGGCCAAGCAGAACCGCGTCCTCAACACCACGATCCTGGTCGGCAAGCACAGCGAGCTGATCGTGCCGGTGAGTTGCACCGAGCAGGGGCGCTGGCACTACGACACGCCGGAGTTCGCCGAGAGCGAGCTGGTGGCCGACCGCAACGTGCGCTTCGCCCTCAAGGAGTCCGTCGCCATGTCGGCTCGGGCGGGGAGAGGGCACCGCTCCGACCAGGGACGCGTGTGGGACGAGGTCGCGATGCTGCACGACCGGCACGGCACGCAGTCGCGCACCGGTGCGCAGCGCGACGCCTACGTGCACAAGAAGCGCGACCTCGACGAGGTCCTCGCTGCCTTCCCGCTCGTCGACGGCCAGCAGGGGCTGCTGGTCCTGCACGGCGAGCGCGTCATCGGGCTCGACTTCGTCTCGATCCCCGACAAGTACGCGCTGCTGCACGACCGGCTGCTGCGCAGCTACGTCTTCGAGGCCCTGGTGAGCGACGCCGAGGTCTGCGACGACGTCGCCGTCGCCAAGGCCTTCCTCGAGCGCATCGCCGACCTGCAGGCGCTGTCGTTCAAGAGCCCGGGATTGGGCTGGGACCTGCGCTTCGAGGGCGACGGCGTGCTCGGGTCGCTGCTGACGTACAGGGGCCGGCCGATCCATGCCGCGTTCTTCAACGTCGGCGGCGTGCGGGCCGGCGACGGACGCGGCGGCGTGCGGGCCGGCGACGGCCGCGGCGGACGGCCGCGGACGCAGCGTGCGGACCCGCGGACGGAGCGGCACGAGCCGCAGTGGCGCATCGCCGACGCGCGCGAGCGGGCGCGTCGCCGGCAGCGCGATCGGTGAGGCGAGCGGCGAAGCGACCGATGAGGCGGGTCTGGCGACACGAGCGGTGAGGCGGGTCTGGCGACGCGAGCGGTAAGGCGGCACCCGTAGCGCGATCGGTGAGGCGGGGCCGGCGGCGCACCTTCACATACTCAGCGACGACAAGGGGGATCGACATGACGCAGCCATTGAAGCCCACGGCCAAGACGACGGAGCCGGGGGCGACCAAGACGACGGAGCCGGGGGCGACCAAGGCGACGAAGCCGGGGGCGACCCAGACGGACGACCGTGCCCGCGCCTACCGGGCGGCGGCGCAGATCACGCGCGAGCAACTCCGGCGCGACGCGCCGGAGAAGGCGCGCGTGCTCGACGCCGTCGAGAAGTCCGACGTGGTCGTGGTGCGCGGGTGCTACGACCGCGTCGAGGACGTGCTCGCCGCGCTCGAGGTCGACTTCACGGTGTGCCGCGCGGCCGCTCTCGACCGCCTTGCGCTGCGTCCCGAGCAGCTCCTCGTCATCAACTGCCCGGGGCAGGTGTCGGCGCACGCCATCACCCGCATCCGCGCCTTCGTCGAGGCCGGGGGCAGCCTGTTCACGACCGACTGGGCGCTCAAGCACGTGATCGAGCCGGCGTTCCCGGGCGTGCTCGCCTTCAACGAACGACCGACCGCCGACGACGTGGTGCGCATCGAGGTGAAGGACCCGGACAACATCTACCTCCAGGGCGTGATCGATGGCCGGGACGACCCGCTGTGGTGGCTCGAGGGGTCGTCCTATCCGATCCGCGTGGTCGACCCCGAGCGCGTCCAGGTGCTCATCACGAGCAAGGAGCTCGGCGAGAAGTACGGGGAGGAGCCCGTCGCCGTGTGGTTCCGTTGGGGCGAGGGCGAGGTCTTCCACATGATCAGCCACTACTACCTCCAGCGCACCGAGCTGCGCACCGAGCGGCACGGGGCCGGCGCGGCGGTGTACTTCGGCGAGAAAGGCGTGCCGATGACGGCGGCGATGCGGGCGGAGTACGGCGACCTGGCGCTGTCCGAGGTCGAGTCGGCGAAGCCGTCGGCCGCGTTCATGAGCAACGTGCTGATCGACAAGAAGGAGCGTGCGTTGCGGCTGCAGGCGATGACGGAGGAGGCGGCGCGGCGGCAGGCGGAGGAAGAGGCGGCGCAGCTGGCGGCGGAGGAAGATGCAGCGCGGCTGGCGGAGCGGAGCAAGGG
>JAFGAW010000198.1 GCA_016933475.1 Thermoleophilia bacterium
GGGGGCGAGGTGAACCCGGCGGAGGCCGCGGATGCGGCCGGCCACGTGACCGGCGACACGCTGGGCGGCGCCGGGAGTCTCTCGTTCACGCTGTGAGGCGGCGGGCTCGCCGGCCCGCCGCCGCCCTCCGCTACTCCGGCAGCACGTCCTCGCCGACCAGCTCGCGCACGCGCAGCATCTCGAAGACGCCGTGCACGGGCGCGGTCAGGTTGCGGGCCACCACCGGCACGCCCTGGCTCTTGAGGTCGAGACAGAGGCGCACGAAGATGCCCGTTCCCGACGAGTCGATGAACTCGACGCCGCTGAAGTCGAGGGTCACGGTCTGCGCGCCGCGGGCGGCGCCCGCGACGGCGGAGCGCAGCCCGTCGGCGCAGTCGAGGTCCATCTCGCCGGCGAGGAAGATGGTGGGGGCGGGACCGGGGACTATCGATGTCTGCAACATGGCTCTCCTACCTCGTCAGAGGATACGGTCGAGGAGCAGGGTGGTGCCGGCGGGGCGCGTGTGCAGCCCGACGACGTCGAGGTTCTCGGTGATGATCTTGAAGCCGTAGCCCATGGACGCCTGCCCGCTCACGTCGGGCGGCTCGATCCAGTTGAGGAAGTTGAGGCCGGGGCCGCGGTCGCAGACCACGGCGCGCAGGCGGTCGGGCAGACGGCGCAGCGTGAGCTCACCCGAGCCGCCCCCGTGGAGGAGCATGTTGGTGACGGCTTCGGAGATGGGGAGGAGGGTGGTGCGCCGCAGGGCCGGGTCGAGCCCCTCGGCGGTGAGCCGGGCGTCGACGGCGCGGCGCGCCTTGCTCAGGGCGCGGGGCTGGTCGATCGCCATGTACAGCAGCTCGTCGCCGGCCGTGGCCTCGACCGCGATCTCGTCGCTGTCGAGGAGTCGGAGCCGGCCGCAGGCGACGGCGGCGGCGAGGTCGCTGAGGATCTCGATCAGGCTGCGGCGGTGGTCGCCGTGGTGCCGCTGCCAGCCGTTGGTGTGGATGCTGAGGATCTCGCAGTGCTCGCCGCAGGGGACGAAGCAGAGCTCGTCCTCCACGAAGTCGTCTGCCTGCGCCACGGCGTAGCACATGAAGGTCGCGCGCTCGAGCGCTTCGTCGGCCTGGGCGATCAGGTCGTCTTCGGGAAGGCCGGCGTCGTAGATGCCGACCACGGCCTCGATGCGGCCGCCGGCGCGTCGGTAGCGGTACACGTGCAGCGAGCACGGCAGCGGACCGTCGTCGGGCGTCACCTGCACCTCGCTCTCGTCGCGGCGGATCTCGCCGACGGTCCTCATCGCTCCGTCACCTCGAGGAGCAGGAGCGTCGCGTCGTCGGAGGGCGGCGCCTCGCTGCGGAAGGCGGCGACCTCCGCCCAGGTCGTGACGAGCGCGTCGCCGAGGCCGCGGTCGCGGCAGCGCGCGAGCAGCTCCTCGAGCCGGTCGACGCCGAAGAGCTCGCCGGCGGGCGCCCGCGCCTCGGTCAGGCCGTCGGTGTAGAGCGCCAGCCGGTCGCCGGGGCTGAGGGCGATGACGTCCTCGGGGAAGTCGAGGCCGGCGCGCACGCCGAGGACGGCGCCGCGCGCCGGCAGGCGCCGCGCGCCGCCCTCACCCAGCACCAGCACCGGGTTGTGGCCGGCGCTCGCTACCGTGGCGGTGCGCACCTTGGGGTCGTAGGCGAGCAGCGTGAGGGTCAGGAAGTACGGCAGGCTCTGCCCCTCGAGGTCTCGCGCCAGCGACTCGTTGACGTCGTGCAGCACGTCGCCGGGCGAGCGCCCCGGCGCGACGGCGTCGTGCAGGAGCGAGCGCGCCATCGCCATGATCAAGGCAGCAGCGAGGCCCTTGCCCATGACGTCGCCGCAGACCACCCCGAGGCGGCCGTCGCCGAAGTCGAGGTAGTCGTAGTAGTCGCCGCCCATCTCGCCGAGGAACTCGATGCGCTGGGCGACGCTGAGGCCAGGCACGTCGGGCGCCGCCGCGGGCAGCAGGTCGTGCTGGATGCGCCGGGCGCGCTCGATCTCGGCGGCGACCTTGGTCTGCGTGGCGCGGAGCTCGTCGTGGAGGGCGCTCGAGGCGGCGAGCTCCTCCTTGAAGGAGGCGATCTCGGCGCCGAAGGCGGCGGTGTCGCGCACGCGCTGTACGTAGATGTCGTACGAGTAGTAGATGAGGTACAGCGGCGGCAGCACGAGGATCAGGCCGGCGATGCCGAAGGCAAGGTAGAGCCAGGCGACGAGCAGGGCGATGGTCGAGCCCGTCAGGTAGCTCGGCAGGCCCCACTGGTAGTTCTGTCGCCAGATCCGCAGGGCGCGCTCGCCGCTGGCCATGGCGACGACGCCGGCGAGCAGCACGGTGCTGGCGAAGAAATCGACGGCGGTGGCGGCGAAGGTCGGCAGCACCTTGTCGAGGAGGTGCTCGCCGGCCGGGACGAACGCCAGGTAGACGAGCCCGGCGAGGAACGTCGAGAGGGCGTAGTTGGCGGCGTTGAAGAGGATCTTCACGGGGTCGCGGGTGAACCACGCCGTCGCGAGGCCGGAGACTGCGGCGACGAGCAGAGCGGGCCAGAGCCCGAAGACGATGAGCGCCGCCAGCACCGGCACGAAGGAGAGCGTGACCACGCCGACCACCGGCAGGCGGATCTCGCGCAGGTCGGTGACCGTCGCCAGGGCGACGAAGGCGACGAGGTCGAGGGGCAGCGGCGACGGGTCGCGGAGCACGGCGAGCAGCCCCGCGGCGACGGCGGCCGTGGCGACGAGCGCCACGTAGAGCGAGACGGCCGCGTGTGTGCGCGCGGCCGTCTCGCCGAGACGCTCGCTCTGAGCCGCCCCGGTCATTGCCCTTCGATCAGAACCGTCCACGCGTACTTCGTCCACGCGTACTTCGTCCAGGCATATTTCGTCCACGCGTACTTCGTCCAGGCGTACTTGGTCCACGCGTACTTGGTCCACGCGTACTTGGTCCAGGCATATTTCGTCCACGCGTACTTGGTCCACGCGTACTTGCTCCACGCGTACTTCGTCCACGCGTACTTCGTCCAGGCGTACTTGGCCCAGCTCAGGTACACGTCGGTCGGCAGGATGTCGTCGCCGTCGCCGAGGTCTGCGGAGAGCGCCGGCCCTTCGGCGTCCAGCCCGTCCAGCGCGAGGGCTTCGGGCACGTCGAGCGTGCCGGCGCCCTGCTGGTACTGATGGTCGGCGTCGCCCTCCGTCACCGGCGGTACCTGGTCGGCGCTCGCCATGAGGCGCACTTTGATGTCGTCGGGCGAGAGCCCCTCGTCGTCCTCGAGCATCAGCGCGACGGCGCCGGCGACGACGGGGGCCGACGTGCTGGTGCCGGAGAGCATCAGGTAATCGGACTCGGTCGACGGTGACGCCGCGGCCAACGCCGCGGGGTCCCAGTAGTCTGCGAGCGGGATCACGTTCTCGGGGAAGGTCTTGTCGATGTAGCTGCCCGGCGTGCGCAGCGAGATGTTGCGGTTGCCGGGGGCGACGAGGTCCGGCTTCGCGTACTCGTCGTAGAGGGTGGGGCCGTAGGAGCTGTAGGCGGCGACGCGGTCGTCGGCCACGTCGGGGGTCTGCTTCGTGTCGGTCGCGCCCACGGTGATCACGTGCGGCTCGTTGCCGGGGCTGAGGACGCCGCCGAGGCCGAACTCGCCCTCGTTGCCGGCCGCGCAGACGACGGTGATGCCGGCCTCCCAGGCGGTGCGCACGGCCTGGGCGACGGGGTCGACCTCGACGGGGCCGACCGGCGTGCCGGCGACCGAGATGTTCATGACGTCGATATCCAGGGCGTCCTTCTGCTCGATCGCCCAGAGGATGCCCGCGATCAGGCTCGAGGCGCGGCCGCGGCCGAACTTGTCGAGCACCTTGACGGCGACGATGTCGGCTGCTGGCGCGACGCCGCGGAACTGCACGGTGGCGAAGCCGCCCTCGTCGAGCGGCAGCGAGGCGCTGCCGTCGCCGGCGATGAGGCCGGCGACGAAGGTGCCGTGGCCGGCGTCATCGTACGGCTCCTTCTTGCGCTTCACGAAGTCGCACCAGCCCACGAGGCGCTCGGCGTCGAGGTCGTCGTGGACGGCGACGCCGCTGTCGATCACGGCGACGGTCACGTCGCGCCCGGTGAGGCCCCCCTCCGCGGGCGCGGCGAGCTCGCCGAGCCCGATGGCGAGGTTGGTCACGTCCATCGAGGCGACGCCGATCCCGTACACGGGGTTGTCGGCCACGATGTACTCGACCCACGGCTCCTCACCGAGATCGGCGATCTCGCGCGCGCTCAGCCAGACGGCGACGGCGTCGAGGGCGCGGAGCTCCGTGACCTCGACGCCCTTCGGCAGCTGCCTGCCGACGTCGGCGAGGTGGCCGGGGGCGAAGACGATGACGGGCACCGCCTCACCCTCGGCGGCATCGAGGGCCACGCCGACGCTCTCGTCGACGGCGGCGCCGAGCCCCTGATCGCCGGCCGCCGCGGCCGCCGGCCAGACGGCGGCGCACAGCAACGCCAGGACCGCAAGGGTAAGAATGTGCCTTCTCATCTCACTCGCCTCCACTCGGGGGGCTCCTCTCGTCGCCCGCGTCCGGGCGCCGAACGGGCGACCGGTCTCAGGAAGCCCGGGAGGCGGGAGTGCTCGGCGGGAGGAGGAGGCAGAAGACCACGGTGTCTGAATTCGGCAACCGAGCTATCTTGAGCATCCAAGACCTCTGGCTTTGCGTCCCTGCCTCACGACAGGTTTGCCCTTCTCGCTCTGTCTCTGTATCGGCGGGCGAGCCTGACTCCTTAGACGAATAGGCAAGGCAGGTGTAGCCACGCGGGCGACGGGCGCAGGCTCGAGGTCCGTCGGCGCGCGCTGGGAGCTCTCTCCGCTGCCGCCCGCGGCTTCGGTCGGCCGCTTTCGCGGGGTCGGGCGCGGCCGCCGGTTCGGTGCGACGTCAGGGACCGAACAGCCTCGAACGGGGGGTCCGGTGGTAGACTCTTCGCAGACCGGCCGCCTGCGCACAGGTGGGCTCGAGAGCGCGGCCCGGGCCAGTGTCGCGCTCCCAAGGCCGTACCCGTGCACCGCCACGATGTCTCTGCGCGACCGCGGGGCGGGGTCGAGCAGAGGGGATGGAGGGAGCGATGAGCCGCACCTCGGGTCTCTATAGCAGCGTGCAGCGACGCATGATCAACGAGATGCTGAAGCTGGCCGGCAGCGGCGACAAGCAGAAGATCCTGCGCGCGGTGCACCTCGCCGAGAAGGTCACTCCCGATGAGTACAAAGGGGCGGTCCGCCACGTCCAGGCCAAGATCGAGGCGGACCACCCGGCGCTCAACATCGCCCGTCACGTGAGCCAGGAGCTCAACCCAAGGTGCCGCGATCGGTTCATCGAGTGTCTTGTCGTCAATACGCTTCTTCGCGGCGTCGCCAAACGCAAGGAGTTCATGGCTCAGGCTCCGGGCCTCTGGGCGCCGACGACGATCCTCATCAGCCCGACGATGCGCTGCAACCTGAGCTGCGCGGGGTGCTTCGCGGGCGAGTACCCGCCCGACCGCGACCTCGAGCCCGAGCTGCTGCAGAGCATCGTCGAGCAGGCCAACGAGATGGGGGTCTACTTCTTCACCATCCTCGGCGGCGAGCCGTTCATCTACGACGGGCTGCTCGACCTCGCGGCGGCGAACCAGGAGTGCTACTTCCAGGTGTACACCAACGGCACGCTGCTCGACGAGGGCGTGATCGACGAGCTCGCCGAGCTCGGTAACGTCGCTCCGATGCTGAGCCTCGAGGGCGACGAGGCGAGCACCGACGCGCGCCGCGGCAAAGGCGTTTACCGCCACATCCTCGAGATGATGGACCTGCTGGGCGACCGGGGTGTGCTCTACGGCTACTCGGCCACCGTGACGCGGGACAACTGGCGCATGCTCATCAGCGACGAGTGGGTCGATCCGCTGGTCGCCAAAGGGGCGGCGATCAGCTGGCACTTCCTCTACATGCCGATCGGGCGCGACCCGAGCACGGCGCCGATGCTCAATGCCGAGGAGCGCAACGCCTTCCGCGAGGGCATCTGGCGCATCCGCGATACCAAGCCCATCTTCCCGGTCGACTTCTGGGGCGATGCGCCCTACGTCAAGGGGTGCATCGCCGGCAAGCACTACGTGCACATCGACAGCGAGGGCTGGGTGGAGCCCTGTATCTTCACCCACTTCGCCACCGACAACATCCGTGACACGAGCTTGAAGGACGCCTTCAACTCGCCGTTCTTCCGCGAGATCCGCAGCCGCCAGCCGTTCAGCGAGAACCTGTTCAAGCCGTGTATGCTGATCGACGAGCCGGAGCAGTCGCGCGAGATCATGACGCTGACCGGCGCCCACCCCACGCACCCCGGGGCCGAGAGCCTCTTCACGCAACTGAGCCACGACCTCGACGAGTACGCGGCCGAGGTGGAGCGTGTGTACGCCCCGGTGTGGAGCTGCTACGTGGTGGAGCACGAGACTCCGCCCGACGTGGACGGTCGGCCCGCCGGCGCGCGCGACGCGGAGAAGGATGGCCACACAGTCGGCGTACACTGAAGAGAGTCGGGACGGGGGCGCCGGCGCGGAGCGCCGGCGCCCCTGCCTGTCTGGCCTCGGTCTTCGCCGCCGGCCCCGTCGCCCAGGCGGAGACTCACGGCGGCACGGAGGAATCCGGTCGTACCGGGCCGAAGAGCGGCTAAGGTACGCCGCCGCAGCTGTCGACACTGAGGGGGAGTCATGAGAGCGCCGTCAGCCATCTCCGGCCGCACCCGTCGGCTCGCGGCCGTCACGATCGTCACGGGCCTCGCGCTGGGCGCCCTGTGGTCGCTCCCCCGCGTCAGCACCGCCGCGGCCGCGTGGCTCACGGCGCCGCCCGTGCGGGCGAAGACCGTCACTCCCGGCGAGGCCCTTCTCGTCACGCACGCCGCCGACACGGCGGGCGACGTCGCGACGGACACGGCGGGCGACGTCGCGACGGAGACGACGGGCGAGGCCGCCGCCGACGTGGCGGGCGCCGCCGCGACCGAGCAGCCGGGCGCCCCGGCGGCGGGCTCGGATGCCGCATCGGGGGCGCCGCCGGCCGGTGCCGCCGTCCGCCGCATCGATGCCGGGATGCGCTACGAGATGGTCGGCCTCCTCTGCGACGACGTCGCCGGCGTGGACGCTCTCACCGTGCACTTCAGGGCCAGCGCCGACGGCCGCTCCTGGGGCGAGTGGGTCGCGGCGCCCGTCGAGCGCGTCGCCGAGCAGGGCGAGGAGGCCGCGCGCGCCTTCACCGACCCCGTGTGGCTCGGCGAGGGGCGCTTCGTGCAGGTCGCCGTGACGTCGGCCGACGGGAGCCGGCGCCGCGTTCCCCGGCCGCGCCTCGTCTTCCTCAACACGAGCGGCGACGCGACGCCGGCCGACACCCTGACGAACGCCGTGCGCAGCGTCGCCTGCACGCTCGGCGGCCTGCAGGCGGCACCCGAGGCGCAGGCGATGACCACGAAGCCGGCCATCGTGCTGCGCAGCCAGTGGGGGGCCAATGAGGACTGGCGCACTGGCAGCCCCAGCTTCGCGCCTCTCAAGATGGCCTTCGTCCACCACACCGCCGGCAGCAACTCGTACTCGCCCTCCGACGCACCGGCGATCGTGCGTGGCATCTACTACTACCACACGCACGCGCTCGACTGGAGCGACATCGGCTACAACTTCCTCATCGACCGCTACGGGGTCATCTACGAGGGCCGCTACGGCGGCATCACCAACGCGCCGATCGGGGCCCAGGTCTACGGGTTCAACACCTCGAGCACCGGCATCTCCGTCCTGGGGTCGTTCGGCACGGTCCCACCGCCGAGCGACGCCATGACCTCGCTCAAGCGCCTCCTGGCCTGGAAGCTCGACGTGCACCACATCAACCCTCTGGCCAAGGCCGAGATGGTCTGCTACGCGACACAGAAGTACACCGAGGGCTCCACCGTGACCTTCAACGTCATCTCCGGGCACCGCAACGCGAACTACACCGCCTGCCCCGGCGACGCCTTCTACGCTCTGCTGCCCACTGTGCGCAAGGCCGTGGGCGGGATGGGCCTGCCGAAGATCTACGACGTCAAGGTCTCCCGCACGGTGATCAGCCCCAACGGCGACGACTTCCGCGACGCGCTCACGCTGAGCTTCGTCGGCTCCGAGGTCCTCGACTGGACGCTGCAGGTCAAGGCCGCCGACGGCACCGTGGTGCGCACCAAGACCGGTCGCGGCCAGTACGTCTCCACCGACTGGGCGGGTCTCTCCGACGTCGGCAAGGTCGTGCCCGACGGCCCGTACCGGATGATCGTCTCGGGGACCAGCCCGCTGGGCACGGCGCGGGCCGCCACCGTCGAGGTCGTCGTCGACACGGTGGCCCCGGTCCCGGCCGAGTGCACCATGGGGTCGCCCTTCTTCAGCCCGAACGGGGACGTCTACATCGAGAACGCGCGCCTCAAGCTCACGAGCGATGAGCGGGTCGTCGTGCGGGTCTCGGTGCTCGACGAGGCGGGCACGTTCCTGCTCAAGCTGGTCGGCTGGAAGAGCATCGGCACGACACGCGTGATCGTCCCCTGGGACGGCAAGGTCCCGGTGGACGGCGTGCTCAGGCGTGCGCCGGAGGGGGCGTACCAGGTCAAGCTGGAGGTGCGCGACCCGGCGGGCAACACCGGCGTGACGATCCTGCCGGTGCGGCTCGACCTGACGGCCGGCTTCCTCACTCCGGCGCCGCCGGCCTTCTCGCCCAACGGCGACGGGGTCAAGGACGTGATGTCGCTCGGGTTCACGCTGACGCGCCCGGCGACTGCCCGGGCACTCATGCAGCTCGACGGTGTCACCGTGCGCACGTGGGAACTGGGCGAGCTCGCCGCCGGCTTGCACGGCTTCACCTGGGACGGCCTCGACGACGCGGGCCTCGCCCTGGCCAGCGGAGTGTACCGCGCCCGCGTCGAGGTCGAGAGCGCTCTCGGAGCCTCGGCGGTCGCCAAGAAGGTCGTCCTCGACCGCACCAAGCCGCGCATCTGGGCGCCGCTCTCAGTGTCGGTGACCTTGGGGTCGACGGCGCGCATCCGGTACTACGTGATCGACCGCTGGAGCCCCATGGCCAAGGTGACGGTCACGATCAAACGGGCCAGCGACGGGGTCGTGGTGAAGAAGCTCTACCTCGGCTGGGTGACGACGGGGGCGTCGCACCGGGCCGCCTGGAAGCCCCCGTCCCGCCGCAAGTACATCGCCACCTTCAGGGCCGTCGACCAGGCCGGCAACCGGCAGTACGAGCTCAAGAGGTGCGTGATCAAGGTGCTGTGACGGCGAGGCCGGCGCGGGCGTGGATCGCCCGCGCCGGCCTCGCTCGCGCGGCACCTTGGTGGGCCCTCAGCCGGGCGCTTCGTCGGCGCGGCCGGCCCGGTCGCTCGTCACGCCGCCGTGTGGCTGCGCCGCCAGCGGCAGTGCGGAACAGGGCACGAGGCCATGCGGGCGGCGTCGCAGAGCTCGCACCGCTGTGCCGCCCAGCTCACCGGCAGGTCATACCCCGCCGCTCCGTCGCCGTTGAGGCGCATCACGGCGTGGAGGGCGCGGGAGACGGCCTTCATGTCGGCGAAGGTGTCGGCCTTCTCGGGGAGGTCGATCAGCCCCATGCGCGCGGAGCGCTTGCGCACGCGGCCGTCGGGGACGAAGGCGAAGCGGTCGAGCGCTTCATCGTGCCAGAGACCGAGACGGCGCATCTCGCGCACCACCCAGAAGGCGCGCGACTTGAGCGCGCCGCCCGAGGCGGCGTAGAGGACGTCGACGACGACCTCGGGCTCGGCCGGCTGCGGGAGCAGGCGCGACCAGGTGTCGCGCGTCTCGGCGAGGCGCACGAAGTCGATGATCTTGCCCTTGCTGTCGCTGCGCGAGACCGGCGGGTCGATGGCGTAGTCGCGCAGGTCGAACTCGCCGGCGAACACGCGCCCGACCACGTCGGCGTCGACGAAGCGCCGCCAGTCGGCGTCGACCACGGCTTCGGGCGCCGGCTGCGCGGCGAGGGCGCCGTAGCAGAGGAGCGTGAAGAAGAGGTGCGCCTGCTCGTCGGCGTCGGCCTCGGCGTAGCGCGCGCAGGCCTCGTCGTCGAGCACGGGCGTGGGCCGGCGGGCGGCTGCGGCGAAGGATTCGGCGAGGTAGGCGACGTCGTCGCGGCGCTCGCTGTTGGTGAGCGGGGTGGCTTGGTCCACGGGTGACCCCCTGTAGTGTGAGTGCCGATGACGCCGGCCGGCGCGCCGCCGATGCTACGGGCGCGCCGCCCGGCCGCGAAGGTCGACGATGGGGACGGGGGGATGACGTCACGCTGTCGCAAGGGTGCACGATGCAGGCCGCCGTGAGCCGAAGCGGCACGGCCCCGCTAGACGGGGGTGCGCGCGGGTTCCGCTCTTGCGCCGCCCTCCGGGAGCACGCCGCCGCCACTGTCCCCGCCCGCCGTCGTCTTCGTCCCCGCCCGCCGCGGGTCGTCGCACGCTCCGGAGGCCGGTCGAGAAGCGGGACCGCCGCCGTCCGCTTTTGCGGTTGCGAGAGGCGGCGGAAGGCGGGTACGCTAGCCGACGGCAGTGACCCCTCGCGGAGGCTCGATGTCACCCCCATGACCTGGCTCGGTATCGATATCGGCTGCATCAGCCTTAAGGCCGCTCTCGTGGGTGGCGCCGACGACATCGAGCTGTACGAGCGGCTCCTGCGCGACCACGCCGCGCTCTTTCAGACGCCGACCGGAGGCCTCACCCTGGTCGACGGCCGGCCGCTGCTCGTCGTCGCCTATCGCCGCATCAAGGGCAGTCCGAGCGAGGCCGTCCAGCGTCTGCTCGACGACCTGCGCCCCGCCCTGCCCGACGGCGCCATCGCCGGCGTCCGTGTCACGGGCTCCGGCGGCCGTCTCGTCGGCGAGGCGCTCGAGGCCGACTTCGAGAACGAGTTCAAGGCCATCGCCCGCGGGGTCGCCGCCCTGCACCCAGACGTCGTCACCGTGTTCGAGATGGGCGGCGAGACCTCCAAGTTCATCCGCCTCGAGACGGCCCGCGACGGCGGCTCGGTCGGCATCGCCGACTACCAGAGCAACGGCGACTGCGCGGCCGGCACGGGCTCGTTCATGGACCAGCAGGCGAGCCGTCTCCTCTACGACATCGAGGACGTCGGCGACATCGTGCTCGGCGCCGGCAAGGCAGCCAGCATCGCCGGGCGCTGCAGCGTCTTCGCCAAGAGCGACATGATCCACGCCCAGCAGAAGGGCTACGAGCCGCCCGAGGTGCTGCGTGGCCTCTGCGACGCCGTGATCCGCAACTTCAAGGGGGCGATCGCCAAAGGCAAGGTGGTCGAGCCCCCCGTGGCCTTCATCGGCGGCGTGGCCGCCAACAAGGGCGCCGTACGTGCCCTGCGCGAGGCCTTCGGCTTCGACGGCGGTGGGCTGCTCGTGCCCGAGTACCACTTCTCCATGGGCGCCGTCGGGGCCGCGCTGCTCGAGGCCGAGCACACCGAGGCCCGCGAGCGCGGCGCCGTCACGGTCGACGAGGAGCGCCTGCCGGCCGCCGAGTTCCCGGTCGCCGAACCCCTCTCGATGGATCGCGTGCGCCTGCTGCGCGACATGGCGACGCCCTACGAGTGGCCCGAGACGCTCCCCGTCGACGTGTACATGGGCATCGACGTCGGCTCGGTGTCGACCAACCTCGTCGTCGCCGACGAGCAGGGCCGCGTGCTGAAGGAGATCTACACCAAGACCGACGCACGCCCTGTCGAGGTCGTCAACAAGGGCCTCGCCGAGATCCGCGCCGAGCTCGGCGATCGCATCCGCCTGTGCGGGGTCGGCACGACCGGCTCGGGGCGCGAGCTCATCGGTGAGCTCACCGGCGCCGACATCGTGACCGACGAGATCACCGCCCACAAGACGGGCGCCGACTTCATCGCCCGGCAGATCGGCCGCACGGTCGATACGATCTTCGAGATCGGGGGCCAGGACTCCAAGTTCATCTCACTGCAGGACGGCATCGTCGTCGACTTCGCCATGAACGAGGCCTGCGCCGCCGGCACGGGCTCGTTCCTCGAGGAGCAGGCCGAGAAGCTCGGCATCCAGATCATCGACGAGTTCGCCGAGCTGGCGCTCTCCTCGCCGGCGCCGATCCGCCTCGGCGAGCGTTGCACGGTGTTCATGGAGCGCGACGTCATGGCCTTCCAGCAGCGCGGGGCGCGCAAAGAGGACCTCGTCGCCGGTCTCGCCTTCTCGATCGCCTACAACTACCTCAACCGGCTGGTGCGCGGGCGCACCGTCGGCGACGGCATCTTCTTCCAGGGCGGCACGGCGTACAACGACGCCGTCGCCGCGGCCTTCTCGCAGATCCTCGGCAAGGAGGTCGTCGTGCCCCCCTACAACGGGGTCATGGGCGCGCTCGGCATGGCTCTGCTCGCGAGGGAGCGCGCCCAGCGCACCGGCGAGCCCACGACCTTCCGCGGCTGGGACCTCGACGAGGTCGACTACACGGTCGTCGACTTCGTCTGCAAGGGCTGCTCCAACCAGTGCGACATCCGCCAGTACACGATCGAGGGCACCAAGACGTACTGGGGCGACAAGTGCAGCGACCGCTACCGCAAGCCGGCCAAGGTCGACAAGGAGCCCGTGATCGCCGACCTCATCGCGCTGCGCGAAGAGGCGCTGCTCGAGCCGTACCTGGCCGCCGTCGAGCGTGTCGACGCGGCAGCCCCCACCGTCGGCCTGCCGCGCGCCATGTACGCCTACGACCGGCTTCCCTACTGGGCCACGTTCTTCGCCCACCTGGGGCTGCGCCCAGTGCTCTCCCCGGAGAGCGACAAGGCGATCCGCGAGGCGGGCGTCGACCTGACCGTCGCCGAGCCCTGCTTCCCGATCCGCGTCGCGCACGGGCATGTCGAGTGGCTCCTGCGCGAGGGCGTCGACTGGGTCTTCGTGCCCAACGTGGTCAACGAGGAGACCGAGTTCCCGCAGTTCAACTCGCACGCCTGCCCCTGGGGCCAGACGCTGCCCTTCGTCATCCGCCGGGCGCCGCGTATCGAGGACCACATCGAGAAGATCCTGAGCCCTCGCATGCGCTTCCGCGACGGGCGCGAGGGCCTCCTGCGCGACCTCGCCGAGCTCATCGGCCCGCTCGGCGTCGACAAGGCACGGCTGGCCGCGGCGCTCGACGCCGCCACCGCGGCCCACGACGCCTTCCGCGCCCGCCTCGCCGCCGCCGGCACCGAGGCGCTCGCCGCCCTCGAGGCGGCCGGCGAGCTCGGCATCGTGCTCATCGGCCGCCCGTACAACATGTACGACAAGGGCGTCAACATGGACATCCCGCGCAAGCTGCGCAAGTTCTACGGGGTCAACCTGATCCCGCTCGACTTCCTGCCGCTCGCCGGCCTCGACGTCAGCGACATCGTCCCCAACATGTACTGGAACTACGGGCGCAAGATCCTTCAGGCGGCGCGGTTCGTGCACGACCGCGAGCACCTGCATCTCATCTACCTGACGAACTTCAAGTGCGGCCCCGACTCGTACATCAAGCACTACGTGCGCGAGGCGTCGGGCAAGCCGTTCCTCACCCTGCAGTTCGACGAGCACCAGAACGACGCCGGGGCGATGACCCGCTGCGAGGCCTACCTCGACAGCAAGGGCTTCCTGCGCTGGTGGTCGCAGGGCGACGAGCCGGCCTGCGGCCCGCCCTGCGACGCGGCCTGCGCGCCGGCCCCCGAGGAGGTGCCGCTCGGCCGTGTCTGAGGCGACGACCACCGACCCGAAGCTCCAGAAGCTGATCGACGCGTTCGGCCTGCAGGGCCGCACGCTGTACCTGCCGCAGATGCCGTACGGCGGGTCGTACCTGCTGGCCGCCGCCATCCGCTCCATCGGCGTCGAGGCAGCGACGACCACGGACTCCGACGCTCGTACGCTCGAGCTCGGCGGCAAGGTGACCTCGGGCGACGAGTGCTACCCGCAGAAGATCACCATGGGCGACTTCCTGCGCATCATCGAGGACGAGGGGCGCGACAACGTCGCCTTCCTCATGCCGACGGCCAACGGCCCCTGCCGCTTCGGGCAGTACCTCACCCTGATCCGCAGCAAGCTCGATGAGCTGGGCTACGAAGACGTCCCGATCATGACCATCACCTCCAACGACGGTTACTCGTCGATCGGCGAGTACTCGCAGTCTCTGATCCGCACCGCCTGGCGCGCCGTCATCTGCCAGGACATCCTCATGAAGGCGCTCCTCAAGACGCGGCCCTACGAGCTCGAGAGGGGCGCGACCGACGCCGTGTACCAGGAGAGCCTCGAGGACGTCGGCGAGGCGATCAGCGCCGTGAAGGTGTCGGACAAGGAGCGTCTTGCGCGGACGCGCGACGCCCTCACCCGCTCGCGGGAGCGCTTCGGCCGGGTGCCGGTGCGCTACGACCGCACGCGGCCGCTCATCGGCGTGGTCGGCGAGATCTTCTGCCGCCACAACACCTTCTCCAACTTCGACCTGGTCAGGCTGGTCGAGGAGCAGGGCGGCGAGTGCTGGCTGGCCGACATCGGCGAGTGGGTCTGGTACGTCGACGACGAGCACCGGCGCCGCCTGCTCGACCAGGGCCGCAGGTATACGGGTGAGAACCTGGGGCGCTACATCCGCACCAAGGTGATGCACAGCGACGAGAAGGCGCTCTACGGCACCTGGGAGGGTGAGTTCATCGGCTACGAGGAGCCGCACAGCGTGCGCGAAGTGCTCGAGCTCAGCAAGCCGTACCTGCCGTACACCGGCGCCCTCGGCGAGATGGTCCTGAGCACGGGCAAGTCGATCTACATGCACAAGAAGGGCGCCGACGGCATCATCGACATCAGCCCGTTCACCTGCATGAACGGCATCGTCACCGAGGCGATCTACCCCTCGGTGCAGCGTGCCCTCGACGGCATGCCGATCCGCGTCTTCTACTTCGACGGCACGCAGAGCGACCTCGAGCGCGATATCGGTATCTTCCTCGAGTTGACGCGCACCTACCAGCGCCGCAAGAAGACGGTACGCCGCTACCCGGCGTACTTCGACGGCGAGTAGCCGCAGTTCACTCGCGACCTACCACCGCGCAGTGGTCGGCGGTTCAGCCTGCGACTGGGCGGGCTCGGTTCACAGGAATGACCGAAGTCCGGCTCGGGAGGCCGGACCCCGGTGCGGGACGAGCGACGAGGGGGCTACGCTCAGAGAGTGTAGCGGCGGGCGCTGCCGGTCAGGTCCTCGTGCATGAAGTCCTTGGCGCGCAGACGCGTGCGCGCCGAACCTGACGCATTCACCGCCGCGCCGGTCTTACCCTCGACGAGGCGCTTGAGAGTGGGGAGGACTCGGACCGTCATGGCGTTACCCTTTCGCGATAAATAGCCTGTGTTGTGTCGTGCGGCACAAAGCATATGCCCTCGGCCCGGGGCCGTCAAACAGTCGCACAGGGCGGCGGGCCGACCGCCTCGGCGGTGCTGGATGATGCCGCCGCAGGACCGAGCTCTCCGGGGTCCGGATGCTCCACCGTCTGCGGGGTCTGGAAAGGGGGAAGGCCTCCCGTGTTGGTTGTTCCCCCGGCGTCCAGGGGCCGGTACCGGGGCACGGGAGGCCTTGTGACCGTCTGCGGCGGGGGGGACGCCGCTCGCGGTTCTGGGGGCTTCAGCGGGAGCGGCCGTGCCGCTCCCCAGACTTCATCGCCGCGTGATGCGCGGCGATACCTCGTTGCCGTAGAAGTCGAGTTCGCCGCGCGGGCCGCGAGGCGCATAGCGGTTGAGCACGTGCGGGTTCACTCCGGAGGGGGTACGCACGGCTTCGCCGGCGCCGTCCAGCACGCGATTGATAAGGAGCAGCACACGGTTCGTCATGGCGACCCTCCTTCGCAACAGTAGAAATAGTCTAGCTTGTAACTTGCGGCACGAACTATATACCTGCCAGTGCACGACGTCAAACGTCGGCGACGTGACCTTCGTCAAGGTCGGGGTCGCGACGGCGCGGGTATCGTCCCGCGTGAGCGCGTGAGCAGGAGCCCGAGGGGCCTGGGCAGCCCACACTGAGAGGAGTCCGCATGTCAGACCAGCCCGTCGTCGCCGACCTGTCGGCGTTGCGCGAGGTCGCCGAGGGCGGCATCGTCAGCAAGCCGATCGTCGAGAACGACCACCACAAGGTCGTGCTGTTCACGTTCGCCGCGGGGCAGGAGCTCTCGGAGCACACGGCGAGCGTGCCCGCCGTGATCCACGTCCTCGAAGGCAGCGGGCGTGTCGTCCTGGGCGGCGTGGTCCACGAGGCCGGGCCGGGGAGTTGGTACTACATGCCGGCCGACTTGCGCCACGCCGTCCAGGCGGAGACCGCCCTGACGATGCTGCTGACGATGTTCCGTACCTGACGCGCCGCCCGTCGCGCCCACAGGGGGGCGGCGTCGACGCCCGGGTCCCGGAGGGCGCACGTGACCCCGTGATCGGCGTGGGCCGAACCTCTGGCCGCCGGCGCGCGTCTCCATGAGTGTCTGCGCGCCGGATCGTTGCCGTCGGCGCGCGCGCGAGCGGGTAACGCGTGGCGACACGTCGCGTCCACGGACCGGGAGGGCGGAGATGCGAGGCAGAGTGATATCGATCCTGCTGGCGGGCACCGTCTTGGCGGCGGGCCTTGCCCTCGTGCTGACGGCCGGTGAGGACTCGCCGGCTGCCCCGGCGCTCCCTGAGCAGGGCCGGGCCGATCCCTCGGTCTCCGAAGCCGGGGCGCTGAGTGACCCGCTGGCCGCCTTCGGCTTCGCGCTGCTCGCGAGGGAGGCGGCGGCGACGAGCGAGAACGTCGTCATCTCGCCGGCCTCGATCCACGCCGTCCTCTCCATGCTCGTCACGGGCGCCGAGGGTGAGACGGCCGCCGAGATCGAGCAGGCGCTCGCGCTCGAGGGCCTGACGGGCACCGCCCTCGGGCAGGCCTGGGCCGATCTGATCACTTCTGCCCAAGCCGGCGAGGGCTCCAAGGTGAGCGTCGCGAACTCCCTCTGGCTGCGCGACGGCGTCCCCTTCGTGCCCGCCTTCATCGACACGAACCGCGACTACTTCGCCGCCGACATGCGTGAGCTCCCCCGCGACCCCGCCGAGGCGGCGACGCAGATCAACGACTGGGTCGAGCAGCGCACGGCCGGCCGCATCACCGAGCTCGTCAGCCCCGGCGACTTCTCCGAGGCCACCATCCTCACCCTGGTGAACACCGTCTACCTGAAGGTGAAGTGGGAGCACTTCGACCCTGCGCTCACGCAGCCGGAGCCCTTCAGCCTCGAGAGCGGCGAGGCAGTCGAGGTACCGATGATGCAGTCACGCCTGGAGGCCGGCTACGGCTCCACGGACGTCTACGACGCCGTCGCCTTGGGCACCGACGGGCCGGTGACGGTGTGGATCGTGGTGCCGAAGGGCGACCACACGCCGGCGGAGGCGGCAGAGGCGCTCGGCGACGGCGGTTACCGTACTCTCCTCGACACGGCGCAGCCCGTGGAGGGCAGCCTCGCCGTGCCGCGTCTGACTCTCGAGTACGAGTCCGAGCGCTTGAGGGAGCACCTCGAGGCGCTCGGCATCGTCAGGGCTTTCTCACCCGCCGAGGCCGACTTCACGGGCATCGCCGAAGGCGGCGGGCGGGTGTACGTCGAGGCGATCCTGCACAAGGCGGACCTCGACCTGGACGAGGAGGGCGTCGAGGCGGCGGCGGCGACCGGCGCGGTGGTCGGCGTCACGAGCGCGCCGGCGGAGACGTTCGCGGTGCGCGCCGACCGGCCCTTCCTGGTCGTGCTGGCTGAGGAGGCCTCGGGCGCGCCGCTCTTCACGGCCCTCGTGCGCGACCCGCGCTGACGGCGGATCGGGCTGAGGCTCGCGCGAACGGCGATCCACGCGGACGGAGGTTCACGTCTCGACGCCGCTCACGCCGCCGCTCAGCGGGCGCCGCGCCGCCGCTCAGCGGGCGCTCTCGCCGCCGCTCAGCGGGCGCCGCGCCGCCGCTCAGCGGGCGCTCTCGCCGCCGCTCAGCGGGCGCTCACGCCGCCGCTCAGCGCGCGTACGGCAGCCTCAGATCGGTGACGAAGTCCGCCGGCTCGAGGCCTTCGGCGGCGCCGGCCACGTAGACCTCCCAGAGCGGTCCGGCGGCGCGATACCCGATGGCGTCCATGGCCTCGTGCAGGGCGGCGACGGCGTCGTCCATCTGGTCGCGTGGCCCGATGTGCCTCGTCGCCAGGGTGTGGTGGGCGGGCACCAGCTCGCCGCGGGCCTCCCCGATGCGGTCGGGGATCGAGCCGTCGGCGGCCGGCGCGACGCCGAGACAGACGTCGAAGTCGAGGGTCTCGCCGTCCCGCGTCTCCTCGTAGAACCGCCCGATCAGCGGACCATCGGCCGCGAGGCCCGCGTCGGCGACGATCGCTCGCAGGCGGCGCATCCGGCCACCGATCTCGCCCATGGCGCCCCTTCCGCCGAGCACGGCCAGCGTCTGTTCAGGCACCCGCACGACCTCGACGTCGTACTGCATCGCTCCCTCCCGTCCGTCTGCGCCGAGCGTACCCGCTCTCACCGTGTGACTACCGCCGGCGGCGTGCCCGCGGCAAGGGCGCCACACGGGTCGGCGCGGCGCCGGCGCGGTCTGCGACGCTCAGGCGGGCCGGGTGCGACGCTCAGGCAAGCCTGACACCCTCGCCGCGCCGGCGCACGAGGCCGTCCTTCTCGAGCAGGGTGACGATCTCCGCGGCCGCCTCAGGGGAGAGCTGCAGCGCGGCGGCCAGTGCGTGCACATCGAAGGTACCGCCGTCGAGCAGCAGCCGCAAGGCGCGCGAGCGGTACCAGCGACGCGAGCCCTCGAAGGGTGCCTGGCGGCTGACGGCGCGGATGCCCGTCGCGCGCCCGGTCAAGACGGCGGCACCGTAGTCCATCACGGCACTGTGCCAGTCGCGCGCGCGTCCGCGCGGCAGCACCTGGTCGGCCACGGTCTGCAGGGCGGCCGGGGAGAGGTCGTGTGGCAGGCCGAGCTCGTACGTGAGGACCCGGCGCACGTTGGCGTCGACCGCGGCGAGGTCGGCGTTGTGGGCGAAGACGAGCACGGCACGGGCGGTGTACGGGCCGACGCCCGGCAGGCTGCGCAACTCGGGGAGCGTGACCGGCAGGGAGGCGCGGGGCCGCGGCGCGTCGGGCGGCCTCGCGGGACCGGCTCGGGGGGCTTGCACGATCCCCGGCGCGGCTGCCGTGCCTTCCGGTGGTGCGGCCGTGACGTCCGGCGGGGCTTCCGAGGCGCCCGACGGGTCTGCCGCGTCGCCCGCGGGGGCTGCCGGGAGACCCGATGGCGTCGCCGAGACGACGGCCTGCGCCGCCCGCCGCAGCCGCTCGGCGCGGTTGTTGTAGCCGAGGCCGGACCACTCGGCGAGCACCTCGGCGAGCGTCGCCGCGGCGAGCGCCTCGAGCGTGGGGAAACGGACCATCCAGCGCTCGAAGCGGGGCGCGACCCGGCTCACCTGCGTCTGCTGCAGCATCACCTCGCTGACGAGGATCGCATACGGGTCGGTCGTGCGCCGCCACGGGAGGTCGCGGGCGTGGTCGGCGTACCAGGCGAACACGCGGCGATGCAGGGCGGCGACGGCCGCCGGGCGGATCCGCGGGGCGTCGGATGCGTCACGCGCGGAGTCAGCCGCCGTCGCGCCGCCGCGGGGCTCCGCTCCGGGCGCGCTGGCTGCGCCGTCGGCGCTCGCCAGGGCGTCGGTGTCCGCAGCGCCGTTCGCCAGGGCTTCGACGTCCGCTGTGCCGTGCGCGCCCGACCGCCGCGTCCGCTCGGGCACGGCGACTACCGCTCGGCCTCGTCGACGAGCCGGGACCACTCCTCGTACTCGTGCTCGAGCGTGGACTCGACCGCGGAGCGCTCGTCGAGGAGACGATCGAGCAGGCCGCGGTCGGCGTACGTCTCCGGCTCGGCCAGCTCGGCGTCGATCTCGCCCAGGCGGCGCTCGGCACGCAGCACCGCCGCCTCGGCGGCGCGCAGGGCAGCGCGATGACGCCGCGCCTCCTCCGGGCTGCGCTGGCGGGCCACGGCGCCGCCGGCCGGGGCGGCCGCGGTGCGGCCGCCCCGGCCGGCGGCCGCCCCGTCGTCGGGGCGGGCGTCGTCCCCGCCGAGCCGCGCCGCCCGCGCCTCCCAATAGCGCCCGGGAGAGAGGTGCGGCACCAGAGTGCCGTCGTGGATCTCGAACACCCGGGTGCCGACGCGGTCGATGAGGTGGCGGTCGTGGGTGACGAGCAGGAGCGTGCCGGTGTACTCGACGAGCGCCGCGGCGAGGGCGTCGACCGACTCCATGTCGAGGTGGTTGGTGGGCTCGTCGAGGAGAAGGAAGTTGGCGTCGCCGACGAGCAGGCGCAGCAGGCGGAGGCGGCTGCGCTCGCCGCCGGAGAGCGCGGCGACGGGCTTGTCGACCTCGTCGGCGGTGAACATGAAGCGGCCGAGCAAGCTGCGCGCGCGCTGCTCGTCGTGGCCCGTGAGCGGCAACACGGTCTCGAGCACAGTGGCCGCTTCGTCGAGCTCGCGGCCCTGCTGCGAGAAGTAGGCGGGGCGGACGTTGTGGCCCAGGTGGGCGGCGCCGTCGGGCAGGCTGCGCAGGCCGGCGATGGTCTCGACCAGCGTGGTCTTGCCGGAGCCGTTGGGGCCGACAAGAGCGAGGCGCTCGCCGCGCTCGACGACGACGTCGATGTCGCGCACCAAGGTGACCGGGCCGCCGGCCTCGTCGGCGGAGCCGACGCGGAGGGCCGGCGCCTTGACCTCGAGCACCAGCCGCGCCGATGGGCGCGGCTGTGGCAGCCCGAGCCTGAAGCGGGCCTGCTTCTTGGGCGGCGCCTTCAGGTCCCTGCGGATGCGCTCCATCTGGGTGAGCTTGGCCTTCGCCTGCTTGGCCTTGTTCTTCTTGGCGTGGAAGCGCTCGTAGTAGCGCTGCAGCTGGGCGATCTTCTCGAGGTCCTCGTCGTACCGGCGCCGCAGCAGGTCCATACGCGCCTCGTACTCGTGCATGTAGGTGGCGAAATCGGTGGCCATGGCGTCGACCTGTTCGTGCTCGAGCGACAGCACGCGGCGACCGACGCGCTCGAGCAGGCGGCGGTCGTGGGTCACGAGGAGGAAGGCGCGCGGCGACTCGGCGAGGAACCGCTCGAGCCACTCGACGGAGTCGATGTCGAGGTGATTGGTGGGCTCGTCGAGCAGCAGGAGGTCGGCGTCGGCGAGGAGCGCCCGCGCCAGGGTGACGCGGGTGAGCTCGCCGCCGGAGAGCGAGAGCAGCCGACGCTCGAGCATGTCCTCGGGCAGGCCGAGGCCCTCGAGGACCCCGCTGAGGCGGCTGCGGTAGTCGTACCCGCCGGCAGCCTCGAAGCGTCGCTGCAGCTGCTGGTAGTCGCGCATCGCGTCGCGCAGCTCGGCGTGGTGCTCGCCGAGACCGGCGAGGCGCTCCTCGGCGGCGCGCAGCGCCGACTCGAGCTCGACGGTCTCACCGAAGGCCTCGACGAGGTAGTCGATGACCGGCCGGTCGCGCTCGAGCTCCGGTGTCTGCTCGTGCAGCCAGAGGCGCCTCCCGCGGGCCCGGGCGACGAGGCCGGCATCGGGCTCGTTGGTGCCGGCGATGATGCGCAGGAGCGTCGTCTTGCCGCTACCGTTGCGGCCCACGAGCACGGCGTGGTCGCGCGCGCCCAGGGCGAAGCTGACGCCGGTGAACAGGCGGCGCCCGGCGAAGCCCTTCTCGACGTTCTGGAGGCTGACGATGCTCATGGCGGCACGGCCGTGGGACGGGGGTCTCGGGAGCGGCAGGATACCACCGCGCCGGGAGCGTCACCAGCCGGCGACCGCGCTCGAGGGGGACCGATGGTAGGCCGCCGCCGAACGAATGAGGAGGCGGACGTGGCGGTCGCGGGCGTGATGCTCGACATGGACGGGGTGCTGCTCGACCCAGAGCCCCTGTGGCATGAGCTGCGGCGCGGCTTTGTCGCCGAGTATGGCGGTGCGTGGGGCGAAGACGACCAGCGCGCCGTCATGGGCGACGACTCGTGGCAGTGGGCGGAGCATATCCGGCGGCGCTGCGCGGTCCCCCCGGCGGAGGAAGCCATCGCCGCGGCTGCCGCCGGCCTCGTCGTCGCCGGGCCGAGCCCGGCGTCCGCGATCGGCGCCGAGGCGCCGGTCTGCGCCGATGTGATCCTCGAGAGTCTGGGCGCGCTCACGTCCGGCGTCGTCGAGGGGTTCGCGTGATCCTCAGCGCCGAGACCACCGTGCACGACCTGCTCGCAGGCTGTCCCGAGCTGCGCCCGTACGTGGAGGCGCTGCTCTCTCAGGGTGATCAGGCCATCGGCGCCGCCGGCGCCGCCAAGAGGCGCCGGCTCACGACGATCGCCGATGTGGCGCGCGGCGCGAACCTGACCCACCACGAACTGTTGCGCGCCCTGCAGGCCGAGGCGGCACGTCTCGGCGTCGCGGAACGGGTGGCGGGTGCCGGGGCCGGTGCGTCGTCGCTCGAGGAGGCCGACGATCTGGAGGCGCTCGTCGAGCAACTCGAGCAGGGTCGCGATCTGCTCGAGCTGGTCGCCGGCATCCGCGGGGCCGGGGGCGTCTCCGGCGCACGCCGCCCGGGCGCTTTGCGTGGCCCGGTCACGCTGCGTGAAGCGTGTGTCGCGCGACGGTCCGCCGCGCCGCAGCCGTTCAAGACCGGAGGGCCGGAGACACCGGTGGAGCCCGATCCCGGTCACCCCCTGGACACCCTGCAGCGCGAGATCGAGGCCGCGGAGCAGGTACTGTGTATGCTGCGCTCTGCCGTCGAGGCAATGGAGCGCGAGCCGGCGGAGTGGGCCAAGCTGCGGCACCTCGTCTTCAGGCTGCTCGATCTGCTCGAGGGTCTCGAGCGGCACTACCGGCGGGCCGTCGAGCTGGTCTGTCCGCACCTGGGACGGTACGGACGGGGTGAGCTCGGCAGGCTGCTCTTCGCGGCGCAGGGCGACGTGATGCGGCTGCTCGCCGAGGTGCGGCGCGACGTGGAGGACGCCGGACCGAAGGCGGCCACTGCCGCCTGCCGGCGTCTCCTCGAGGCGGCGACGCAGTCGCTGCGGCAGGAGGAGTACCTCCTGCTGCCCGTAGCGGAAGCGACGCTGGGGGAGGAGGAGTGGCGCGAGGTGAGGGGCGGGGAGGCGACGATCGGCTGGGCGCTGATCGAGGCACCGCCGCCGTGGCCGGCGCGCCCCTGAGGGGCGTCTGCCGGCCGCGGCGGCGGTGCGTCTCGGCCGGCCGCTGAGTCACCCGGCCGGATGGCGAAGGCCTTCGGCCGGCCGCGTCTTCCGCTCCGAGGGAGCCGGCCGCGGCCGATCGACGTTCCGTCAGAGCGCGGCCGCGCGCGAGAGGCGGTGGGCGAGCTCCGCGTAGTAGTCGCGGACGCCCTCCTCCTCTTCCTCCTCCTCGATCGAGTCGAAGGCCTGCCGAAGCTCCTCCACATCGCCGCTCGTGAGGTAGCGCTGGGCCAGCGGGAAGACGACGTCCTCCTCCTTCTCGATGTGGCCGTCGACGAGGGCGACGTAGGTGCGCAGGTTGTGGACCAGCGGGTCGATCGCCGCCGGTTCGCCCTGCCGGAGGAGCGGAAGCCAGTCGGCCGCCGAGTCGAGGATGACGCGCATCTCCTCGTGCTCCTTGAGCAGTTCGTCGAGTGGCCAGGTCTCCCAGCTCATGCCGCGGCGGTGGAGCATGCAGAAGAGCAGATCCTCTTCTTTGGGGTCGTGGCAGGCGTCGGCGAAGTAGCGGAAGAATTCGATGAGTCGCTCGAGCTCGGTCGCGTCGGCGGCCCGCGTCATCACGACCTGATCGAGGTCGCGCGAGGCGGCGTCGAGGACGAGCCTGACCATGGAGTGCTCCCGTCGGAGGATCTCGATCGGCTCCATGACTCCCCCCTTTCGAGCACGCTGCACATCCCCTTCGCGGGGTCTCTTGGATTCTACCCTTCGACGAAACGGAGTACCAGTGTCGTTACCGTA
>JAFGAW010000199.1 GCA_016933475.1 Thermoleophilia bacterium
CCGGTCTCGATGCCGATGCGGTTGGAGGCGACCAGCGGCATGAGGTTGGCCGCTGCGTGCCCCTGCTGCACGCGCTGCCAGGGCCCCACGGACGTCTCCCCTGGGTGCGGTGGGTCGACGCCGATCGCCGTGGGGAAGAGCAGGACCTCGGCGCCGCGCACGGCGAAGCAGCGCGCCGTCTCGGGGAACCACTGGTCCCAGCAGATACCCGCTCCCAGCCTCCCGGCCTTCGTGTCCCACACCCGGAACCCGGTGTCGCCGGGGGCGAAGTAGTGCTTCTCCTGGTAGCCGATCGCGTCGGGGATGTGCGACTTGCGGTAGACGCCGAGCTGCGAGCCGTCGGCGTCGACCATGACGAGCGAGTCGAACACCGCGTGCCCGGCGCGCTCGATGATGCTGAGCGGCAGGACGACGCCGAGCTCGGCGGCGAGACGCCGGAACCGTGCGACCGTGGGGTGCCCCTCGACCGGCCGCGCCAGGGCCATGTGCCGCGAGTCCTGGTCGATGCAGAAGTAAGGTGTCTCGAAGAACTCCTGCAGCAGGACGACGTCGGCGCCGGCCGCCGCCGCCGCGCGCACGAGCCCCTCGGCGCGGTCGATGTTCGCCTCGATCTCCCGGCTGCAGACCATCTGCGTGGCCGCCAGCGTCACCTCTCGCGTCATCTCGGCACCTCTCGCGTGATCCGGTCTCGTCGGGGCCTCGGCGGTGGCTGCGGTCAGACCGCCCCGGCAGGCCGCCGCAACCGATTAGATATGCTCGGTGGCGGAGCGTCAACGGCCCCGCACACGAGACCCGAGACCGGGAGGACCGGATGACGGACGCAGCCTACGACTCACCTCGCGACCCCGGCCGCGCGCGGCGCTCGCCACGCGCCGACGGTTACCGGATGCCGGCCGAATTCGAGCCCCACGAGCGCTGCCTGATCGCGTGGCCGACGCGCACACGGGCGTACTGGGCCGAGAGCTACATGCTCGCCCAGCACACGTACGCCGCCGTCGCGCGGGCGATCGCCCGCTTCGAGCCCGTCACCGTGCTGGCCCGGCCGGGCGAAGGCCTCGAGGCACGCAGCTACTGCGGCTTCGACGCCGTCGACGTCGTCGAGATGCCCCTCGACGATTCCTGGATCCGCGACAGCGGGCCCAACGTCGTGCGTCGCCCGGACGGCGCGCGGGCACTCGCCGACTTCGCCTTCAACTCGTGGGGCGAGCGCTACGTGCCCTACGACGACGACGCCCGCATCGGCGAGATGCTGGCCGGGCACTTGCGCTTGCCGCGCTACGCGTCGCCGATGGTCCTCGAGGGCGGCTCGATCACGGTCGACGGCGAGGGCACCCTGATCACCACCGAGAGTTGCCTGCTGCATCCGTCGCGCAACCCGGACATGACCAGGGACGAGATCGAGCGCGAGCTCCGCAACTTCCTCGGCGTGGACAAGGTGATCTGGTTGAAGTCCGGTCTCGGTCTCGACGAGGACCCCGACACCGACGGGCACGTCGACGGGGTCGCGGCCTTCATCGGCCCGGCGCGAGTGCTGCTGCACATGGTGCGCGACCCGCGGCACCCCGACTTCGAGAACCTGAGCGAGAACCGGCGCCGGCTGGAGACGACCGACGCCCTCGGCAGGCCGCTGGAGATCGTCGAGCTCGACCTGCGCAGCCGTCCGGTCCGCCTCGGCGGCAAGGACCTGGTCGAGACCTACGTCAACTTCTACCAGGCGAACGGCGGCGTGGTCGTGCCGACGGCCGGCACCGCCGACGACCTGCCTGCATTGGAGCGCCTCGGCAAGATCTTCCCCGATCGCGCCGTCGTCGGGGTGCCCACCGCCGCCGTCGGCTACGGCGGGGGCGGCATCCATTGCATCACGCAGCAGGTGCCGGCGGGGGCGGCGACCCCGGCACGCGGCGAGGGGTGAGCGCGCCCGCAGTGCGGCGCCGACTGGAGACGGCGACTGGTGAGCGAGGCGGCGGGTCGCGCCCTCGCGCACTGCGCTGCAGCCAGGCCCGTGCCGCCCCGCGCGTTGCCCGGAGGCCTTTGCTAGGATGGCGGCGACGATGACGGCGACCGCACCTCGCCCCGGGAGGACGCCATGTTCGACTACCTGACGCTGCCGAAGCGCACCGTGAAGCCGCGCGAGAGCGGCATCACCCACGTCCTCGATAAGGGCTCGAGCCTCCAGCAGGTGCGCGACCTCATCGAGGTCGCCCGCGATTGCGTCGACATCGTCAAGCTCGGCTGGGGCACGGCCGTCGTCACGCCCAATCTCAAGGAGAAGGTGGAGCTGTACCAGAGCAACGGCATCCCGGTCTGCTTCGGCGGCACCTTCTTCGAGGTCTGCCTGCGCCAAGACAAGCTCGAGGAGTACCTGGCGACGGTCCGCGACCTCGGCATGGACCTTATCGAGGTCTCCGACGGCACCATCGCCATGGACGAGGACGACAAGGTCGCGCTCCTCAACCGTCTGAGCAAGGAGTTCCGGGTGCTGAGCGAGGTGGGCAGCAAGGATGCCGAGGTGGTGATCGCCCCCTACAAGTGGGTCGACTCGATCAAGCGCGAGCTCGACGCCGGCGCCTGGAAGGTCATCACCGAGGGCCGTGAGTCGGGCACGGTGGGCATCTACCAGGCGGGCGGCGACGTCAAGGAGGGCCTGCTCGACGAGATCGTCCAGGCGGTGAGCGCCGAGAGCCTGCTCTTCGAGGCCCCGGTCAAGAGCCAGCAGACCTGGTTCATCAAGCAGTTCGGCGCCAACGTGAACCTCGGCAACATCCCGCCCGACGAGGTCGTCTCGGTCGAGACCCTGCGCCTCGGAGTCCGCGGCGACACGCTGCTCACCTTCCACTGACGCCGCGCGACGATACCGGCGACCGGCACCACGACGGTGACACGGTGACGATCCTGCTGCTGCGCCACGGCCAGACCGACTGGAACGTCGAGCCGGCACGCTGCCAGGGATGGCAGGACGTCGGACTCAACGAGACCGGCCGCACCCAGGCGCGTGCCCGCGGGCGGGCGCTGCGGGGGCGCGGCGTCGAGCTCATCGTCACGAGCCACCTGCGGCGCGCCCGCGAGACCGCCGACCTTGTGCGCGAAGAGTTGATCCGAGGCACGGGGGGCG
>JAFGAW010000200.1 GCA_016933475.1 Thermoleophilia bacterium
ACGTTGGGCAGCGAGGCGAAGAGCACGCGGCTCGCCGTCGCCAGCGCGGCGAGTGCAGCGACCAGCGAGAGTTCCTGGGCGGCGACGCCGCGGGAGCCGTAGCCGACGAGCATGGCGCCCACGAGGGCGAGGACGATGAGGAGACTCGTGAGGCTCCAGTCGACGGAGTCGGGCGCGAAGGCCGACCAGGCGGCCAGGGCGAGGGCGACGGCGAGCAGGCCGGCCACGGTCAGGGTCGAGAGATGCGGCCCAGGCAAGGCCGCCGCCGCGCGGCCGGCGATCGACAGGCGGTTCACTGGAGCGTCCCTCCCCATCCGATCTCGTCCTCGTGAAGGACGCCCGGCAGCGCGTGACGCAGCAGGCGGTTGACCTGGGTGGAGAAGAACAGCGACCCGTTGAGGACCTCGTCGGCAGGGCCGTCGGCGAGCACGCCCCCGTCGCCGAGCACGAGGACTCGCGTCGCGGCGCGGGCGGCGAACTCCACATCGTGGGTGACCAGCAGCACGCAGCGGCCGGACGCGGTCCACCCGCGCAGCAAGCGTGCGAGCTCGACCTTGTGGCTCGGGTCCATGCCGCGCGTGGGCTCGTCGAGGACGAGCAGGGCGGGCTCACCGCAAGCCACGGCGGCGAGCGCGACGCGCGTGCGCTCGCCGCCCGACAACTCGCGGGGGTCGCGGGCGAGGAGGGCGCCGAGCTCGAGCTCGGCGACGATGCGCGTCGCCTTGCCGCTGCCCTTCTGCCCCTCGAAGCCGAGGGCGTTCAAGGTATGGTCGATCTCCTCGGCCACGGTGTCCTTGACGAAGTAGTCGCCCGGGTTCTGGCCGAGGAGAGCACAGCCGCGCGCCGCCTCGGCCACCGACAGGGAGGCTACGTCCCGGCCGAGCAGCGTCACCGTGCCGGCGAGGGGCTGGAGGAGGCCGTTGAAGTGTCGCACGAGCGTCGATTTGCCGGCGCCGTTCTCGCCCATGAGCGCGACGAGCTCGCCGCGACGCAAGGTGAGGTCGACCTCGTCGAGGAGCGGGACGTCGGGATCGTACCCGACGCGCAGCCTCCGCGTCTCGAGCACGATCTCGCCGTCGGTCGGGGCGGTGGCGTGCGGCAGGCGATGGGGCGTGCGGTCCTCGATCACGTCCAGCATGTGACGCGCGTCCTTGACGGTCATCGGCAGGCGGACGTCGGTGGCGTGCGCGGCCGCCTGCCCGTTGAGTCTCTGGGCGAAGAGACGCGCCACCGGGGGGAGCAGTTCGCGGTGGCCGTGGATCGCCCAGCGCGCGAACTCCTGAGGCTCGGCGTCGACCGTGACGCGGCCGGCCTCGAGGTAGAGGACCCGGGTGGCGAGGTGCAGGCAACGCTCGACCCGGTGCTCGGCGAGGACGATGGTGGCGCCGGTGTCCTCGGAGAGCCGGCGCACGGTGGCCAGCAACTCCTCGGAGCCGACCGGGTCGAGTTGCGAGGTCGGCTCATCCAGCAAGAGGAGGTGCGGCTGCGTGGCGATGACGGCGGCGAGCGCGACCTTCTGCAGCTCGCCGCCCGAGAGTGTCGCCAGCGTGGCGTGGCGCAGGTGCGAGAGGCCGAGCGAGATCAGGGCCTCCTCGACAAGCCGCGTGATGGCACGGCTCTCGACGCCGAGGTTCTCGAGCCCGAAGGCGATCTCGCGCTCGACCGTCGTCATCACCGATTGGCTCTCCGGGTCTTGGAAGACAAGACCGACGCGACGCGCGAGGTCGTGCGGTCGGGCCTCGCGGGTGTCGTACTCGTCGACCGTCACTCGGCCGGCGAAGACGCCGCCGTGGAAGTGGGGCACCAGACCGTTGAGGCAGCGCAGCAGCGTCGACTTGCCGCTGCCCGAGCCGCCGATGACGAGGATGACCTCGGCCGGGTCGATGCGCAGCGAGACGTCCTCGAGCGCGGGGCGCGGCGCGCCGGGGTACGTGTACGTGACGCGGTCGAAGCGGGCTATCTCCGCCATGGTCGCGTCACCACCAGGGGGGCGGCGAGAGCCGGCGCGAGGGCGAGCCACCAGCCGCTCGCGAGCATCGCCCACGGGTCGTCGAGGAGGGGGAAGAAGTCGTAGGCGAAGGCGCCGGTCGCGAGGCCGCCGACCAGGGCCACGCCGGCCACAGCGGCTGCCGCCGCCGTCAGAACGTCGGCCGCCGTCCAGCGCCGCCGCCGCACCCAGCGGGTGCGGCGGCGGCTGCCGTACGCGCGGGCCTCCATCGAGGCGGCCACGTCGACGGCGCGCTCGAGGCTGCGGGTGAGCAGGGCGGCGAGAAGGGGCACGCGGGCGGCGGCGCGTTCGCGCCGCCCCCCACGGTCGAGCTCGACGCCGCGGGCGCGCTGGGCGTCGGCGAGGCGCGCCGCGTCGCGCGAGAAGACCGGGAAGAGGCGCGCCGCCAGCGAGAGCACGAGGCCGGATCTGAACGAGAGGCGGCTGAGCAGGCCGAGTTGTTCGTCGGGGTCGATGACTAGGGTGAAGAGGGCGAAGGCGAGGGTCACGGTGGCGAGCCGCAGGGCGCTGGTGATGCCGAAGGCGATGCCCTGCACGGTGACCTTCACGGTGAGCGGCCCGAGCGTCGCCTCCCAGAGCACGTCGAGGCCGCCGCGACTGAAGATGGGGTTGAGGAGGGCGAGGAAGGCACCCACGTAGAGGGCGACCTTGAGATACGGGACGGCCGCGCGCAGCGCCCCGCTCGCCCAGAGCGAGACCAGGGTGACGGCGAGCAGGATGGCGACCTGGATGGGGTTGGCCAGCGCCAGGCCCGCGACGCCCAGCGCCGCGATGTAGGCGAGGCAGACGCCGGGGCGCAGCTTGGCCAGCCCCCGTGAGGCCGCCTCGCGGGGCCGGCGACGGACGGTGCGTCGCGTCAGGACGACGGGTTCCGTCGCCTTCCGGGGACCCGTCACTCCACCGGAGGCCGGGCCCGACCTCGGTAGGCCGCCGCCGGCGGGCGCAGTGGTCGGTTCGGCGCTCAGCGGGCCGCCGATCACGGTGCTGCCTCGAGCGGGAGCGGTACGACGCTGCCGCCGACGACGGCCGCCGCCAGCCGGGCGCCGAGGCTCGCCGGTGTGAACAGTGGGAAGGCGTCGCCGGCCGCCGCGGCGTCGGCGAACAGCAGCAGCAGCAGGGGGCGTGCAGGGTCGTCGGCGTTGGGGAGCGCGAGGACGGCCGCCGTCGCGGCAGCCGTAGCGCCGTCCGCGCCGAGGGCGGAGAGCGTGCCGTCGCCGACGGCGACGAGCGGGGCGCCGGCCTCGCCCGAGAGCAGCGTGGCGAGCCACGGCGTAGCTGCGGCTTCGGCGGAGGTGCAGACGACGAGGCCGTCGGGGGGGCGGCCGGCGGCGAGGTCCCGGCGCTGCCCGAGCTCGAGGCCGACGGTCGGCGCCCACTCGTCCAGGCCGTCGATCTCCCGGCCACTCGTCACGGGGAGCGGTCGGCCGGCCCAAGGCACGGGGAAGGCGTGGACGGCCGTCGGGGCGAACATCGCCCCGGCCCAGCGGTGGTAGTCCCACCACACGGTCTCACCGCCGTCGAGGGCGAAGTCCCCGGCGCCGATGTCGGCGAGAGCGCCGTCGACCCAGTAGAACCAGTCGGCGGCGTCGGCCGACGACGCGCCGCCGAACGTCGACTCGAGCCCGTCGATGCCGGCGACGAAGCCGCCGCCGTAGCCGCTCGAGACCTCGGCGTTCTCGGCGAGCACGCGCATGACGTCGGTGCCTCCCGCCGCGTCGACGAGTACGTCCTTGATGAGAAAGGCGCCGTAATCGCGGGTGATCACGAGACGGACCTCGGTCGCCGTAGGCGGGCGGCTCGCGGTCGCCGCAGCGTCCCCGTCAGGGGGCGTGCCGGAGCACCCGGCCGGGAGGACGGCCAGGGCCAGCAGTGCGACGACCGCGAGCACCCTTCTCATGGCGTGGGGGACGGTGTCCGCCCGCGCGTCAGCGGGCGACCGATACGGTGACCGACTTGAGCGTCACGCGACCCCAGGTGTCGACGGCGCGAAGCCTGACGGTGAGCTTCGTCGTCAAGGGGGCGCTGCGCACACCGTCCCACTTCAGCGTCCGGGTGCCGGCGTACAGCGTCTTCGCCTTGACTGTGGCGACGCGCTGACCGTAGGTGTTGTAGATCTTCATGCCCACGCTGGCCTTCGTGCTGAGCAGGAACGTCACGCGCATGACCGTCTTCGGGACGTAGGGGTTCGGGGCGACCCTGACGTTGCTGATCTTCGCGCCGGGGCCGACGTCGATCAGGGTCTCGGCGGAGCGGACGTAGTTGTACTCCGCGTCGAACGGCTTCTCCGCCCAGACGCTGTACCTGCCGACGGGCAGGTCGGTCAAGGTGATGGTCCCGTTCTCGAAGTCGGGGGCGGTGAGCTCGTAGACCCGGCTGCCGACGTGAAGCACCGCGCCGGCCGAGAGTGGCGACGCCCAGATCGACTCAATGTACGAGGCGATCTCCTCATCGGTCATGCCCGTGGGGTCCGGACCCCAGCGATCGAAGGCCGCCATGCCGTTGAACTTCGAGAGATCGTCCTCGCGCACGGTCAGCGTGATCGGCTCGCCGGGACGCACCCCCCGCGGTGACGCCCTGACGTCGAGCTGCTTGTTGGTCCACGGGGCCTCGGAAGCGCACTGGAACACGACCACCTTGTCGCCGGTGATCACGGGCAGGGCAGCCATCCCAAAATCTGGCTGCCAGCCGTTCACCTGATAGAGCCACCAGCTTGTCCACGATACGGGATCGCCGAGGTTGGCGACTCGATCGAGAAATTCGAGGCCTTCGAAAGTGAAACCGCGCCGGTCGGCGGCCTTGGCGAAGGCGACCATGGCCATGGGCTCGGCGAACGAGGCGCCGGTCCCGAGGCTGTCGACGACGGTGCTGGTGAGGGGGACGGCGACCGTGGTCGCGGGCGCCACGGTGTGCGACACGGCCTCGACGCGGAGCGAGGGCTTGACGACGGTGGTCGTGCCCGGGAGGACGTCGGCTGCTGCAGTGGGCACGATGAGCAGCGCGAAGAGCAGGGCGAGCAGGGTGAGCGGCAGGGCAGAACGGCGTATCACGTGGGGCTCCTCTCCGGCGGCGGGCGTTCC
>JAFGAW010000201.1 GCA_016933475.1 Thermoleophilia bacterium
CCCGGCCGGCCCCCGTCGCCCGGCACCGTCAGGCGCGGCCGATGACCAGCTTGAGCGGGTCGACCTCGTCGCGCAGGATCCTCAGGTCTTCGGCGGTGGGCGGCTCGGTGCGGCCGATCTCGTCGGGCACGATCAGCTCGAACCCGGTCTCGCTCTGCACCTTCTCGACGTCGACGCCGGGGTGCAGGGCGTCGATCCGCATCGCCTTGGTCTCCTCGTCGAAGCCCATCACGCCCAGGTCGGTGATGATCTTGTAGGGACCGCCCTCGGGCAGGCCGGCCGCCTCACGGGCGCCGTCGCCGGTGAGGAACCCGGGCGAGGTGATGAAGTCGCAGGTCTCGACGAACCGGGTCTTGCTGTGCACGGTCATGATCATGGTGCGCCAGCACAGCGAGGCGAAGTCGTTGGCGCCCCCGCTCCCGGGGAAGCGCACCTTGGGCTTGCGGTAATCGCCGATGCACGTCGAGTTGATGTTGCCGTACTTGTCGATCTGGGCGCCGCCCAGGAAGGCGTAGTCGACCTGGCCGCGGGCGCACGTGGTCATCGCATCGACCATGCCGGCAGCCATGACCGCCCGGTAGAAGGTGCGCGAGTCACCCACCGAGATCGGCATCTCGGGCAGCAGGGGCGCCACCCCGCCGGCCTCGAAGACGACCACGAGGTTGGGCGAGTTCGTCTTCTGCGCCAGCATGGCGGCGGCGCAGGGGGCGCCGGTGCCCACGGCCACGGTCTTGCCGTCCTCGAGGTGCCGCGCGGCCACGCTGATCATCAGTTCCATCATGTTGTAGTGGGGTGCCATATCCTCCGGCTCCTTCGCGCTCGGCCGTCCGTCAGTCCGCGATGAGGTTCTCGATCTTGCGCAGCTTCTCGAGCCGCTCGGCGCCGCCGCAGCGCTCGATGTACTCCTCGAAGGTCGCGACGCCGTAGATGTAGTGGTCGAGGAAGCGCTCGAACTCGTCCGGGTCCTTCTCGACCCTCATCCACTCGGCGAGGTGCTCCTCGTCGGAGAAGTAGAGGTAGGGCATGTTGCCCGGGTAGCTGCCGTAGGGGACCTCGACGACCGCGTCGACGAGGTAGAAGGGGATCGACGTCGCCGTCGGGTCGTCGCGGATCACCGACTGGTCGACGATGCGCTCGGTGGTGATGATGAGGTGTTTCGCCGCGCGGGCCAGCTCGTAGTCGGCGATCGAGATGCCGCGGATGACCGAGTCGCCGAACATGTCGGCGTGGTGCACGTGGATCGCCGCCACGTCGGGCCAGAGGGCCGGGACGGCGGCGTACTTCTTGCCGGTGAACGGGCACTCGACCACCTTGGCCGCCGAGCGCTTGAAGGTGTCGGTGCCGAGCATGCTGCGCGTGAGCCCGTACGAGACGCCCTCGCTGGCCGCGCGCAGCCGGGCGGCCAGGGCGTAGTTGCTCCAGTCGGCCACCTGCACGTCGCCGGACTGCATGTAGCGGCGCGCGTTGGGCGAGAGCCCACGGGCCTCGAGGCCGACGATGTAGGCCGCGTCCAGCTTGTCGAAGCACTTGCCGGCGCAGAGCACCTGGAAGTCGTGAGTGGTCGTGTGCCCGGAGAAGCCCAGTCCCGTGCGCCGCTGCCTGACGACCTCGTGACAGATCGCGTTGGGGATACGGTTGGCGCCGAACCCGCCGGTGGCGAAGTAGCAGCCGTCGGGGATGAACCTCTCGACCGCCTCCTTGACGCTCATGCGCTTGTCGACCATGGCCCGCGACTTGCCGCGGAAGAACTCGCGGGCCGCTTCCGGGTCGGGGTCCGTGAAGAGAGGACCGACCCCTTCATCGAGCACGTTCATATGATCTCCTCCAACAGCCAGGGGCTGAGCATGACCACGCGCGATCGACGGACATCGTGTCTCGGCGTGAAGACTACCATCACCGTTGGCCCGGCGACTCCACCGCCGGGCGCCAGAGCGGCCGACAGGCCACCGTGAGGGTGGACGTCGCGGAACGCCGCGCGGCCGAGGGTTCGTCGCGCCCGCCGCGGGGGTATCCCCGGGGCACGACTCGGCCGTCCCCGGACAGAGGAGCACAGATGCCGGCGGAGCTCAGAGAGCGCTTCAGCCGCAAGGAGTGGAAGGACTGCTGCGGCAAGGGCTGCAAGAAGTGCGACATCGCCCAGGCCTACATCGGTGAGTACGGCAGGAAGGAAGGCCTGGAACAGCTCAACGACGACCGCAAGGCGGTCAAGGCCGGCAAGGCGTCGGCCAAGCCCGGCAAGAAGGCGGGCGCGGGCAAGAAGGCCGCCAAGGGCAAGAAGGGCAAGCACGGCGGCAAGAAGAAGGCCGCCGCCAAGGCCTGAGACGCCTGATCGCTTGCGTGCGACCGGTCGCGGCCGGCCGACCCAGATCGGCCGGCCGCGACCGGTCACATACCTTCGGCCGCCGGCTCGCGTCGGGCGGCCGCGATCTCAGAGGCGGGCGAGCGCGCGCGCCAGGCGCCCGCCGAACTCCTCGCCGGCGATCGTCGGCCAGACCGCCGGGAAGCCGGCGATGAGGTCCTCCATCTCCTGCTGTCGCGCCGCGAGGTAACGGGCCGCGCCGGCGTCGACGACGATGGTGTTCGGCGCCGGCGCCGCGTCATCGGGGCCCTGCCAGCGGCCGTGGGTCAGGTAGTCGCGCACGAGACCGCTGGCGACGACCGCGTCCTGCAGGTCGCCGAGGTGGTCCTGAAGCCCCTTCATCGTCGCGATCAGGGGCAGCGCGCCGCGCCCCAGCGGCGCCGCGAAGAACTCGAGCGTGTAGCGCAGCGCCTTGCCGGCGATGCGCAGCTCGTGGAAGCGCGTCAGCGGCGCCCCGGGCCCGACCAGGGCCCCGGCGCCGAGCACGTCGGCGACGTCGCGGTGCAGCAGCATGGGCAGCACCTGGGCGACCGTCCCCTGACCACCCGGTGCGGACAGGCGCTCGGGCGGCTCCTCGAGCAGCTCCGCCATGCGCTCGACGAAGCGGCGATAGCTGCGGCCGTCGAGGTAAGCGATGAGCTCGGCGCGACGCGCGGCGTACTCCAGGTCCCACGCCGCGAACAGACCGTCGAGCTCACCCCCACGGCGTTTCGGCAGCCGCTCGACGTACTTGACGGCCTTGCCCTTGAAGACGTCGAGGTCGCGCACCACGCCGAGGCGGCGCCCGGTGCGGCGCAGGCCCTTCAGCGCGGGGTGCACCTCCTGCGTGTCGAGATACGGCGCGAAGATACGCAGCGCCATGCGCATGCGCCGCGTGGCGACGCGCATGTCGTGCAGCTCCTCGGGATCGTCGCCGAGGCGGGTCCCCTTCTCGTGCGCGAGCATCTTGTTGAAGTGCAGGCGCAGCACCTTGACGGCCGCGAGCGCCATCGTGTCGTCGCGCTCGATCGGCGGGCGCTTGCGGCGCACCTGCGCGCGGTCGGGGCTCGGGGACGACGGGGTCGCGTCCGCGTCGCCGGCGACTTCCCCGGCGCCCGGCGCGGGCTCGGCTTCGGCAAGGGCCGCCGCGACGCCCTCCGCCGCCTTGGACGCAGCCTGCGCAGCCGAGCCAGACTCCGGGCCGGCGGCGGGAGCGACGGCCTCTGCGTCGACCTCGGCCGCCAGGCCGGCAGCCGGAGCGCCGGCAGCCGGAGCCGCCGCGCCGGCGGCCACGTCGACGCCGGCGATCTCGAGCGCCCGGGCGAACTTGGCCCGACTCTCGGGCTTGAGGCGGAAGCGGCGGCGCAGGGCCCTGGTCAGCTTGACCAGGTCGTCCTCGTCGCCCTCGCCGCGCAGCTCGAGCTCGAGCTCGAGCCAGCCGCGCTCCCCCGCGTCACCGACGATCTCGACCTCGTCGAGGCTCAACTCGCCGACCTCGCGCTCGCCGTCGGAGACGGCGCGGGTGCGGCGCCGCTGGCGCAGCTCGAGGAGCGGCGCCAGCGGCGCCCCCTGAGCCACGGACTCGACGCGCTCGCGCAGCTGGCCCTGCGGCCACTCCTGGACCGGCACGTCGACGGCGACGAGGGCCTCGAGTTCCTCACGGCGCAGCACGCCGTCGGTGGCCGTGACCAGGCCCTTGAGCGTGAGGCGCACACCGTCGCCGGTCTCGCGCCGGCGCAGGTAGTAGCCGGCGGCGAGGAAGCGGCGGTCGGCCGTGTCGAGGAAGACGTCGCCGTCACGACGGTCGGCGAGCGCGCCGAGCGTGTAGCCGGCGAGCCGCCGGGCGCGGGCGAGCCGCTCGAGCGTGTCGTCGTCCGGCACCGAGTACTTGGCTTCGATCTCCATCCCGCTCAGCCTCCCCCGAGCTCCGAGGGCGGCAGGAGCCAGACCAGCTCGGCCGCCTTGAGGTCACCGTCGGCGGCGTCGACTCGCGCCAGGCCGCCCTTCTTGCACACGACGCGCCCGCCGCCGATGAGAGCGCCGATGACGGCGCTGAAGTCGGGCTCGTGCCCGACCAGCATCAGCGCCTTCGGCGTGCCGTGCTCGGCCACGACGGCGCGCAACGCCTTGACGTCGAACCCGTCGGCGAGGCGCTCGTCCTCGACCAGACCGAGCACGGGGCCGACGGCCTCGGCGACGATCTCCGCCGTGCGGCGCGCGCGCACGAGGGGACTGGTGACGATGACCTTGAGCCCGAGGTCCATGGCGGCGATGGTCCGCGCTTCACGCGCCATCGCCGCTTCGCCCTCGGGCGTCAGCGGTCTCCGGGCGTCGTCCTCGCTCCAGTCGGCGCGCGCCATCGCCCTCCCGTGGCGCAGGAAGTACAGCTTGAGGGCCACGTCTACTCCCCTCGCTCCCACGCCGCCTCGCGGGCCCGGGCGACGTAGTGCTCCTGGGCGTCGAGCGGCGTCTCGCCGGGCCCCGGGCTGAGACGCTCCCAGGTGCCGTCCGGGTGGAGCACGCGGCCCTTCACGTTGTCGGCGAGGTAGGTGGCGAGGATGTCGTCCCTGATCTGCCGCACGATGCCGTGGTCGAGCACCGGGAAGAGGATCTCCACACGCCGATTGAGGTTGCGCGGCATGAGGTCGGCGCTGCCCAGCAGCACCTCCTCGTCGCCGCCGTTGCGGAACCAGTAGATGCGGCTGTGCTCGAGGAAACGGCCGACGATGCTCTTCTCGGTGATGTTCTCGCTGACGCCGGGGATGCCGGGCCGCAGGCAGCACATGCCGCGCACGTTGAGCTCGACCTTCACGCCGGCCTGCGAGGCCCGGTAGAGCTTGCGGATCATCGGCTTGTCGACGAGGGCGTTCATCTTGAATATGAGGTGCGCCTCCTCCCCGCGCCGGGCGTGCTCGATCTCGCGGTCGATACGCTCGGCGATCTGGCGGCGCATGTGTTGCGGGGCCACGAGGAAGCGCCGGTACTGCACCTCGGCGGCGTAGCCCGTGAGGGCGTTGAAGACGGCGGAGGCGTCGGCGCCCATCTCCTCGTCGCAGGTAAGGTAGCCGAGGTCGGTGTACTGCCGCGTGGTGACGCTGTTGTAGTTGCCCGTGCCGAGATGCACGTAGCGGCGCACGCGGCCGCCCTCGCGGCGCACGATGAGCATGATCTTGGAATGCGTCTTCAGACCGAGGAGGCCGTAGACGACGTGCACCCCCTCGTGCTCGAGCGCCCGCGCCCAGCCGATGTTGCTCTCCTCGTCGAAGCGCGCCTTGAGTTCGAGAAGGACGGCGACCTGCTTGCCGTTGCGCGCCGCCTCCATGAGCTGCTCGACGACCGGCGCGTTGCGGCCGACGCGGTAGAGCGTCGTCTTGATGGCGAGGACGTCGGGGTCGTCGGCAGCGGCGCGCAGCAGCTCGACCACCGGGTCGAACGAGTCGTACGGGTGGTGCAGGAGCACGTCGCGCTGGCGGATGGCGGCGAACAGGTCGGCGCCCTCGAGACCCTCGAAGGCCGCCGGCACCGACTGCACGAGCGGCGCGTACTTGAGGTCGGGGCGGTCGACGTCGGCGGCCCCCCAGAGGCTGCTCAGGCCGAGCGGCGCCGCCACCGGGTAGAGGTCGTCTTCGCTGAGCTCGAGGTTCTCGCGCAGGATGCGGCGCACGTGCTCGGGCATCGTGTCGTCGATGGTCACGCGGATGACCGAGCCGAAGCGCCGCCGCTGCACGAAGGCCTCGATGGTCTCGAGCAGGTCGTCGGCCTCGAGCTCCTGGATCGCCAGCTCGGCGTCGCGCGTCACCCTGAAGGGGTGCGCCTCGAGCACCTCGAGCCCCGGGAAGAGGGCGTCGAGGTTCGCGGTGATGACCTCCTCGAGCCAGGTGAACCAGCGCTCGCCGTCTGGGGCCGCGGCCTCGGGCCGGGAGCCGGCGGCTGGTGCCGGCGCCGGCACCAGCCGCGGCAGCGACCCGGGAACTTTGACGCGCGCGAAGCGTGTCTCGCCCTGCGGGTCGCGGATCAGCACGGCGAGGTTGTGGCTCATGTTGGAGATGTGCGGGAAGGGCCGGCCGGGATCGAACGCCAGCGGCGTGAGGACCGGGTACACCTGCTCGTCGAAGTAGTCGCGGAGCGCCGCCCTCTGCTCCTCGTCGAGGGCGTCGTGGCCGACGATGTGGATGCCGGCCGCCTCGAGCTCGGGCAGCAGTTCGCTGAAGCACTGGCGGGCGTCCTTCATGAGCTGCCAGGCGCGCTCGCGAACGAGCGGCAGCAGGCGCTGCGGGGTGTAGCCGTCGGCGGACTCCTCGGTCACGCCCGCCTCGACCTGCTGGCGCAGGCCGGCGATGCGCACCATGAAGAACTCGCCGAGGATCGAGCCGATGATGCCGACGAACTTGACGCGCTCGAGCAGCGGGTTGAGGGGGTCGCGCGCCTCGTCGAGCACGCGCTCGAAGAAGTCGAGCATGCTGAGCTCGCGGTTGGTGTAGAGCTCGGGTCGCCGCAGGTCGGCGTCGGGGTCGGCGGGCTTCTCGGCGACCGCCTCAGCCACCGGCGGGTCGGACTCAGTGGCCGCCTCCGCGACGGGCGGGTCGGGGTCGGCTACCGCCTCAGCGGCGCGCTGGTCTGGCTCGGCGAGCGCGTGGCGCCCCGCGGCCGCGCCTGCGGTAGCCTTGGTCTCGGTGCGCTCGTCCGCGGGACCGCCGGTCGTCGCGGCATCCTCGGTCGTGCCGGTCGCCGCGCCGGTGGCGGCGTCCGTCGCCGGCGCCGCCGTCGTCTTTTTCTTCACCAGTGCCTCCCCCGTCCGGAACCGCCGCACCGGCCGGTGACCGCGGTGCCGCAGATCGCGCGCCGTCGCATCGGTGCTCGGCTGAACGTGCCCCTGAGAGCCCAGCTCGCAGCCTCGCCGTTCTCGAGAGTCGACTAGTATACGCCGCCTTGATTCACACACTCACACGGCGAAGTTCTCGACGCGCTCGACGCCGGGCACCACGTTCTTGAGGTGCCGCTCGACCCCGTTGGTCAGGGTGAGCTGCGACATCGGACAGCCGGCGCAGGCGCCCTGGAGGCGTACCTGGACGATACCGTCCACCACGTCGATCAACTCGATGTCGCCGCCGTCGGCCTGGAGGGCCGGGCGGATATCGGCGAGAGCCTTCTCGACCTGTTCTTTGATCTCGGTCATTGCTGGTTCACCTCCTCGTCGCGCTGCGGGCGGCTGCCGCGGAGGGCGTCGCCCTGCCGTGCGGTCAAGGCCGCGAACGTCGTCTGTTCGAGCTCCCCGGTGAGGAGCGCTTCGACAGAACTCCAGAAGTCGTGCGTGTCGCACGGGGTCTCGGCACAGGGCTCGAGAGTGGCCCGGCAGCGGCACAACGTGATCGGGCCCTCGACCGCCTCGTAGACCTCGCGCACGGTGACCTCACCGGCCGGCCGCGCGAGCATGACGCCGCCGCGGTTGCCGCGCTGGGTGCGGACCACCTCGGCACGCGCCAGCTCGCGGATCACCTTGGCCAGCCCGCTGCTGGGGATGCGCTGCGCGGCGGCGATCTCGTCGGTGTGCACGACGTGACCGGGCCCGCGCTTGGCGAGCTCGAACACGGCGCGCACCGCGTAGTCTGCCTGGGTCGAGAGCTTCACACCCCCTTTGTATCCTAAAAGGATGGATTTGTCTACTTTGACCCTGGTCAAGGTCGCGCCACACGCCGCCCCGGCCGGCGACGCCCGGCCGCCTCAGGCGCCTTCCCCCGCCGTCACGCTCCGAGCGGGACCTCGACCGGCTCCTCCGGCGCACGCGTCAGCGCACGCAGGCCGTCGGGCTCGACGACGAACGTGTTCTCGACGCCGACGGCGCCCACGCCGGGCAGCACGAACTTGGGCTCGAGGGCGAACACCATGCCCTCCTCGAGCGGCACGTCGCTGGTCGTCAGCACGGGGAGCTCGTCGAGCTCGAGCCCGACGCCGTGGCCGATGAACCGCACCTGCTCCGGGCCGCAGCCCATGAAGTGGGCGCCGAGGCCGCGGCGCTCCGCGACGACCACGGCGCTCTCGTACACGGCGCCGCAGGTCACGCCCGGCCGCGCCGTGGCGACGACCGCGGCCTGCGCCTCGAGGGCCACCGCGTAGGCGTCGCGTACGGCAGCGGGCAGCGGTCCGAGCGAGAGCATCCGCGTGAAGTCGGCCGTGTAGCCCTCGCGGACGGCGACGAAGTCGAAGACGATCGGGTCGCCCGGCTCGATCGTCCTGAAGCTGACCCCCTGGGCGACGGCGGGGCTGAGGCCGGTGCCGGCCAGCGGCGTGTCGAGGAAGCTCGGCGCCGTCGCGCTCGGCCC